>JAFLDQ010000032.1 GCA_017302355.1 Dechloromonas sp.
TCGGCCGTGGCCGCGCTGCCGGCAAGCTGGCCGTAGCGTTCGAGCTGGCCGGCGATGTCTGCCATGCGGTTGGGCTGGGTGGTGTAGACGGTCAGGCCGAGGGACTTGAGCTTGGCCACCTGGGCCGTCGGATTGCCCGACTCCCAGGCGATCACCAGATCCGGCTTGAGGGCGCTGATCGCTTCGAGGTCGAAGCGGTCGTAGCTGCCGATGCGCTGGATCTGCTTCGCCGCCGGCGGCCAGTCGCTGTATTCGACGGTGCCGACCAGCCGGTCGCCGGCGCCGGCGGCGTAGAGCAGCTCGGTAGCGTGCGGGGCGAGGGTGATGATGCGTCTGGCCGGCGCCCTGAGACGAATTTCATGGCCGGTCTCGTCCTTGAAGACGAGTTCGGCGTGCGCGGCGGGCAGCAGCGCGACGGTTGCGGTCAACGTCAGAAAATGTGCGAATTTCATCAGGGTTTCCAGACGGCGAGGGGGAGCGGCCAGCGCACCGGAGATCGGCGGCACCGGCCATCCATCGGGGTTGCCGGTGGCAGACAGATCGAGCGGGCAGACGGAAGCAAACCGATACGCCGGTCTTCAGGCATTAGCCTTGCGGAGCCGGAATTCCCTGCTCGCACCTTCGGCGTCACGCATCTCGAACGAACCGGCGGCATGCAGGGCTTCGGTCAGGCTGGTGCAACCGGACTCTTGCAGGCTCCGTCCGTGCTCTCTCAGGTAAGCACCGATGGCTACCTGGTTTGTCCATCCGTCTTCTCCCCTGCCGGCCAGGACGGCATCTTGTAACGCCGAGAGATATACCGGGGCCATGGGGCGCTTGGTTGGACGACAGAAGTGTGCGGTGCCATTGCCCTGCTTGCGCTGTTTCAGTTCGAAGCTGCCACTGGCTTGCAGGAGTTTGACAAAATTGCTTGCTCCGTAACTGCGCGGGTCGAAATCGCTATGATTGGCTCGCAGATAGAGTGCGATGCGCGAAACCAAGGCCCAGCCATCGTCATCTGCCACGTTTGTATAAGCACGCAGCAGCAGATTCCTGAGTTTGTTTTTTTCGGTAATTGCGGGATCAGTAGGCCGAGTCTTCGGCGTTCCGTTTGTTTCCTGCTGCACTTTCGGCACAGAAGTCGCAGGCAGCGCGTTTGTTCTTCCTTGCTCACAGAGCACTGGAGCGACGCCGAGATTCTCAACATAGGTATAGCGCTCGCAGGCGCTGACAAAGGCCTTGGGTGCGTGTTTTCGCCCAAAACCAAAAACGGCGAGCCCGTCTTCACGAATCCGCGAGGCCAAGCGGGTGAAGTCGCCATCGCTGCTGACCAGGCAGAAGCCGTCGAGACGCCGGCTATGCAGCAAATCCATCGCGTCGATGATCAATGCGCTGTCGCTGGCGTTCTTGCCGACCGAGTTGCGGTATTGCTGGACCGGCTGGATGCCGTGGTTGGCGAGCGCCTCGCGCCATTTGGCCAGGTTCGGCGACGTGAAGTCGCCATAGATCCTGCGTACCGACAGCCTGGCATCGCGGGTGATTTCCTCGATGATCGGGGCAATGATGTCGGGCGTGTCGTTATCGGCATCAATGAGCAAGGCGAAATTGGGTAGATCGTGTTTCATCGGTGATCTGCTGTTTGAGTGATGTTCCCATTTTGCCCGATTCATAACGTGGCGTGCTTGCAGACATAATGGCGCCTTTCTTCGAGTTCGGACGATGATACGCAACGCCCTGATGGTTCAAGGCACTACCTCCGATGCCGGCAAGACGACGCTGGTCGCCGCGCTGTGCCGCATCCTCAAGCGGCGCGGCGTCAAGGTCGCGCCGTTCAAGCCGCAGAACATGGCGCTGAACTCGGCGGTGACCGTCGACGGCGGCGAGATCGGCCGCGCCCAGGCCTTGCAGGCATTGGCCGCCGGGCTGGCGCCGCACACCGATTTCAACCCGGTGCTGCTCAAGCCGACGACCGACCAGACGGCGCAGATCATCATCCACGGCCAGGTCGCGATGGACCTCGATGCCCGCGATTACCACGCCTACAAACCACGGGCGATGGGCGCGGTGCTGGCCTCCTGGGAGCGGCTGACCGCAGCTTACGACTGCGTGCTGGTCGAAGGCGCCGGCTCGCCGGCCGAGATCAACCTGCGCGACCGCGACATCGCCAACATGGGCTTCGCCGAGGCCGTCGACTGCCCGGTGATCCTGATCGCCGACATCGACCGCGGCGGCGTCTTCGCCCATCTGGTCGGCACGCTCGACCTGCTGTCGCCCTCCGAGCAGAAGCGCGTCATCGGCTTTGTCATCAACCGTTTTCGCGGCGACATCAGCCTGCTCCAGCCCGGTCTCGACTGGCTGGAACAACGCACCGGCAAGCCGGTGCTCGGCGTCCTGCCCTACCTGCACGGCCTGCTGCTCGACGCCGAGGACGCCATCGCGGCTGTTGCGGTCGACCCCGAAAAACAGGCAAAAATAGAAATTGTCGCGCCGGTGGTGCCGCGCATCTCCAACCACAACGACCTCGACCCCCTGCGCCTGCACCCCGAGGTCGACTTCCGCTGGGTCGGGCCGGGCGACGCCATGCCGGCGGCCGACCTGATCGTCCTGCCCGGCTCCAAGGCGGTGCGCGCCGACCTCGACTGGCTGCGCGCGCAAGGCTGGGAAGCGGCGATCAAAAAGCATCTACGCTACGGCGGCAAACTCATCGGCCTGTGCGGCGGCTACCAGATGCTCGGCCGCGCCATCCACGACCCGCTCGGCCGCGAAGGCGCGCCCGGCAGCACGCCGGGCCTCGGCCTGCTGGACGCCGAAACCACGCTCGCCGCCGAAAAACAACTGCGCAATGTGAGCGGTCACTTGGCGCTACAGGGCCGGCCAGCCATGACCGGCTACGAAATCCACCTCGGTGTCACCCAAGGTCCCGCACTCGCCCATCCCGCCGTCCACCTCGCCGACGGCCGCCCAGAAGGCGTCCTCTCGCCCGACGAGCAGATTCTCGCCACCTACTGCCACGGCCTCTTCGACCACCCCGCCGCCCTCAACGCCGTGCTGGCCTGGGCCGGACTGGAAGCAGGCAGCCCAGTCGACTACCCCGCACGCCGCGAAGCCGATCTGGACCGCTTGGCCGATGCGGTTGAAGTTGCGCTGGATTGGGGGCGGTTGGCGGGGGTGTTGCCGGGGTGGTGAGTCCATGTCCTGCCCGCACTGCGGCGGACCCCTTCAGGTCACGGCCTGGCTCTTGCCGTTGACCCGACCGCAGCCCCGGGCACCGCCATGAAACGGGGTAGCAGACCGCAGCAAGCGGCGTTTCCGACCGATCGCCTGGCCATTCACAGCAAGCTGCGCCTTGTCGTTGGCCGGGTAGCCTCCGCGCTCGTACCTCGCTCCGGCTACTCGCCGCGCCTGAAGCCCAGCGTTGGGTCTCTCGGCGACAGTCCTTTCAGAGGGGCAATTGACATGGCGTACGCTATTACGTACCATGAAGATATCCTACACGGAGAACGAAGATGGCTACTCTCACTGCAAGCGAAGCTCGCGCCAACCTGTATCGGCTTATCGATCAGGCCGCCGAGTCACATCAGCCAATTCACATCGCGGGGAAGCGAAGAGGAGCCGTTCTGCTATCAACCGAAGATTGGGACGCAATCCAGGAAACCCTATACCTGCTTTCCGTTCCAGGTATGCGCGAATCCATTAAGGACGGTATGGCCGAGCCTCTTGACAAGAGCGCCAAGGAGCTTAAGTGGTGAATTGGCAGGTTGTCTATTCGAGGCATGCGCAGAAGGATGCAAAGAAACTGGCGGCCGCAGGTTTGAAGGCCAAAGCGCTGGAACTCCTGGCTGTGCTCGCTGCCGATCCCTTTCAGAATCCGCCGCCATTCGAAAAGCTCGTCGGCGATTTATCCGGCGCTTATTCACGACGCATCAATATCCAACATCGTTTGGTCTATGAAGTCTTTCCAAAGGAGCATGTGGTTCGCGTGTTGCGCATGTGGACGCACTACGAGTAAAAGCGGCCCAACCCATCATTCCACCGGACCTGGCGCATAGAGCCGCACAGGCCGGTGATTCTGAACGTAGCGTCGGCTCTTACGGACTTGGCAGTCGGCTGAAGGTCGAAATCTGCCGTTACCCCTGTCAGTTGCGGTCGACCCCCAAAACTAGCCCAAATTCGCTGGCCGGAAACTGTTGGTTTCAGCCTTTCAGCCTCAACGGCAACCCCGCCGCGACCAGTGTCACCTGATCGCAAACGGCGGCGACGCGCTGGTTGAGCCGCCCCTGTTCGTCGGCGAATATCCGCGATACCGGGTGCATCGGCACGATGCCCCAGCCGACTTCGTTGGACACCAGAACGATGTGGCCGGGCAGGGATGGGAGCAGTTCGATCAGGGCGGCGGTCTCGCCTTGCAGCAGCGGGCAGGCGATCGCCGCGCCGGCTTCGGCCTGGGCCGCCGCCTGGCCGGCGAAGAGCACGTTGGACAGCCACAGCGTCAGGCAATCGACCAGTACGCAGGTGTCCGGCGCGGCCAGTTCGCGCAGTTTGGCGGCCAGTTGCAGCTTTTCCTCGGCGCAGCCCCAATCGCTCGGGCGGCGTTCGCGGTGGTGGGCGATGCGACGGGCCATTTCGCCGTCGCAGGCTTCGGCGGTGGCCAGGTAGACGACGCGCAGGCCGGATTCCACGGCGCGTTTTTCGGCCAGCAGGCTTTTGCCCGAACGGGCGCCGCCAAGGATCAGTTCTTTCATGGCACGCACTGTAGGTGATTGCGCGCCTGCCCGGCAAGCCGGATAATCCGCCCCGATTCGCTGAAACGGAACCCGGTGCGAGTTCTTCTCCATTCCGGGGCGGGCCCGCCGCTGTAATCGGGGACGGTTGTCGCAGGATGTCACTGGTCACGGGACAAACCCGGCCGGGAAGGCGCGGCAGGCCGGACGATCCGAAAGCCAGAAGACGTAGCGAATCGGGTTCAGGGAGCCTGTGGACAGGGCTTCGCGGTCGCGTTTCATGAACGCCGCCGCGAGGCCCTTTTGCTTTTTTTGACGGGAAGAATCGGATGCATTTCAGTTTCAACATCACCGCCCCCGACCAGGGGCTGGCCGCCGCCCTGCAGGACAAGATCGACCGGAAGACCAAGCCGCTCGGGGCTCTCGGTCAGCTCGAGACGATCGCCAGGAAGGTTGGCCTGATCCAGCAGCGTCTCGATCCCGAGTTTGACCAGCCGCATCTGCTGGTCTTCGCCGGCGATCATGGCGCCGCGAAGGCGGGCGTTTCGGCCTATCCGCAGGAAGTGACCTGGCAGATGGTCGAAAACTTTCTCGACGGCGGCGCCGCGATCAACGTGTTCGCGCGGCACAACGGGATCTTTCTGGCGATCATCGATGCCGGCGTGGCGCATGATTTCGGCAAGCGCAACCGGCTGATCCACGCCAAGGTGGCGCCCGGCACCGCCAACTACATCGAGCAGCCGGCGATGACGATGGATCAATGCGCGCGCGCCATCGAGCGTGGGGCGGAGATCAGCCGCAATCTTGCCGCCAACAACTGCAGTCTCGTCGGTTTCGGCGAGATGGGCATCGGCAACACGGCCTCGGCCGCGCTGCTCACCCATTGCCTGACCGGCGCGCCGCTCGTGGATTGCATCGGGCGCGGCGCCGGGCTGGACGATGCCGGGCTGGCGCGCAAGCGGGCGCTCCTCGAACGGGCGCTGACGCGCTACCGCGGCACGGGCGGCAACGACGATCCGCTGCAGGTGCTGGCCGAATTCGGCGGCTTCGAGATCGCCATGATGGTCGGCGCCATGCTCGCCGCGGCGGAAGCGAGGATGACCCTGCTGATCGACGGCTTCATCGTCGGTTCGGCGGCCCTGATCGCGGCGCGAATGGCCCCGGCGCTGCTCGACTACTGCATCTTCTGCCACCGCTCGGCCGAGCCGGGCCACGCGGCGCAGTTGCGGGCGCTGGGCGTCGAACCGCTGCTCGACCTTGGGTTACGTCTTGGCGAAGGCACCGGCGCCGCGCTGGCCTGGCCGCTGGTGCGGGCGGCGGCGGGCTTTCTCAATGAGATGGCCAGCTTCGCGTCGGCCGGGGTTTCCGAAAGAAGCTGATGTTCCGCCGCGAACTGGAGTATTTCTTCGGCGCCGTCCGCTTCTTCACGCGGCTGCCGGTGCCCGGCTGGGTCGGCCATTCGAGCGAGGCGCTGAACCGCTCGGCGCGCTACTTCCCGGCGGTCGGCCTGCTCGTCGGCGGCATTGGCGCGATGGTTTACCTCGGCGCCGCCTTATTCTGGCCGCAGCCGGTTGCCGTCCTGCTGTCTATGGCGGCGACCATTTACGCGACCGGCGCCTTCCACGAGGACGGTCTGTCCGATGCGGTGGATGGTCTCGGCGGCGGCTGGGACAGGTTGCGCATCCTGGAGATCATGAAGGACTCGCGGGTCGGCAGCTACGGCGTGGTGGCGACGGTGCTGGCGCTGCTCGGCAAGTTCACGCTGCTGATTTCGCTGGACGGCGCGCTGGTCCCCCTTGCCTTGCTCGCCGGTCACGCCGTGTCGCGCTTTTGTTCGACCGCGTTGCTGGCGACCATGGACTATGTGCGCGACGACCTGCTGGCCAGGGCGAAGCCGTTGGCGACCCGGATTTCCGGCGGCGGGATGCTGGTTGCGCTGTTCTTCGTCGTGGTCGCATTGGCCTGGTTGCCGGCCGAAAAGGCCCTCGCCGGCTGCGGGCTGGCCGCCGTCGCCACGCTCTGGCTGGCGGCCCGGTTCAAGCGCTGGCTAGGCGGCTACACAGGTGACTGCCTCGGCGCGACCCAGCAACTCGGCGAGATTGCCTTCTACCTCGGTCTGCTGGCCGTCTGGCCGCACTGAAGCCGGCCCGGCGCGTCATGGCGGCGCTGCACCGGACCTCTGTCGGTGATAATGCCGTTCATGGAAAAGCCCTGCGCACCCGCCTGCGAGAGAAATCGCGAGCCGATTCTCGACGTGCTTCGCGATCACTTCGGCGACCGTCGCGCGGTGCTGGAAATCGGCAGCGGCACCGGCCAGCACGCGATCTTCTTCGCCGCCCGTCTGCCGCATCTGCTCTGGCAAACCTCCGACCGCGCCGAAAACCTGCCGGGGATCCAGGCATGGCTGGACGAAGCCGGCCTCCCGAATACCCCGCCGCCGCTCGATCTGGATGTCATGCGAGCCTGGCCCGCGCGCCGCTACGATGCCGTATTCAGCGCCAATACGCTGCACATCCTGCCCTGGGCGGCGGTCGAGCGCCTCTTCGCCGGGCTGCCGGACGTTCTCGCCAGCGATGCCAGGGTCGCCATCTACGGTCCCTTCAACTACGGCGGCCGTTTCACCAGCGCGAGCAATGCCGCCTTCGACCTGCGGCTCAAGGAAGACGCGCCGCACCGGGGAATCCGCGACTTCGCGGAGGTCAACCGACTGGCCGGATTGGCCGGGCTGGAACTGGTCGAGGACCGCGCCATGCCGTCCAACAACCGCTGCCTGGTCTGGCGGAGGAGCGCCGCTTGAACACCGGCGGCCCCGTCCTCAAGAACCAGGGCGGCGCAGCGTTGTCCAACGGCCACAGGCGGATGGAGGTGTCCCATGATCGACTCTCCCGTTGTTTCGGTTCATATGCCCGGCTCGCTCCGTGCCCATGTCGATGGCCATGAAGAAATCACGGTCAGCGGCGATACGGTCGGCGATCTGCTCGAAGCCATCGTGCACGAATACCCGGCGATCCGTTCGCACCTGCTGTCGCCGGAAGGCGGCCTGGCGCCGCGGCTGGCGCTCTACCTTGGCGGGCGCAGCATCGGTGAATTGCAGGGGCTGGCGACCCCGGTCGAGCTGGAAGAGGTGCTCAGCATCGTGCCGACCCGTTAGGGGCGGACCGGGCGGTGAAGGGACTGCCGCGGCTGGCGGCGGCGCCCGGCGGTTGGTTCACGGCCAGCGCCGGAATCGGCCGACGGGCTCTGTTTTGCGCCACGGACCGGAGGCGGGGCCGGCATGATCCTGCATCTCGTTCGCCATCCCGAACCCGTAGTCGGGCCGGAGATCTGCTACGGTCGACTCGACATTCCGGCCAAAAATGCCGGCGCCGTCGCGGCGCGCCTGCGGGCTGAACTCCCGGGCGGGCTGCCGGTGTGGACCAGCCCGCTGCAACGCTGCCGGGAACTGGCGGAATTGCTGCGGCCGAACGCGGCCATCGACGAGCGCCTGAGTGAAATGAATTTCGGCCTGTGGGAAGGTCGACCGTGGGAGGCCATTCCGCGCGCCGAACTCGATGCCTGGGCGGCGGATGTCGCCGGTTATGCGCCGCCGGGCGGCGAGTCGCCGCGGGCGCTGCAGCGCCGCGCGCTCGACTTCGTCGCCGGGCTGGACGCCCCGAAGGCGGTGATCGTCACCCATGCCGGGGTCATCCGCGTCCTGCTCGCGCACTGGCGCGGATTGCCGCCCGGCGAATGGCCGCGGCTCGCGGTCGCCCACGGGTCGCTGACGAGCGTCGCCATCGCCCGCTGACCCGGGGCAGCCAACGGCGGCCGCCCGGCGGCGGCGCCCGGCGCCGGGCGGGTATAATCCGGCCCTTCACCTTGCCCTTCAGGGATCTGCATGGCCCGAGACATGACCAGCAGTCGTGCGCTGTATTCCCGGCTCTTGAGCTATGTCCGGCCGTACTGGCGGATCTTCCTCGCGGCGATGCTGTGCATGGGCCTGTCGTCGCTGGCCGAGCCGGTCTTTCCGGCGATGATGAAGTACATGCTCGATGACGGTTTTGCCAGGTCGCAGGGCGGCTGGGCCTGGCTGATCTATCCTCTCATCATCCTGGCGATCTTTCTGGTGCGCGCGATTTTCGGCTTTCTCGGCGAATACGCGATGAGCTGGGTCGCCAACAATGTCATCACCGAATTGCGCCAGGCGATGTTCGCCCGCATCGTCCATCTGCCGATGCGCTATTACAGCGACAATCTTTCCGGCCATCTGATGTCGCGCGTCATGTACGACGTCACCAACGTGACCGGCGCGGCGACGACGGCGATCACCTCGCTGATCAGGGATTCGCTGTCGATCATCGCCCTGATGGGCTGGCTGTTCTATCTCAACTGGCAGCTGACGCTGATCACGCTGGTCATGGCGCCGCCGGTCGCGGTCGCCGTCCGCTTCTTCAGCCGCCGGCTGCGTAAGGTCTCGCGCGGCCTGCAGCAGGCGATGGGCAAGATCACCCAGGTCCTGCAGGAAACGATCGAGGGCTACAAGGTGGTGCGGATCTTCGGCGGCCAGTCCTACGAAAGGGAACGCTTTCGCCAGGTGGTCCGCGAACAGCGCGGCCTGGCGATGCGGGCGACGCTCGCTTCGGCGGGCCAGAGTCCGATCGTGCATTTCTTCGCCGCGGTCGCGCTCGCCATCATCATCGGCGTCGCGCTCAAGCAGGCGGCGGACGACCAGACGACTGTCGGCAATTTCGTCTCCTTCATCACCGCGATGCTGATGCTCCTGCCGGCGCTGCGCCGGCTGACCGATGTCAATGCGCCGATCCAGAAGGGTCTTGCCGCCGCCGAAAGCGTCTTCGCGCTGATCGACGAAGCCGTGGAGGAGGACACGGGAAGGGTCGAGCTCGGGCGCGCCCAGGGTCGGATCGACTTCGACCATGTCACCTTCACCTATCCCGGCGCCGAGCGTCCCGCGCTGAACGACCTGTCGCTGAGGGTGCGCCCGGGAGAGTGCGTCGCTCTGGTCGGCGCCTCGGGCAGCGGCAAGACGACGGTCGCCAACCTGCTGCCGCGCTTCTACGATATCGAAGTCGGGGAGGTCCGGATCGACGGGCATCGCCTGTCGGCGATCCGCCTGGAAAGCCTGCGCGCGAACATCGCGCTGGTGAGTCAGGACGTGGTCCTGTTCAACGACACCATCGCCGCCAACATCGCCTATGGAACGAAACGCGGAGCGTCGCGCACGGACATCCGCGCCGCCGCCGGCGCCGCCCATGCGCTCGAATTCATCGACGTGCTGCCGGACGGCATCGACACGATGATCGGCGAAAATGGCGTCAAGCTTTCCGGCGGGCAGCGGCAGCGCCTGGCCATCGCCCGGGCGATCCTCAAGGACGCGCCGATCCTGATCCTCGACGAGGCGACGTCGGCCCTCGACACCGAATCGGAGCGGCACGTGCAGGCGGCGCTCGACGAACTGATGCGCGGGCGCACGACGCTGGTCATCGCCCACCGCCTGTCCACCATCGAGAATGCGGATCGCATCGTCGTCCTGCACGAAGGCCGGCTGGGCGAATCCGGCAGGCATGCCGAGCTGCTGGCGTTGAACGGCGCCTACGCCCGCCTGCACAGCCTGCAGGTACAGGCGGAGAAATCGGCGGGCGGCTGATTCCATTTCCAGACCAATCCGGAAATGAAATCCCCGGCCGGCGCCGGGGCTAGTGCGCCGCTTCCCAGTTGGGCCCGACGCCGACCTCGACGACCAGCGGCGCCTTCAGTGTCGCCACATTTCCCATCAGCCGCGGCAGGTGGGTGCGGACTTCGATGAGTTCGCCGTCGGGAACTTCCAGCACCAGTTCGTCATGCACCTGCAGAACGAGGCGGGATTTCCGCGGGGACTCTTCCAGCCAGTTGTGGACAGCGATCATCGCCATCTTGATCAGGTCGGCGGCGGTTCCCTGCATCGGCGCGTTGATCGCGGCGCGCTCCGCCCCCTGGCGGCGGCTGCCGTTGCTCGAGCGGATTTCCGGGAACCACAGGCGGCGGCCGAAGGCGGTCTCGACGTAGCCCTTGTCGCGGGCATTCTGGCGCGCTTCCTCCATGTAGCGGGCGACGCCAGGGTAGCGCGCGAAGTAGCGGTCGATATAGGTCTGCGCCGCGCCGCGCTCGAGGCCGATCTGGCGGGCGAGGCCAAAGGCGCTCATGCCGTAGATCAGGCCGAAGTTGATGCTCTTGGCGACGCGGCGCTGGTCGGGCCCGACTTCCGGCGGGGTGACGCCGAAGATCTCGGCGGCGGTGGCGCGGTGCACGTCCTCGCCGTGCGCGAACGCTTCGAGCAGACCCTTGTCGCCCGAGAGGTGGGCCATGATCCGCAACTCCACCTGCGAATAATCGGCGGAAACGATGCTGCAGCCTTCCGGGGCGAGGAAGGCGGTGCGGATACGTCGTCCCTCCTCGGTGCGCACCGGGATGTTCTGCAGGTTGGGGTCGCTCGAAGCGAGGCGTCCCGTCGCCACGGAAGCCTGCGAGAAGTGAGTGTGCACTCGGCCGGTCTCCGCGTTGATCATGCGCGACAGCTTGTCGGTATAGGTGCCCTTGAGCTTGGCGAGGCCGCGATGTTCGAGCAGCAACTTGGGCAGCGGGTAGTCGAGGGCCAGTTCGGAGAGGACTTCCTCGTCGGTCGAGGGACCGCCCGACGGCGTCTTCTTCCTGACCGGCAGGCCCAGTTTCTCGAAGAGGATCTCGGCGAGTTGCTTCGGGGAGGCCAGGTTGAAGGGCTGGCCGGCGAGTTCGCAGGCCCGCGCTTCGAGCGCCATGATCTTGTGGCCGAGTTCGTGGCTCTGGCGGGCGAGCTGTTCGCCGTCGATCAGGATGCCGGTCCGTTCCATCCGCCAGATGACCTGGCGCGCCGGCATCTCGATGTCGTGGTAGATGCGCGACAGGCCGGGCTCGCTAGCGAACCGCGGGTGGAGCGCCTGATGGACGCGCAGCGTGACATCGGCATCCTCGGCGGCATAGGTGGCGGCGCGCTCGAGGTCGACCTGGTCGAAGCCGATCTGCTTGGCGCCCCTGCCGCACAGGTCCTCGTAGGCGATGGTGGCGAGGCCGAGGTGGCGCGTGCATAGCTGGCCGAGGTCATGGCCCTTGTCCGATTCGAGCACGTAGGACTGGAGCATGGTGTCATGGGCGACGCCGGCCAGGGCGATGCCGTGATTGGCCAGGACGTGCTGGTCGTACTTGGCGTTCTGCAGCACCTTTTTACGGTCGACCGCTTCCAGCCAGGGTTTGAGCTTCGCCAGCACCGCGTCGCGCGGCAATTGCCCGGCGACGCCGGGGGCGGTGTGGGCGAGCGGGATATAGCACGCTTCGCCGGCCTTGACCGACAGCGAGACGCCGACGATGCGGGCGGCGAACGGGTCGAGGCTGGTGGTTTCGGTATCGAGCGCGGTGAGGTCGGCGGCGTCGATCCGCGCCAGCCAGGTGTCGAACCGCGGCCAGGTGAGGACCGTTTCGTAATCGACCGCCAGGGGTTCGCCCGGCGGAGCCGGCAGCCCCCGCGGCGCGCCGGTTCCCGGCGAGGGAGGGGCGGGCGGAGCGGCGTCCAGTTCCCGCAGCCAGGTCCGGAATCCGTAGCGGCCATAGAGTTCGCGCAAGGCTTCCGTGTCGCGGGCGGCGGGGGTCAGCGCGGCCGGCGCCGGCAGATTCGCCAGGTTGCGGGCGACGGTGACCAGTTTCCTGCCCAGCGGCAGGAAGCCGAGATGATCGCGCAGCTTCTGGCCGGCGACGCCGCCGATTTCGCCGGCGTGGGCAATGATTCCGTCGAGCGAGCCATATTGTTGCAGCCACTTGACGGCGGTCTTCGCGCCGCACTTCGGAACCCCCGGCACGCCATCGACCGGGTCGCCGACCAGCGCCAGATAATCGACGATGCGGTCCGGCGGGACGCCGAACTTGTCAATCACGCCGGCTTCGTCGAGCAGCTCGTTGCTCATCGTGTTGACCCAGCGGATCCCCGGCGCGACGAGCTGGGTCAGGTCCTTGTCGCCCGTCGAAATCAGCGTGTCGATGCCGTCGACCGCGGCATGGGTGGCCAGCGTGCCGATCACGTCGTCGGCCTCGACGCCGTCGACCATCAGCAGCGGCCAGCCGGCGGCCTTGATGGCGGCATGGATGGGCGCGATCTGGCGGACCAGATCCTCGGGCATGGCCGGGCGGTGGGCCTTGTACTCGGGGTACCAGTCGTCGCGGAAGGTCTTCCCCCTGGCGTCGAAGACGACGGCCTGGTAGTCCGCCTTGTAGTCGCCTTGCAGCCGGCGTAGCATGCCGAGAACGCCGTAGAGCGCGCCGGTCGGTTCGCCGGCCTGGTTGCGCAGGTCGGGCAGGGCGTGAAACGCGCGGTAGAGGTAGGACGAGCCGTCCACCAACAACAGGAGAGGCATGGGCAGTGACGGAGAGTGAGAAACTGGTGATGGGAGTGGAATCCGAAGCCTTGCAGCAGGCGGCGTCGGCCCATGAGTCGTGGCGGATCCTGGGCATTATGTCAGAGTTCGTCGAGGCGACCGAGCGTCTGGCGCCGATCAGGCCGGCCGTCACCATCTTCGGCAGCGCCCGCGCCGCGCCCGGGTCGCCGTATTACGATCTGGCCGAACGCACCGGGCGGCTGCTTTCCGATTCCGGATTCTCGGTGATCACGGGCGGCGGTCCCGGCATCATGGAAGCGGCCAACAAGGGTGCCTATTTCGGCAAGTCGCCATCGGTCGGGCTGAACATCCAGCTGCCGCACGAGCAGCAGGAGAATCCCTATCAGGATATTTCGCAGACCTTCCGCCACTTCTTCGCGCGCAAGTACATGTTCGTCCGCTTCGCCAGCGCCTACGTGGTCATGCCCGGCGGCTTCGGCACGCTGGACGAGCTGATGGAAGCGCTCACTCTCATCCAGACCGGCAAGGCGCGGAAGATTCCCCTGATCCTGATGTGCGCCGACTTCTGGAGGGGGATGATCGACTGGTTGCGTGACAGGCTGGTCGAGGGCAGGATGGTCGATCCTGCGGACATCGACCTGATCCGCTTGATCGACGAGCCGGAACAGGCCATCGAGGCGATTTTCAAACACTACGAGGCGCGTCCGTTCGGTCCGCTGCCCGACGAGCGTGAGTTGATGCTCAACCTGTAATAGAATCGATGGCAGATTTTCGAGGATCACACCATGCGCCATCTAGTTCCCGTCATCCTGCTGGCATCGCTGCCGGTCTGGGCCCAGCAGGACAACCTCCAGCCGCTGCCCGCGGTTCCCCCACCGCCTCCGGGAATGGAAGCCTTCGACGCGGCGCTCGAGCCGCAGGTCACCATCGTCAAGACGGAAACCGAGACGCGCGAGGAGTTCCGTCAGAACGGCCGGGTCTACATGGTCAGGGTGACTCCTGCCGTCGGTCCCGACTACTATCTCGTCGATCAGCAGGGCGACGGCAACTTCGTCCGCCAGGACAATCCTGGGGCCGTGGTGTCGCCGGCCATGTGGAGGCTTTTCAGCTGGTAGCCGCTTGTCCGTCTACACAACGGTCGAGCGCGACGAGCTAGCGCTCTGGCTGGCGCCGCTCGGGGTGGGCGCTCCGGGCGTGCTGACCGCCATTGCCGCCGGCATGCAGAATTCCAACTACTTCGTCCGCGCCGGCGGTCGCCGCTGGGTGCTGACGATCTTCGAGCACCTGGCGCCGCGCGAACTCGATTTCTACCTGGCATTGCAGGACCATCTGGCGGCGCGCGCCATTCCCTGTCCGCGTCCGCTGGCCGCTGCCGGCGGGCGTCTCTGGCGGCCGCTGGCGGGCAAGCCGGCGGCGCTCTTCAACTGCCTGCCCGGCGCCTGCATCGAGGTGGCGACGGCGGCGCACTGCCGGGCGCTGGGGACGATGCTGGCGCGCCTGCATCTGGCAGGCGCCGACTTTCCTGCGCCCCTGCCCAATCCCTGCGGGCACGACTGGCGCGAGCGGACCTGCCGGCGGCTGGCGCCGGCGCTGGTTGCCGACGAACGCGGTCGACTCCTCGCCGAGCTCGATTTCCAGGCGGCGCAGGACTATTCGCCACTGCCGCGCGGCATCGTCCATGGCGACCTGTTCCGCGACAATGTGCTGTGGCAGGACGACGGCGAGGTGGCCGGCGTGCTCGACTTCTATTACGCCGGAGCCGACTGCCTGCTGTTCGATCTGGCGGTGGCCGCCAACGACTGGTGCGCCGGGGCCGACGAGGTCGCCGCCCTGCTTGCCGGATACGGCGCGCTGCGCCCGCTGACGGCGGGCGAGGAGGCGGCCTGGCCGGCGCTGCGCCGGGCCGCCGCCTTGCGTTTCTGGCTGCTGCGGCTCGAGGCGCGGCGCCATCCGCGCCCCGGCGCCGTGGTGACGATCAAGGATCCGGACCATTTCGGGCGGCTGCTGCAGCGTCTGCGCCTTGCTCAGGAAAGCGTGCACCGTTAGCATCCCGGTATGGAAGAAAGTACGCAAATTCAAGTGGACCAGCCCGCCTTCAGCGGCGCCAGCCGGGAAGTCGACCCCGGCGCCTGTTTCGAGTGGCTGCGTCAGGGGTGGGCGCTGTTCATCGCCAATCCCGGCACGTGGATCGGCAGCTCGGTGCTGATGATGGTGATCGTCCTCGGGGTCCAGATCGTTCCGGTCTTCGGTCAGATCGCGGTCAGCGTGCTGCTGCCGGTGTTCGCCGGCGGCTGGCTGCAGATGAGCAGGCGCCAGCATGCCGAAGGGCATGCGGAAATCGCCGACCTGTTCGCCGGCTTCCGCCACAACGCCGGGGGTCTGGTGATGATCGGCGTCTATTTCGCGGCGGGGATTTTCGGGATCGCCTTCGTCGCCTTCCTGCTGGTCAGCGGCGGCGTCCTCGGCGGCGTGGTCACCGGGCGCATCGCCGGCTTCGGAGTCGCCCTCGGCGGCGTCATGATCGCCAGCCTGCTGGCCTTCGTCCTGTCGGTCCCGGTGATCATGGCGACGTGGTTCGCGCCGGCGCTGGTGTTCTTTCACGACATGCATCCGTTGGCGGCGATGAAGGCCAGCCTGGCCGCCGGGGTGAAGAACTGGACGGCGACGCTCGTCTTCTCGCTGCTGCTGGCGGTTGCCATGTTCTTCGCCGCGCTCCCGTTCTTCGTCGGCTTCCTGTTGCTGATCCCGCTGTTCACCGGCGCGATCTACGTCTCCTACCTCGATATTTTCGAGGGAGCCTGAGCATGCACGCGCAACAACTTCCGGCGGTCGCCGGCTGGCGCTGGCTCGATGCCGGGTTCGCGATCTTCCGGCGCAATCCGCCGCTGCTGTCGATGCTGGTGGTCACTTACTGGCTGACCGTCATCTTCCTCAACCTGGTGCCGTTCATCGGCGCCGTCGCGGCGTCGATGCTCATTCCCGGTCTGACGGTGGGCCTGATGCAGGCCGCGCGCGATCTCGAACAGGGCAAGCCGGCCGGCATGCAGACGCTGTTCGGCGGACTCAAGCAGAATCCGCGCACGCTGCTCGCCCTCGGCGTGCTCTATCTGTGCTGCACGCTGGCCATTCTCTCCCTTTCCGCGCTGCTCGACGGCGGCGATCTGCTGCGCCTCATCCTGTCGACCAAGCCCGCCGACCGCGAGGCGCTCGAGAGCGGCGGTTTCTTCCTGCCGTCGGTCTTCGTCATGGCCCTGATGACGCCCGTCCTGATGGCCTGGTGGTTCGCTCCGGTGCTGGCCGCCTGGCATGGACAGAGCGTAGGCAAGTCGCTGTTCTTCAGCTTTGTCGCCTGCTGGATCAACTGGCGGGCCTTTCTCGCCTTCGGCGTCGCCCTGATCCTCGTCGCCGGCATCCTGCCCGGGCTGGTTTTCGCCCTGCTCGCCGGCATCTTCTCCGGGGGCGAGGGCGGCTCGGTCGGCAGCTTCATCCTCCTGCCGCTGATGGTCGTGATTGCGGTGTGCGTCTTCTCGACCGTCTATGCCAGCTTCTACGCCAGCTACCGCGACATCTTCGGCCAACCTGAAATTGTCTGAGCCACTCGGCGTCTTCGGCGGCACCTTCGACCCCGTGCATTTCGGCCACCTGCGGCTGGCCGAGGAGGCGATCGACCAGCTCGGTCTCGGCGGCGTGCGCTGGATTCCCGCCGGACAGCCGCCGCATCGCGGCGCGCCGCAGGTGACGGCGCAGCAGCGCCTCGAGATGGTGTTGCGGTCGACCGCCGAAAACGAGCGCTTTTCGGTCGATGCCGGCGAGGTCGAGGCGGCCGCCCCGAGTTACACCGTGCATACCCTGGAACGCCTGCGCGGCGAACTCGGCGACGGACAGCCGCTGGTCCTGCTCGCCGGCGCCGACGCCTTTGCCGGCCTGACGACCTGGCGCCGCTGGCGCGACCTCTTCGCGCTGGCCCATATTGCCGTCGCGCATCGCCCGGGCTTTCCGGTCGAGGTCGCCAGCCTGCCGCACGAGCTGGCCAGCGAATTCGCCGACCGCCGCCTGGCCGCTGCCAGCGGCCTGCGGGCGGCGCCGGCCGGCGGCATCGCCAGCTTCGCGATGACCCAGCTGGCGATTTCGGCGACCGGCATCCGCGGTCTGCTGGCCGCCGGGCGTTCACCCCGCTATCTGCTGCCCGACGGCGTTCTCGACTACATCCGGCTTCACCAACTCTACAGCGACAGGGGCTAACCTCCGATGGAAATGCGCAAGCTGCAGGAACTCGCCGTCTCCGCCCTCGAAGACATCAAGGGCAAGAACATCGAAGTCATCGACACCCGCGGGCTCAGCCCGCTGTTCGACGCGATGATCATCGCCACCGGCGACTCGAACCGCCAGGTCCGGGCGCTGGCCCGCAACGTCGAGGACAAGGCCGGCGAGGCGGGGGCCGAGGTGCTGGGGATCGAAGGTGGGGAAGCCGGCGAGTGGGTGCTGGTCGATCTCGGCGACCTGATCGTCCATGTCATGCAGCCGACGGTGCGCCAGTACTACAACCTCGAGGAACTGTGGCGGACGACGCCGGCGCAGCGGCGCAAGGCCGGCGAACCGGCCGCCGCCAAATGAAGCTGAACGTCCTCGCCGTCGGTCACCGCCAGCCCGACTGGGTGAGCGCCGGCTGCGCCGAGTACCTCAAGCGCATGCCGCGCGAACTGCCCGCCGCGGTCACCGAGATCAAGCCGGAGTTGCGCGGATCGAAAACCCGCGAACAGCTGCTCGCCGCCGAAAAGGGCCGTATCCGCGATGCGCTTCCGGCCGCCTGTCGCATCGTCGTCCTCGATGAAAAGGGCGACGACCTGACCACGCTGAAGCTTGCCCAGAGGCTTGCGGCCTGGATGCACGACGGTCGCGACGTCGCGTTGCTGATCGGCGGCGCCGACGGACTCGACGAGGAATTCAAGCGCCAGGCCGACGACCGCGTGCGTCTTTCGAGCCTGACCCTGCCGCACGGGCTGGCCCGGCTGCTGCTGTGCGAACAGATCTACCGCGCGGCCAGCGTGCTCAGGAACCACCCCTATCACCGGGAGGGCTGATTTCATTCGCAAACCCGCAGCGACCCTGGCGACTTCTCCTGGCGCTGGTTCTCGCCCCGTCGGCGCTCGTCTTCGCCGCGCCATTGATCCGGAAATGGAATAACATTTCATCATGCGTCTCTACCTTGCCTCGCGCAGCCCGCGCCGCCGCGAACTCCTCACCCAGATGGGCGTGGCGTTCGACACCGTCATCTTCCGCAGTGGCCTGCGCACCGACCCGCAGGTTGACGAAGCCCTGCACGCAGGCGAAACCGCGCCTGCCTATGTCGAGCGCGTCGCCCGCGCGAAAGCCGGGCACGGCATCGATCTTCTCCTCGAGCGGCGCCTGCCGTTGCGCCCGGTGCTGGCGGCCGACACGACGCTCGAGCTGGCCGGCGAGATCATCGGCAAGCCGGTCGACGAGGCCGATGCCCTGGCCATCCTGCGCCGCCTCTCGGGCCGGACGCACGCCGTCCTGACCGGCGTCGCCGTCGCCTATGAGGGGTGCACCGAATACGTCCAGTCGATCAGCGAAGTGCGCTTCCGTCCGATCGAAGACGATGAACTCCGCCGCTACGTGCACAGCGGCGAGCCGATGGACAAGGCGGGCGCCTACGCGATCCAGGGCCGAGCCGGGCTGTTCGTCGAATACATCGCCGGCAGCTATACCGGCATCATGGGCCTGCCGGTTTGCGAGACGGGCGAACTGCTCAAGCGCTTCGGCTGGCGGTTCTGAGGGTCGGCGGCGAAGCGGACGGGCGCCGCTCCGGTCATTCCGCAAGCTATTCCCGCAGCAACTGCCGGCATATGCGGGCGGCCGCCGCGGCGGCGCCGGTCGCCGCCGGACGCGGTCGCGGCGGCTGCTGCCAGAGCGCGTGCAGGCTGTCGGCAAGCGCGCCGTGGACCAGGCAGGCGGCGGGAATCTCGCGGCAGGCCGCGTTGCGCCGCAGCCAGTCGATCAGGCAGTCCTGCTCCGGCCAGTCGTCGCGCTTCCGGTAGAGCACCGGCGTCCCGTTGCAGGCGGCTTCGGTGAAGGTTCCGTAACCCGGCTTGGTGATGACCGCATCGACCGAGCTCAGCAGGTCGGTGAAGTCCAGGCCGAAGGATTCGCGGGCGAGCGCGTCGGGATGCGCGCACTGCCAGTCGGCATCGACCAGCCAGCGGATGCCGGGCGTCCGTGGCCAGTCTTCCACCGGCAGGCGGTGGGCGATGCCGCCCAGCGCGATCAGCACCGCCTTGTCGCCATTCAGCCCGAGGTCGTGGCGGCGGCCGATCGCGGCAATCGGCCCGACGTCGGCAACGTTGCCGAGTTCCTCCATCGCCATGCCCGGGGTGACGCGCAGGAAGGCATGGGCGCCGCGGTAGGCGGCGAGCATTGCGGCGTGGATCGGCGCGGCCCACGGTTCGCGGCCGAAGAAATGGGCGAAGAGGCCGGCCCAGTTGAGCGAGCACAGGCTCAGCGCGGGGATTCCCGCACGCGCCGCGCCGGCGAGCGGCAGGTAGCTGACGCTGGTGAGGACCAGATCCGCTTCGAGCGCGGCGAGGAAGGCGGCTTCCCGCGCCACCCGCGCCGGCCAGTCCACATGGGCGCGGCGATAGGCGGCGGCGCTGGCGGCGAGATCGATGTTCATGGCGTCGATCATCACGTAGCCGAAATCGCTGCTGCCCGCGATCAGCGCGAAGGGCGTCCGGATGCGCTGCACCAGTTTCTGCCGGGGGAGGCCGCTGCGCACGGTCAACCGCAATTCCGGGGCTATTTCCGCGAGGGCGTTGAGGGCCGGGGCGGTGATCGCGAGGTGGCCGAAGCCGTGGCTGGAGATGTCGACGAACAGGTGCATGTCAGATCGCCCGGTCCGCGGCCTTTCGCCCGTCTTTCCGGCCGGCGGCGGACATCCCGGGGTGAACGGGGACATCCCGCCGGACCGCCGATGATGCGGCGCGTCTTGCCGGATCGACCGGCGGCTCCCTAAGGCCGTGGCACGTAGACCGTATAGCCGCGCGGCGGCGCCCAGAAGGCGACGTGGCCTTCGGGTCCCGAGTGCTGGTCGTTGGGCCGGTGGGTGTCGGAGCCGCTCCACCAGGCGACGGGGGTGAAGTCGCTGTCGCGCCAGCGGGTGCGCACCCAGGCGCCACGCCAGTCGTCGCCCCGGTTGTTCCAGATGAAGACCAGTCCGGGCCGGCTGGCGTCGCCCAGGCGCTGCATGATGTAGAGATCGTCGTCCACCCACAGCACTTCGGTGCCGCCGCCGGCATGTTTCTCATGGGCCGCCACCAGGGCGGCGATGCCGTTCGCCGACTCCGGCTGGCCCAGGTCCTCGACGAAATAGTCCTTCCAGAAGACACAGGGACAGCCCTCATGAGTCAGGATGTAGCCGTAGGCGAGCATCTTGTCATTGACGATGCCGCGACCCTGGTCACGCAGGTCGTGGTCTTCCACGAAAGTCACCGCGGCGCGGCTCACGTCCTTGGCCAGGCTGGGCCGGTTAACCAGATTGCGCAGGCTGAAACCGTACTGATCGCAGACTGCCTTCAGCGTCTCGCGCAAGGGAAAGTCGAAGGCGCGCACGGGGTTCCGGCTGGAGAAACCGGTGATGTCGATCCAGCGCTCGATGGGGCGGGCGTTGTCCCAGTACTCGGCGACGCCGTACGGCCTGACGAGCTTGCCGGCGCGCTGGTAGCGGTACTCCTGGACAGCCGTGATCGTATGGGCGCCGTAACCCTTGACGTAGTCGTAGCGGAAGCCGTCGAAGCCGATTTCCTCGACCAGCCAGCGCGCCAGCTTGAGAATCTCGCCGAACACGTAGGGGTTGCGGTGCGAGAGGGCCGGCATCCCGGCGAAGCCGCCCTCCTCCCAGCTCTCGTAGGGGCTGGGCTGAAAGCACTCCCAATCGCGGGGGAACTTCCCGCTGGCTGGCGCGAAGCGGGTCCAGCGGCGCTCGCCGGTGATCGGGTTCAATTCCTCGGCGTCGGCTCCGCTGCACTGGTTGACGACGAAATCGGCGATCACCGCCATGCCGTTCGCGTGGGCGGCGCCGATCAGGGCCAGCAGCTCCTCCTTCGAGCCGAACCAGGTCCTGACCCCGCCCTTCTGGTCGAATTCGCCGAGATCGTAGTAGTCGTAGGGATCGTAGCCCATCGAAGGGCCGCCAGGATTGGCCGCCTTGTGCGCCGGCGGCAGCCAGAGAACGCCGAAACCCGCCTTGGCCAATGCGGCGACTTGCTCGTGGACGTGGGTCCACCAGTGGTTCTCGTGCTCCGCCGCGCGCGGACAATCCCAGTAAAACGCCTGCATCATGACGCTCATGACCACCTCCGAAGCTGGCGGAGATCTCCGCCCATGGCGACATGATAGACCTTAGCGGACCGCAAGTGCGCATCAGGGTTCACGTCATGACATCCGTGGCGCCATTTCGCCCGCAGCGGGCATGGAAGGCGCGGCGCTCGGCAGGCGGCGGGCGGCGCCCGGTGACGGCGCGCGGACGCTACTGCCGTTCGCTGTAGATGGGCAGGGTGATGCGGAAGGCGATGGCGGCCAGGCGCAGGGCGAGGATGACCGCCATCGCGCTCCAGGCCGCGGCAACGGCGGACAGGCCGGCTGCCTGCAGACCGATCAGGGCAAGGGCGCCGGCCCATGCGGCGGAGGCGTAGAGTTCGCCGCGCACGAAAATGAGCGGCACGTCGTTGCACAGGACATCGCGCAGAACGCCGCCGACCACGCCGGTGATCACCCCGAGCAGGCTGGCGGCCAGCCAGGGGGCGTGCAACTCGAGGGCGATCTGGGTGCCGGCCACGGTGAACAGGGCGAGGCCGATCGCATCAGGAACCAGGAAAAGGCGCGGCGACAGCCGCAGGCCGCGAACGGCGAAGAAGGTGGCCAGCGTCGTGGCCAGGGCGACGATCAGGTAGCTCTGGTTGCTGATCCAGAACACGGCGCGGTCGAGCAGGACATCGCGCACGGTCCCGCCGCCGAGGGCAGTCGCGCAACCGACCATGACCACGCCGATGACGTCCATCCGCTTGCGGCCGGCCTCGATGACGCCGGTCAGCGCGCTGACCGCGACCGCGGCCAGCCCGATCCAGTAGAGCAAGTCCGTCATCGCCGGCCCCGGTGGGCGGAACCGGCTGCTAGAAGGTGATCACCTTGTCGGCCGCCAGCGTGGCCGCCGCGAGGTCGGCCAGGGTGCCGATCGCGGCGCCCGGGATCAGCGGTAGTTCCGACAGGCCGCGGGCAAAGGCGCAGGTCCGGCAGACGCGTATTTCGACACCGCGCCCGACCAGTTCCTCGACCATGCCCTGCAGGCCGTTGCCGCCGGCATCGACCTGGTTGGGGAGGGCAAGCACGGTGGCGTCCGACATCAGGAATAGCTCGACTTCGGGGGAATCAGCGTCGACCCCGCTGAGGGCGGTGGCGACGCGCAGGGCGGACAGGCAGCGCTCGCTGCCGTAGGGCGGGGCGTGGATAATGATCAGGATTTTCTGCATGGCGATCGGCTCCGGAGAATGTGGTTGGCGTTTTCAAAAAAGGACGCCCGACGGGGTGCGCCCGGAGCGCATGGTAACAGGCGCGGCGGGCGGGCGGCTGAGGGCGAGGCCAAGAGCTGCCGGGCTCGACCCGATTGAAGTGCCGTGGGAACTTGTCCCGTCCAGCAACTCCCATGGTCAACCGGAATTTCCGGCCGATTTCGCGATCGCCGGCATCAGCGATTCCTGAAGTTCGGTTTCAAATCAGAAGTTGGACATGAGGAGGTCCCTACTCTAACCGCCGCTCAGCGCCTGGACGATCATTAGTTCGCCGTCCGCCGGAAGCGGCGCGGCCAGGTTGACTATCGCCTCGCCGCGGTGGAACAGGCGGATGTGGCGACGGAGGCGTCCCTGCTCGTCGACAATGCGGAAGCGGATGCCGGGAAACTGGCGGTTGAGATCGGCGAGAACGGCCCCGACCGTGGCCCCCGCCGCGTCGACCCAGGGTTGACCGGTGTAGGAGTGCAGGGCGCTGGGAATGAGGACGCGCATGGCGGGACGGCTGCCGGCGCGTCAGTCGGGATAGGCGGTTTCGATGGCGTAGATCTCCGGCAGGTGACGTGCCAGGTTTTCCCACTGCCCGCCCTCGTCGCGGCTCAGCCACAGTTCGCCACTGGTGGTGCCCAAGTAGAGACCGACGCTGGCCTCGCGGTCGGCGGCCAAGGCTTGACGCTTGACCGTCCACCACGCTTGCTCGGCGGGTAGCCCGGTGTCGTGGCGCTGCCAGCTGGCGCCCCCGTCGCGGGTCGCGTAGACCGCCGGGCGCCCGCCCGGGCTGGTGCGCGGCCAGACGTCGGAACCATCCATCGGGAACACCCAAGCCGTGCGGTCGTCGCGTGGGTGCACGACGAGCGGGAAGCCGACGTCGCCGACCGCCGCCGGCATGTTGCGGCCGATCCGTTCCCAGCGCCGGCCTGGCCGGTCGAGACGGTAGATGCCACAGTGGTTCTGCTGGTAAAGGCGGTCCGGGTTGCCCGGGCAGAGGCGGATGCAGTGCGGGTCGTGGAAGGTCACGTCGGCGGGGTCGCAGCCGGCGACCGTTTCCATGCTGTCGACCAGCGGCGCGAAACTGCGGCCGCCGTCGAGCGATTCGTGTACGCCGCCGCCCGACATCGCGAAATAGAGGTGCCGGGGGTCGCGCGGGTCGACGATCAGCGAATGCAGCTTCGGCCCGTCCGGCGTGCCGTCCTGCACGGTCCCGAACCATTGGCGGTATTGCGGATCGTCGTTGATGCACGAAAAGGGCGCCCAGGTGTCGCCGCCATCCTCGCTGCGGAACAGCCCCTGCGGCGAGGTGCCGGCGTACCAAGCGCCGGGTTCGCCGACATGGGCGGGGGTCAGCCAGAAGGTGTGGTCGACCGCGCGGGCGGCGAGGCCGTTGACCGCCGGGCCGAAAGCCGGCGGGCGCCTGGCTTCCCGCCAACTGCGGCCGAGGTCGCTGGAGCGGAAGACCGTCGGCCCGAGATGGCCGGTCCTGGCGGCGGCCAGCAGGGTGCGCCCGTCGCGCGGGTCGAGCACCAGATGGTTGACGATGTGGCCGAGGAAGTGCGGGCCGTCGACCCGCCACGAGCGGCGCGCCGCGTCGCCGTGATAGATCCAGGCGCCCTTGCGGGTCGCCACCAGCAGAACCGGATTGCCTCGCCCTGTGCTCAACGCTCTCTCCTTGTCGTGCCGTTTCCCTTCGACGGCGGCCAGAGTCAGCGGTTCCTGAATGCCGGCTTGCGTTTCTCGACGAAGGCGGCCATGCCTTCCTTCTGGTCTTCGAGCCCGAAGCTGGCGTGGAAGGCGCGGCGCTCGAAGAGCAGGCCTTCGTTGAGCGACGACTCGAAGGCGCGGTTGACCGCTTCCTTGACCATCATGACCACCGGCAGCGAGAAGCCGGCGATGACGGCGGCGGCCTTCAGCGTCTCGTCGAGCAACTGGTCGGCGGGATAGACGCGGGCGACGAGCCCGGACTTCTCGGCTTCGGCGGCGTCCATCATGCGCGCCGTCAGGCACAAGTCCATCGCCTTGGCCTTGCCCACCGCAGCGATCACCGCCTTGCGCACCGTCTTGAAGCGCTCCCTGTTGCGCGTGATGAAGTGGGTCCGGCAGAACAAACGTGGTCCGTCCCCGTTTCCTCCTGCAGCAATCTCATCATTGCGCTTGCCATGCAGGCACGCCAGAACCATGCGCGCTCGCTCAACCATGCGAACCTCGCCGCTTCGACTTCGAGACAGACGCTCAAGCTCAGGCATCACTTCCACCGTGCACGACAACTCAACCGCTACCCGCGCCATCAACCACTCCTTTGCCCCAAGCAAAGTGGGTATCATAATACTGTCGTTAGTTAATGCAATTAAACACTAGTATCCCCATTTATTACGAACATATCGTAGGAGAAAAGTGTTATGGGCCTATTCTCGGAAACAGAGTGCCGACACTGTGGCAGCAAGGATCACGCTTCCGACAACTGTCCGCATGATCACGGCGTGCTAGGTATCGGCGGAGATACCAAGTGTCGGTACTGTGGTAGCAAGGATCACGCTTCCGACAACTGTCCGCATGATCACGGCGTGCTAGGTATCGGCGGAGATACCAAATGTCGGTACTGTGGTAGCAAGAATCACGCTTCCGACAACTGTCCGCATGATCACGGCGTGCTAGGCATCGGTGGAGATACCAAATGTCGGCACTGTGGCAGCAACAATCACGCTTCAGACAACTGTCCGCACAGGAATTACCATTACACCGAAACAGCCTCCTCTTCCAGCAGCCAAGAGGATAATGACTGGTTGATACTTGTAGCCGTTCTAGCAGCCATCGGCTTCGTTATCTGGCTCATCTTTTTCGTAGCGATCCCCTTGGTTGTGATCAATATGGCTGCGATTGCCTTGATTGGTGGGGTCATCAAGAAGAACCGGAGCAATATCCTCTTCCCGGTCTCCATCCTGGGCGCAATCTTCGTGGTCGCCGACTATAATCGCGGGTGGGTATCAGGCGGTCTGGTGCGCGAAGTCGCCTTTCTTGGTAGCTGGATCAGGCCAATGCTGTATGCCAACCTGCTCGCCGGGTTGATAGCTGCCTATTTATCCATAAGGCATGTGCTCAACACAAGAACGCCTCCTCCCGTCGGGGAGAGCGAGTTCTCAAAGAAAAACTTGATTGTAATCGGCTGTCTTTCGGCTGTCGGGGCCACCACTGTCGGTGTGCAGATGTATGTCGACACGCATGCCCAACACTCTAAAATCGTAACGAATAGCCAAGTCTCTTCTTCGCCAACACGCTCCAGCGTCCCAGCGGAAGCGAGGTCATCGACGCAGATGCGCGGTAGCCAAACCTCGACGGCGCCTTCGTCAAAGAGCGCAAGCAAGGATACCGCAGGCAGCACAACGCCCGATATTGCGGCCGGCTCCAAAATTCGCGGGGAAAACGAGTCCTGTTCGAAAAATTCAGAATGTGCCGTCGGCCTCAATTGTGTGGGCAGCGTGTGCCAGAAGCCGGTTTCGGCCGAAAGGCCAAGGTCAAGCCAGGCCGTGTCAAGAACGGACCCAGAAAAGAAGTTGATGGCCAACACTGGCTTTGGCGCGCTAGGTAGCCGTTGCACAGAGCAGTTCGAATGTGGTGGGGGCTTGAAATGCGAGGCTGGCATTTGTATGGCACGCGAAGCGACAGGCATAGCGGAGGCCCAGCCGAAGCCACCGTCTCGGTCGTCAACAGATGCAGAACGTGAAGCATGGAAGGCAGCAGTGGGGGCGAACAAGGTGACCAGCTACGAGGCGTACCTGAAGGAATACCCGTCTGGAAGGCACGCCTCAGCAGCCCGCGTAAAAATTGCCGGACTAAAGGCCGAGCCGACGCCGCGTCCCGATCTCGCTGCTGTATCCAGGCCGGTCCCTGCGGTGTCGCCGGCCGGTTCAACCAGAGTGGTGGGGGATGATGGCGAGAAGGCAGGGAAGGTAGCCCGATATGTCGACAAGAATGGCTGCCTGAGAGAGGCAAATGGCAGCTTCGTTATTGGGTTCAGATCAGATTGCAGATAATTGAGGAGTGCGAAAATGAACGGCAGTATCCGTCTGTGTCTTTCAGTGGCGGTTTTGTCCCTATTTATGGAGGGGTGCGCCTATAAGGAGATGACCTATTTTCGAAAACCCAATGCTACGGTAGCCGAGGAAAGAACGGATTGGGGACTCTGTGGGGGCAATTTTTTGCCGGATGGCCAAGTTCAGCCCGTGATGGATGAAAAACTTCTCAACTGCATGTCGAAAAAGGGTTATCAGTCGATCAACGATTATTATGTTGAGCAGCAGATATCTTTTAAGAATCGTGCGAACCCCACTTCTTTCTATATTGCCAGTGAAACTGTGGACAACTGCGGATTTAGTCACTTAAGCGAAGGCCTATGCAAACACGAGCGATATATTCTGAAAAGAAACCTCTCTCGAGCCATAGCTTGTATGTCGGCCAATGGTTACGAGGCTACGTTGCCTCGCTACAAATCAGCCTACAGGATCATTGACAATGACCGCCAGTTGAGTGGAAGTTTTTGTCTTTCACTTACGCCAAGAAGCGGCAAGGGCGGCGTATCGTTGGGCGGCGCGCGATGGGAGTAGCACTGAACCAGCGGACGCTCATTGTTAGTGCCTTCAACAACGATCCACCTTGTGGCCGCAAACATCGCGACGGGATCAAGTCTTGCAATCAAACACTTGGTGACTTCCGCCTACCGGAAATATCGTAATGCAAGACCTGACCCCGAACATGCGATGACCCCGAACACGCGAACATGGCTTCTCGACCTCACGGGAATGGTCGTGGACACCCATTAGCCAGCCCAAGTCAAGCGCGCGAACAATTCCATGGCGGCGCGAGCCGCCGGTTTTCAAACACTTCATCCTCCGCTTGCAGTCGCCGATCACGCCCGTTTCTTCAAATCATGGCTGCGACGAATCGCGCCAG
>JAFLDQ010000033.1 GCA_017302355.1 Dechloromonas sp.
CTGGACCGGCCTGGCGATCGGCAGCGGAACCTCGTCTTCCGCCCGGCGCCCGTGGCGACGCCCGAGGAAGTGGGCGAGTCCGACCGCGACCAGCCCGCCGGCCAGCGCGCTGAGCAGGACTTCCAGCCAGTTGCCGCCGGCGGGCGGCGGCGGTTCGGCGGGCTTGGCAATCGGCGCGGGCAGGCTGCCGCCGGCGGCTTCGGCCGCCTTCATCTTCTGCTGCAGCGCCATGGCTTCGGTGGTCAACGCGAGAGCCCGGTCGAGCGCTTCGATCTGCGTGTTGAGCGACTGGATCGTCGCCTGCACCTTGAGCATGCGCTCGTCGAGTTCTTCCCGGCTGCCTTTTGGGGGGACCGCCTTCTGACCGGGGGCGATTTCGGCCGGCGGGGCGCCGAGCACGACGCGGTCGACTCCGCCCGCCTTGGGCGCGGGCACCGGCTTGGCAACCTTCGGCGGTGGCGGTGGGGGTGGCGGCGGGGGCGGCTCCTCGCTGCGCGGGCGGGCGCGTTGTTCGGGCAGCGCGTCCCGCTCGGCGACGACGCGCTGCCTGACATTCGGGATGACGACCGGCGTGCCATCGGCGAGCCCGGGGCGGCCGCTCAGCTTGGGGTTGGCGCGCTTGAGCGCGGCCAGCATCCGGCGCTGCTGCGCCAGACTGTCGGGAACCAGCGCTTCGGCGATGCTCTCGAGGGTATCGCCCTCGCTGGCGCGCCATTCCTGGCTGGCCTCGCCGCGCTCGCGCGCGCCGCCCGCGGGCGCATCGGCGTCACTGGCTGGGGCGGGGGCGCCACTGGCGAGAACCAGGGGTTCGGGCGGCATCAGTACGTAGTCGCGCTGCAGATCGATGCCGCAACCGGCGCGCAGGCCGATGAGGAAAACGGGTTCGGAGACCGGTTTGCTCCCGGTGATCAGCAGGCGATAGCGGTCGCCCTCGCGCACCAGCTTGGTCCGCCCGGCGGAGATGACCGGCAGGTCGGAGCCGTCCAGCGGCGCCAGGGTGAAGCAGCTCGCCTCGATGGTCTCGCCAGGCTCGGTGTTGATCGGCACCTCGGCGCGTAAGGGTTCGCCGACACGCGAGCGCAGGACGATGTCGCCCAGCCCGATGGCCCAGCCCTGGGCGGCCGGCAGCAATGCCGCACCCAAGGCGCTCAAACGCAATGTTCTGGAGTTCACGGTACGCGGCCCTCGCTCATTGACCATTATCCCAAAGCAATTTTACCAGTCTGCTGGCGCCGACATCCGTAACTATTGCACACTACCGACCAAATTCACGTTACCAGAAAGGGGCGTCATGGCCTTCGTTTTCCCCCCGCATCTTCCTGCTGCGCTGCCGGTCGCCGGCGGCGCCGGCGCATTTCCCGTCCGCCGTGTCTATTGCGTCGGCCGCAACTATGCCGATCACGCCCGCGAGATGGGGGCGGCCGATCAGGCCGGGGGGCGCGAGCCGCCCTTCTTCTTCATGAAGCCGGGCGATACGGTGGCCGGCGGCGCCGGCGAACTCGGCGTCGCCTACCCGCCGGCGACCAGGAATCTGCATCACGAAGTCGAACTGATCGTCGCCCTGGGCAGCGGCGGGGCGAATGTTGCGGTCGACGCCGCGAAAGACCTGATTTTCGGCTATGCGGCCGGCCTCGACCTGACGCGCCGCGACATCCAGGCGCGGGCCAAGGAGAAGGGCCACCCGTGGGACATGGGCAAGGGCTTCGACCAGTCGGCGGTGGCCGGGGTGATCCAGCCGGTGGCGCGGGTCGGGCATCCGGAGCGCGGGCGCATCTGGCTGACGGTCAACGGCCAGCTCCGCCAGGAGGGCGACCTGTCGGCGATGCTGTGGAAGGTGGCGGACATCGTCGCCAACCTGTCGACGCTGGTGCGCCTCGAAGCCGGCGACCTGATCTATACCGGAACGCCGGCCGGGGTGGGGGCCATCGTCCCCGGCGACCTGCTCGAGACGGGCGTCGACGGCGTCGGGACGCTGCGCGCCCGCATCGTCTGAACGCTACTTCGGGCGCCGGTCGATGACTCGCCGCGCCTTGCCGATCGAGCGTTCGATGCCGCCCATCTCGACGATCTCGATGCGGGCGGTGATGCCGATGTAGGACTTGATGTGGTGCTGCAGGTCGTGCGCCGCGAATTCCTTCTCCGGGCCGCTGGCGAACGCGAACTCGGGCTTCAGCTCGACATTGACCTTCATCGCGTCGAGGTGGCCGTCGCGGCTGATCTCCAGCAGGTAGTGCGGCGACAGCTTGGGTTGCCGGAGGATGAGTTCCTCGATCTGCGACGGGAAGACATTGACGCCGCGGATGATCAGCATGTCGTCCGAGCGGCCGGTGATCTTGCCGATCCGCCGCATCGAGCGCGCGGTCGGCGGGAGGAGCCGCGTCAGGTCGCGGGTGCGGTAGCGGATCAGCGGCATCGCCTGCTTGGTCAGCGAGGTGAACACCAGTTCGCCCATGCTGCCGTCGGGCAGCGCTTCGCCGGTCGCGGGATCGATGATCTCGGGAAAGAAATGATCCTCCCAGAGCACCGGGCCATCCTTGGCCTCGGCGCACTCGCAGGCGACGCCGGGCCCGATCACCTCGGACAGCCCATAGAGGTCGATGGCATCGATGCCGAAGGCGCCCTCGATTTCCGTGCGCATCGCCTCGGTCCACGGTTCGGCGCCGTGCATGCCGATGCGCAATGCCGTGTCCTTCGGGTCGACGCCCTGGCGGCGCAGTTCGTCGGCGATGTTGAGCATGTACGATGGCGTGACCAGGATGATCGTCGGCTTGAAGTCGCAGATCAGTTGCACCTGCTTCTCGGTCTGCCCGCCCGACATCGGGATGACCGTGCAGCCGAGCCGCTCGGCCCCGTAATGCGCGCCGAGGCCGCCGGTGAACAGGCCGTAGCCATAGGCGACGTGGGCGATGTCCCCCTTGCGGCCGCCGCCGGCGTGGATCGAACGGGCCATCAGCTCGGCCCACATGTCGACATCGGCCTGCGTGTAGCCGACCACCGTCGGCTTGCCGGTCGTCCCGCTCGAGGCGTGGATGCGCACCACTTCCTCGCGCGGCACGGCGAACATCCCGTAAGGGTAGTTGTCGCGCAGGTCCTGCTTGTTGGTGAACGGGAAGCGCGCGAGATCGGAGAGCGAGCGGAAATCGTCCGGATGAACGCCGGCGGCGTCGAAGGCGGCGCGGTAGTGCGGCACGTGGCCGTAGACGTGGTGCAGCGTCCACTTGAGGCGCTCGGTCTGCAACGCGACGATCTCGTCGCGACTGGCGGTTTCGATGGCGTGTAGGCCCATGCTCATTTCCTGACTCCCTCCTGAACCGGTAATTCTCATCCCGCCGGCAAAGGCGCCGCTTGAGCCAGATCAATTTTGCCCCGTTTTTGCCGGTCGACCGCAACTGTCCGCAACTGCCTCCGGTCCTGGCGCTGGCCGGCATCGTGCGGGCCGCGGCTCCTGTCATCGCCCGGCTGCGCCAGGCCATGCGGGCGAGCGAAGCGGCTCCATAATTATGAATTCCGCAACCGCCAACGGCGCCCGTTATGATAAGATCGACAGTCGGATATGGCTATTCACCGGGCGGGACTGCAGGGGGTTCACGCATGCCGCTCATTGCTCGCAACTCAACTCAACGCAAGGAAAGCGCATGAAAATTCACGAATATCAGGGCAAGCAAATCCTGAAGAAATTCGGCGTCTCGGTTCCGCGCGGGATTCACTGCACCTCCGTGGACGACGCGGTCAAGGCAGCCGAAACCCTGGGCGGCAGTGTCTGGGTGGTCAAGGCCCAGATCCATGCCGGCGGCCGCGGCAAGGGCGGCGGCGTCAAGGTGGCCAAGTCGCTCGAGCAGGTGCGCGAGTACGCCGGCCAGATCCTCGGCATGCAGCTGGTCACCCACCAGACCGGCCCGGAGGGCCAGAAGGTGCGCAACCTGCTGGTCGAGGAAGGCGCCGACATCCGGCACGAATACTACTGCGCCGCGCTGACCGACCGCGCCACCCAGGCGGTGGCGATGATGGCCTCGTCCGAAGGCGGCATGGACATCGAGGAAGTCGCCCACCGGACCCCGGAAAAGATCATCAAGGTCTTCATCAACCCGCTGGTCGGCATGACCGACGAGCAGGCGCTGACCCTGGCCAACGGCATCGGGGTGCCTGAAGGCTCCGTCGCCCAGGCCTGCGACACCTTCAGGAAACTGTACACCTGCTACATGGAAACCGACGCCTCGCTGGCCGAGATCAACCCGCTGATTCTCGAAGGCAATGGCAACATCAAGGCGCTCGACGCCAAGTTCAATTTCGACTCCAATTCGCTCTTCCGCCAGCCGGAAATCGTCGCCATGCGCGACCTCGACGAAGAGGATCCCGATGAACTCGAAGCCTCCCGTTTCGACCTCACCTACATCTCGCTCGACGGCAACATCGGCTGCCTGGTGAACGGCGCCGGCCTGGCCATGGCGACGATGGACACGATCAAGCTGTTCGGCGCCGAACCGGCCAACTTCCTCGATGTCGGCGGCGGCGCCACCACCGAGAAGGTCACCGAAGCGTTCAAGATCATGCTCAAGAACCCCAAGGTCAAGGGCATCCTGGTCAACATCTTCGGCGGCATCATGCGCTGCGACACCATTGCCGATGGCGTCGTCGCCGCGGCCCGCGAGACGCACCTGTCGGTGCCGCTCGTCGTGCGCATGAAGGGAACCAACGAACAGATCGGCAAGCAGATCCTCAAGGATTCCGGTCTGCCCATCATTTCCGCCGATTCGATGGCCGAAGCCGCCACCAAGATCGTCGCCGCGGTCCAGTAAGGAGCTATCGCATGTCCATTTACATCAACAAAGATACCAAGATCATCACCCAGGGGATCACCGGCAAGACCGGCCAGTTCCATACCGAAAAGTGTATCGAATACGCCAACGGCAAGAACTGCTTCGTCGCCGGCGTTAACCCCAAGAAGGCCGGCGAGTCGATTTTCGGCGTGCCCATCTTCGGTACCGTCAAGGAAGCCGCGGCGCAGACCGGCGCCACGGTCTCGGTCATCTACGTGCCGCCTCCGGGCGCGGCCGCCGCCATCTGGGAAGCCGTCGAAGCCGACCTCGATTTCGTCATCTGCATTACCGAAGGCGTCCCCGTCCGTGACATGCTGGTGGTGCGCAACCGGATGAAGGAAAAGGAAGCCAGGGGCGGCAAGAAGACCCTGCTGCTCGGCCCGAACTGCCCCGGCCTGATCACCCCGGATGAAGTCAAGATCGGCATCATGCCCGGTCACATCCACATGAAGGGCCGCATCGGCGTCGTCTCGCGTTCCGGCACGCTGACCTATGAGGCTGTCGGCCAGCTGACCGAACTCGGGCTTGGCCAGTCGTCGGCCGTCGGCATCGGCGGCGATCCGATCAACGGCCTCAAGCACATCGACGTCATGAAGGCCTTCAACGACGACCCGGACACCGACGCCGTCATCATGATCGGCGAGATCGGCGGCCCCGACGAAGCCGAAGCCGCGCAGTGGTGCAAGGCCAACATGCGGAAGCCGATCGTTGGCTTCATCGCCGGCGTCACCGCCCCGGCCGGCAAGCGCATGGGTCACGCCGGAGCCCTGATCTCGGGAGGCGCAGACACCGCCAACGCCAAGCTCGCCATCATGGAAGAGTGCGGCTTCACGGTCACCCGCGACCCGTCCGAAATGGGCAAGCTGTTGAAGGCGTTGCTGTAGAATCCGGGCATTGCCCGATCCGGAAAGGCGGGCCGCGTGCCCGCCTTTTTTCAACCTAGAAACTAGTTGACCGCTTGGATTCCCTTGAGGCGCCTCATCAACACTCATTTTTGTGCCTCCGATACCGACCACCCCGTGGGTGGGCGCGCTACGCCCCGGCTGGCACGTCTGGTCGGGCGTCTGATCTTGTCGCTTCGCCTTGCAGGCATCAGCCTGCCGCGTTGCCGGTTCGCGCCGGCCACCCGCCCAAACGCACCATCGGGCGCGTCCAGCCGCGATTTCCAGGTTCAACATGGAACTTGACCTGACCTCCGCCGCTTTCTGGATCGCCGTCGGCCAGATCATCCTGATCGATATCGTCCTCTCGGGCGACAACGCCGTGGTCATCGCGCTCGCCTGCCGCAACCTGTCGCCCGAGCAGCGCAAGAAAGGCATCTTCTGGGGCGTCGCCGGGGCGATCAGCCTGCGCGTCGTGCTCACGGTGTTCGCGGCGCTGGTCATGAACCTGCCGTGGCTCAAGCTCGTCGGCGGCCTGCTGCTCGTCTGGATCGCCATCAAGCTGCTGCTGCCGGAAGGCGAGGAGGGGCGCGACATCGAGCCATCGGCCCACCTGTGGGGCGCGGTCAAGACCATCGTCGTCGCCGATTTCGTGATGAGCCTCGACAACGTCATCGCCGTCGCCGGCGCCGCGCACGGCAGCATTGCGCTGCTGCTGTTCGGGCTGGCGGTCAGCATCCCGCTGATCGTCTGGTCGAGCCAGCTGATCCTGCGCTGGATGGAGCGCTGGCCGTGGATCGTCCTGCTCGGCGCGGGACTGCTCGGCTATGTCGCCGGCCAGATGATCTTCACCGATCCTGGCGTCACCGGCCTGCTGCCGGCGTTGCCGGGGTGGTCGGCCAAGGCCGCCGGCGCCGTCGGCGCGCTGCTCGTCGTCATCGCCGGGCGCTGGCTGGAGCAGCGCATCCTCGCCCGGCAGGATGTCACCATCGTCTGAGGAGCCCGGAGCATGGCGCTGTTTCTCGCGGAAAACGACGTAAGACAGGTGTTGACCGCAACCATGGCGCTGGAAGCGGTCGAGTCGGCGCATCGCGACCTGGCGCTGGGCCAGGCGCAGGACACGCCGCGCGCCCGCACCCGCCTGCCGCAGACGGTGCTGCACATCCTGCAGGGGGCCCTGCCGGCGCAGGGGGTGATCGGCTACAAGGCCTACACGACCAACCGCAGCGGCAACCGCTTTCTCGTTCACCTCTTCGACGCCGCCAGCGGCAGCCTGCTCGCGGTGATCGAGGCCGACTACCTGGGCATGATCCGGACCGGCGCGGCGAGTGGAGTGGCCGCGCGCTGGCTGGCGCGCCCGGACGCTTCGGTGGCTGGCGTCTTCGGCGCCGGCTGGCAGGCCGAAGGCCACGTTCTCGGCATCTGCGCCGCCATGCCGCTGGAACTGGTCAAGGTGTTCAGCCGCAATGCGGAGAAGCTGCGCGCTTTCTGCGAGCGTCTGAGCAGGATGACCGGCGTCGCGGTGGCGCCCGCCGCCAGCGCCGAGGACACCGTGCGCGGCAGCGACCTGGTCGGCGCCGTGACGACGGCGACGCAACCGCTGTTCGACGCGGACTGGCTGGAGCCGGGAACGCACATCAACGCCGCCGGTTCCAACGCGCTGATCCGTCACGAGCTGTCCGAGGCCGCGCTCAGGCGCTGCGCGGTGGTCGCCGTCGATGCCGTGCCGACGGCGCTTGCCGAGGCCGGCGACCTGCTGCCGCTGCTGGAAAAGGGACGTCTGCATCCGCGTCAGCTGGTCGAACTGGGCGACATCATCACCGGGCGGCGCGCTGGGCGGACGGCGGCCGACCAGATCACCGTGTTCGAATCGCAGGGCATGGCGATCCAGGACCTTGCCGTGGCGGTCCGGGTGGTCGCCGCCGCGCGGGAACGCGGTCTCGGCGTCGAATTGCCGCTGCAGTGAGAGAAAGCTCACGGATGGATTTCGCCAAGGCGCGCACAATGGAAGCCCAGATTGATCAACCCGTGGAACCGATGACCCCTGGCGAAGCTCTCGAATTGGCGGCGTGCACCGGCCCCGAAAACCGGCCGGCACCCGGTAACGGCCTTGCCGAAGCCCTCCAAATGGCGGTGCGCACCGATGCGGGAGAGGTGCGTCCGGGCAACGAGGATGCCGTGTTCGGCGATGCGGCGCTCGGCCTGGCGATCCTCGCCGACGGGATGGGCGGCTACCGCGCCGGCGAGGTCGCCAGCGGCATGGCCACCGCGCTGCTCGCCCAGAGCCTCGTCGGCACGCTGGACGATCGCGAGCCGCAAGAGTTCGACGCCGACGGGGAGCGCGTGGCCCACCGCCAGCTGCGCGAGCGCATCGAGCGCGCCAACGCCGAAATCTACTTCGCCGCCCAGAGCGAGCCGCAGTATTACGGCATGGGCACGACGCTGGTCGTCGCCTGGTTCTACGACAACATGGTGACGCTCGCGCATCTTGGCGATTCGCGGGCCTACCGGTTGCGCGGAAACCTCTTCGAACGCCTGACGCATGACCATTCCCTCTTACAACAACAACTCGACAGTGGCATCATTAGCGCCGAGGAGGCCCGCTTTTCCCGGAGCAAGAACCTGGTGACGCGGGCCTTGGGCGTGGACTTGACGGTCGAACCGGAAATCCGGGATTTTTCCGTACGGCCGGGAGATGTGTACCTGCTCTGTTCGGACGGCCTCAACGACATGGTCGGCGATGTCGAGATCGCGGCGGCGATGCGGGCGCTGGCGGGCGATCCGGCGGCGGCGGCGCAACGACTGGTGCAGATGGCCAACGAAAATGGCGGACGCGACAACATCTCGGTCATTCTGGTGCGGGTGCGCGGGGAGTTCCCGGCGTCCGCCGGTTGGTGGCAAGATCTGCGGGCAGGTTTCGGCTAAGGCAGGGAAGACAAGATGGGAAGACTGATCCTCTCGATGGATGGACTGGTGCTCAAGGAGATTCCTCTCAACAAGGAGAACCTGACGATCGGGCGCCGCCCGAGCAACGACATCCAGATCGACAACCTGGCGATTTCCGGCGAGCATGCGCGGATCGTCACCATCCTCGACGATTCCTTCCTCGAGGATCTCGACAGCACCAACGGGACGCTGGTGAATGGCCAGCCCATCAGCCGGCATGTCCTCAAGAACAACGACGTGATCGAACTCGGCAAGTACAAGCTCAAGTTCATGTCCGAGGCGGCGGTCGGTGAAGTCGACAATACGGCCCAGTTGCGGGCGGCGGGGCTGTCCACCGAACCGGAGCCGGAACGCACCTTCGCCGACACGCAGATCATGATTCCCCGGCCGGTGGCCCCGCCGCCGCCGATACCGCGGGTGACGATCCGCCTGCTCAACGGTCCCAATGCCGGGAAGGCGGTCGAGCTGGCCAAGCTCTTGACCACACTCGGCAAGCCCGGGGTTCAGGTCGCGGTCATTTCGCGCCGTTCCGAAGGCGTCTTCCTCACCCATGTCGAGGGGGCGAGGTTTCCCACGGTCAACAACAGCGAAATCGGCGGCGAGGCTTTCCTGCTGCGCAACAAGGATATCGTCGAGATCGCCGGCATCCGGATCGAACTGGGCGTAAGCGCCTGATCCCGGCGCGCGGGTCGTCCCGCACGGCCCTGTCGGCCCGGCAGATCCGCCTGCCGGACCGGGGTGCGTACCCCGGCGGGGATCCCGTTCCGCGCGCAAAGCCCGCGCGAAAGCCGGGACAAAGTTGTACAATCCCAGCGGATTGTCACCCGGGCGCGGGAAATTCGAGTGTTTCCGGAAGCATTCCGGCGCCCGGGGAACAATCGGCAGCGCGATGACGGGGACCGGGTCATGACCTTCGCAACCAGATGACGATGAAACTGAGAATCCTCGGCTGCAGCGGCGGCATCGGCGGCGAGCATCTGCGGACGACGTCGCTGCTCGTCGACGACGACGTGCTGATCGACGCCGGCACCGGGGTCGGCGACCTGCCGATCGCCGATCTGGCGCGCATCGATCATGTCTTCCTGACCCACACCCACCTCGACCACATCGCCTGCCTGCCGCTCCTGATCGATTCGGTGAGCGACCGCCGCGACCGGCCGCTGACCGTGTACGGGACGCCGGCGGTGCTCGACATTCTCGGGAAGCACGTGTTCAACTGGTCGATCTGGCCCGATTTCACCGAGGTTCCCTCGGCGGAGAATCCGTTCATGCGCTACCAGGCGGTGGAATTGCTCGAGCCGGTCACGCTCGGCGGGCGCGGTTTCACGCCGCTGCCGGCCGACCATACCGTTCCGGCGGTGGGGTACCGGCTGGATTCGGGTTCCGGCAGCCTGGCCTTCTCCGGCGATACCGGGCCGTGCGACGCCTTCTGGCAGGCGGTCAACGGGATCGACAACCTGCGCCACCTGATCGTCGAATGCGCGTTTCCCGACCGCGAGGCGAGGCTCGCCGAACTCTCCAAGCACTTGTGTCCGGGCGTGCTGGCAGCCGAACTGCGCAAGCTCGAACGCGCGTGCGAGATCCACATCACCCATCTGAAACCTGGACAGATGGAACTGACCATGGCCGAGATCACCAGCCGTCTCGGTGAATTCGGGCCGCGGATGCTGCGCGGCAACCAGGTTTTCGAGTTTTGACATCGGGCGGGGCGCCTCCGCCGGGCAACAGACAGGAAACAACGTGGGAACGCTAGACGACCTCTTCCGCCGCTTCGAACACCTCAACGACATCGGGGCGTCGCTGTCCAACGAGCGCGACCTCAACCGCCTGCTGGAGAAGATCACGCTCGCCGCCAAGACCATCACCCGGGCCGATGGCGGCACCCTCTACCTGCTGTCCGAAGACAGGCGCCACCTGCATTTCGAGATCGTTCACACCGATTCGCTGAACATCGTCTTCGGCGGCACCAGCGGCAACCCCGTTTCGGGCAAGTTCCCCGACCTGCCGCTCTACCGCGACGACGGCTCGGCCAACGACACGCTGGTGGCGGTGCATGCGGCGCTCTCCGGAAAGACCGTGAACATCGCCGACGCCTATGTCGCCAGGGGCTTCGATTTCTCCGGCACGCGGAAGTTCGACGAGCGCACCGGTTACCGTTCGCAGTCCTTTCTCACCGTGCCGATGCGCAACCACGAGGGAGAGATCATCGGCGTGCTGCAGCTGATCAATGCCCAGATGCCGGAGCACGACGTCGTCGTGCCGTTTTCCGAAGCCGACCAGCGCCTCGCCGAGTCGCTCGCCTCGCAGGCCGCCATCGCGCTGACCAACCGGCAACTGCTGCACCAGCTCGAAGTCCTCTTCGAATCCTTCATCCGGCTCATCAACTCGGCAATCGACGACAAGTCGCCCTATACCGGCGAGCATTGCCAGCGCGTTCCCGAACTGACGATGATGCTGGCCGAGGCCGCGCACGAGACCGGCGAGGGGCCGCTCGCCGATTTCCGCCTGACCGACCGCGACCGCTACGAGCTGCGCATCGCCGCGCTGCTCCACGACTGCGGCAAGGTGACGACCCCGGTCCACGTCGTCGACAAGGCGACCAAGCTGCAGACCATCTTCGACCGCATCGATCTCATCAATACCCGTTTCGAGTTGTTGCGGCGCGATGCCGAGATACGCATGCTGCGCCAGGTCGCCGCCGGGGTCCCGGGCGAGCGGGCCGAGGCGGAATTCCGCGAATTTGTCGCCAACATGGAGGTCGACCGCAGCTTTCTGCACCAGGCCAACGTCGGCAGCGAGCGCATGAGCGACGACGACATCGAGCGGGTCAGGTCCATCGCCACCGGCTACCGCTGGCAGGAGGCGTCCGGCGTCGAGGTCGATTTCCTCTCCGCCGACGAGCTCGAGAACCTCTGCATCCGCGCCGGCACGCTGACCCAGCAGGAGCGCCACATCATCAACTACCACGTCAGCGCGACGATCCGCATGCTCGAGCAACTGCCGTGGCCCAGGCACCTGAAGAACGTCCCCGAATATGCCGGCGGCCATCACGAACGCATGGACGGCAGGGGCTACCCGCGCGGCCTGAAGCGCGAGCAGATGAGCTGGCAGGCGCGGATGATGGGCATCGCCGACATCTTTGAGGCGCTCACCGCGCGCGACCGCCCGTACAAGCCGGGCATGACCTTGTCGCAGGCGCTCGGCATCCTGGAAAAATTCCGCGAGAACGGCCACATCGACCCCGACCTGCACGACGTATTCATCGGCAGCGAGATCTACCGCAGGTACGCCACCAAGTTCCTCGACGCGAAGCAGGTGGATTGCTGATTCGCCCACGAAGTGGCGGATGATCCGGAGGGGCCGGGCCGGATCCGCGGTCCTCGTTCCCGCGGTACATCAGCTCCCGCTCACGCTTCCAGTCCGGCCAGCCAACCGGCGGCGCCGGTGATGCGCACCGAAGCCCGGCATTCCTCCTGACGCAAATCGCGGACCAATTGAATGGCTTCGGCTCCGGGGAACTTGTTGGCGAAACCGGCCAGGGCGCGATGAACACTGCTGTCCGAAAGCCTGCATTCGATCAGATGGCTCAGTTCCCTGTCGTCGCTTAGGGCGAAATCGACCTCGGCGCCGTCCTTGGTCCGGATGTAATGCAGGTTGGCCGGCTTGCCGCGCGCGTCCTGCCGGAAATGGACATGTTTCAGCAGCATCGCGGCGACCGCATTTTCGAGGCGAACTCCGTCGTCGCCACGGACCAGACCGGTATCGAAGAAATAGACCTTGGGCGTCTGCAGAATGGCCCGTCCCACATTGTGGCGCCAGGGCTGCACGGTGAAGACGATGTACAGCGCTTGCAGAACCTCGAGGTAGCGCTTCAGCGTGGCTGGTGAAATCGCCAGATCGCGCGATGGAGGCCAGTGAAAGCGGCGAACCGACCCTCTCGCGCAATAGCTCGACAAAAAGGCGCACGGTGTTGATTTCGTGGAGCCGGGAGAACTCGACGATATCTTCGCGGATCAGATCGGTGAAGTACTGGCGCCGCCAGCGCTAGGCATCGTCCGGGTTGTCCACCAGGCAGGGTTCCGGGAACCCGCCACGAGTCATCAGGCGCTCCAGCGCGGCGGCAGGGGTTCCGCCTTGCTGTTCGCACCACTCGCGTACCGAAACCGGGTGCAAACGAAAAGCCAGATAGCGCCCGGCCAGGGAATCCCTGCTCTGACGCCAGGTTTCCATCCGGGCGCTGCCGGTCACCAACAGCGCGGGCCCTGGCGAGTGGCCATCCACCACGCTCTTGAGCCAGTTTTTCCACCCCGGCACCTTGTGGATCCCGTCCATGGCCAGGAGGCTGCTTCGGGGATTCCAACTCTGTCGCCGCAAGACGGCGCGGTCCGGCCCAACGTCCCAATTGAGGTACTGGGATGGTTGAAAGCGCTCCATGATGTGTCGGCAAAGCGTGGTCTTGCCGACCTGCCGAGGGCCGGTCACCAGCACCATCTTGCGGTTCAGATCGGTTGCAACGAGGTCATCCGGATAACGTTTCATGGCGACTTTTTTAACGAATAGTGTAAAAAAGTCGCGACTTCTATCCACTTATGGATATATTCGCCGGCCAGTGCCTCTGGCGCGGGAATGCGGGGTCCGTCGCCGCTCCCGGCGGCGGACCCACTTCTCTGGGCAGGGTTTTCACATGGATGCGTGACGCCCCGCGGTGTGGCGCTATCCCCAGTGACGGTACCGGAAGTTCAAACCCTGACGGCCATCGGCCTCAACGGTCGACCCAGGATGGGGCAATCGACTCCGGCGCCGGCGCTTCAAACGATTCGATGTCGGCATAGATGGCATCGACGGATACGCTGCTCTCCAGGCAATCGAGCCGAATCTCCCCCGAATCGAAACATTCCGCCTTCCAGTCGTTTGCGCGCCGATAGATCTCGACCCGCCTGGCGTTCTGCGCCACCAGCACATATTCCCGCAAGCTCGGCAAGGTCTGGTAGGCCAGCAGTTTTTCGCGGCGGTCGATGCGCTCCGTCGAGCCGGAGAGCACCTCGACAATCAGGCAGGGCTGACTGCTAAAATAAGGCTGCCGGTCATCGGGAGCGCAGGACAGGAGCAAGTCCGGGTAATAGAACACCATCTTGCCGGCAATGCTCAGCCGCAGCTTCATGTCCGAGGTAAACAACTGGCAGTGCTTATGACGTGCCGCTGGCGTCAGGGCAAACGCCAGGGCATTGACGATCAAACCATGGGAACGACTGGCGCCGCCCATTGCATAAACCTGGCCATCGACGTATTCGTGTCTGATTTCGCTGTGCAATTCGCCTGCGAGATATTCCTCGACAGAAACGAAGGTGTTTATGGCGGGCAAGGGGGGCATGGCGCAATCCTCGTGGCAGGCATGGCTCCAGTGTAGCAGTCTCGCCGCGGCGATCAAGGTTGCGGCGCACGGGCCCGGAGCAGTTGCACGAACCGCAACACCTTGGGAAACGATCAAGCGCCTCAGGGAATTCGACTGCCGAATCCGTGTTTTTGGCCTTTTGTAGCCGTTGACCGCGACAGGCGACATATCGCCACCAGATTGACCAATTGCGCCACCACAAAGTGACAAATTTCGTCATGTCACACGGCCAGAATGGCCTGGCTGTTGCGCCGGAAGCCCCTGAAACAGACGAATGACGGGAAGAGAGGGCATATGCCATGGATCTGGCACGGTTCGTGATAGAGTAAGGACAGCGGTTTCCGCTTTCTAGCCAAAAAGGAGATTCAAATGAAACGTGTTCAACAGGGCTTCACCCTCATCGAACTGATGATCGTCGTCGCGATCATCGGCATTCTCGCCGCCATCGCGTTGCCGGCGTATCAGGACTACACCGTGCGCGCCAAGGTCAGCGAAATCATGATCGCCGCTTCCGGGCAGAAGAACAGCGTCGCCGAGTTCTTCCAGACCCGCCAGCAAATGCCCGACACCGCTTCGATCGGCACGGTCACCCAGAGCAGCGCTTACGTCAATACCGTCGCGTACTCGAGGACGAGCAGCACGGTCGGCGTCATTACCGCCCAAGCCATGAGCGGTGCGAACGTGGCCCTGCCGACGACCGTGCAGAACCAGAACATCACGCTGACCGGGACGGGCGATGCCACCACCGGCGTGGTTCAGTGGGCTTGCGGCGGCTCGATCCCCGCGAAGTACCGTCCGGGTTCCTGCAAGTAAGCAACGTGGCTTGATCAAAGACCTCACCGCGGTGAGGTCTTTTTGTTTGTGGCGACACCTCGTTCCAGTGACTGTTGGCGAGTTCCGGGGCCGGATGATGAAATTGTTGGACACGCGATTTGCCGGCGCCGGGCTTCTGCTCCTGGGCGTTCTGGCCGTCCTGTCGGTTTACCTGCCGGGCCTGCACGGCGGTTTCTTCTTTGACGACAATCCGAACATCGTCCTCAACCCGCGCGTGAAGGTGCCCGATCTTTCCTGGGAGTCGCTGCGCATGGCGTGGTCGGGCGGGCTGGCCGGTCAGTTCGGCAGGCCGGTCAGCCAGGTCAGTTTTGCCATCAACTATCATTTCAGCGGCTTCGACGCCCATGCGTTCAAGCTGGGCAATCTCGCCATTCACTGCATGAACGGCGTCCTGGTCTATCTGCTGGCTTGCCAGGTGCTGGATTCACTGCGCTCGCGCCTCCAGTCGCGCCATTTCGGCCTCCATGCGGCGTTGCTGGCCAGCGCCTGGCTGCTTCATCCGGTCCAGTTGACCTCGGTGCTGTATGTCGTGCAGCGCATGACCAGTCTTTCCGCATTCTTCCTCCTGGCAGCGCTGCTCCTTCATGTCACGGCCCGACGGCGCGCGAGTGGCCGGGCACTGACCTGGCTGTGGCTGATCGTCGCCTGGGGTGCATGCTGGCCGCTGTCGATTCTGAGCAAGGAGACCGGGATACTGCTGCCGGGCTTCGTCGCGGCGTATGAACTCATTATCCGGCGAAGCGAACATGGCGGACTGGACATGCTGGGGCGTGCATTCCTGGTCCTTTCCCTTCTTGCCGTCATCGGTCTTGTTCCCTACCTGGCCTCGCCATTGGGTCAATGGATTCTTTCAGGTTATCAAATTCGCTCGTTTTCCCTGCTGGAACGGCTGTTGACCGAGTCGCGGGCGATCTGGGCGTATCTGGGCTGGATCGCGTTTCCGGCTCTTGAGTCGTTCGCCCTGTTCCACGATGACTTTGTCGTTTCGACAAGCCTCATGGATCCGTGGACCACCCTTCCCGCGGTCATCGGGGTTTTGGGGCTGTCGTTTTGGGCTGTCTTCGCAAGCCGGCGCTTTCCGCTGGCGGCTTTTGGTATCGCCTGGTTCCTGATCGGACATAGCCTGGAATCGACCTTCATCCCTCTTGAACTCGTCCATGAACACCGCAATTACCTTCCATTGTTCGGCATCCTGCTCTTGCCCGTGGCCTGGCTGGATGGCCTGGCCGCCAGGCCAGGCGTCAGGAGAACGGTGGCGGTGAGTCTCGTCGGAGCAACGCTGGCCTACCTCGGCTTCGTTACCGCGGTGCGGGCCGACATGTACGGCAACCGGCTTGTCCGGACCCAGATCGAAGCGCAGCTCCATCCTGATTCGGCGCGGGCGAACTACGAGGCCGGGCGCAGCCTTGCCTCACTGGTCTATAGCGGCCACGGCAACCTGATTGCGGCGGTGTTGTCGAAAAAGCATTTCGAGATGGCGACGGCAGTGGATCCCGACTACAAGATGGGCTTGCTGGGCATGGTCATTCTCGAATGCGACGTATCCCAGACCGTCGACCGCGAGGCGCTCGATGAATTGCGGCGCCGCTTCAGGGAACGGCTGATCCTGCAGGAAGACACCAACATATTGTCGATAATCGTCGAGATGGCTGGTACGAAGCGTCTGTGCCTGGATCGGTCCGAGATCGACGGCCTGTTTGCCGCCTTTTTCGCGAATCCGAAAGTGGCGTCGCGAATGAGGATGGTGATGTATTCGCTGCACGCGGATTATCTCTGGCTGAATGCGGGTGATCTGCAGGCCGCGAGGGGCGCGTTGCAGAAGGCGCTGGAAATTGCTCCGCAAGACGCCAGTCTTCGTCTCAAATGGGCGCAACTCGACTACATCGGCGGCGACAAGGCGGGCGCCAGGCGCTTGCTGCTGGAATTGCGCGGTGAATCGTTTTCTCCGGGAGAGCGCGAGACGCTTGATAACCTGCTGAGCAGCCTGGAGATTGTCGATGTCGCCGAGTGACGTTGCAAGTTGATGTGTTGGCGGCAAAGCCGCTGTCCGGCGCCCATCCGGATTGAACGCCAAACCCCGGCATTCGCCGGGCTGACCTTCAACTCGGTTCGCGCGGGATGCCAGCGGCGGGTGGCAGGCTTTCTGCTGACCGGGGCCGGCTCTCCTGTTGGCTGCACCACTTTTCCCACATGCCCCGAAGCGCGGCTTCAAAGTGCATGGCAAAGCGCGGCGCATCGAAAACGGGCGAGGCCAGTACCTGTTCACGGAGTCGCGCACGCAGCCCGGCCAGCTTTTCGAGGTCGCCGGCGTGGGCAGCCGCGCGGGCCACATAGTCCTCCGGGTCGCTGGCGACCCATTCGGGCAGGCCGGCATTCATGAGCAGCCCGACCCCCTGGCGGGGCAGGAAGTGTTGTCCGGAAAGCGTCAGTACCGGCACGCCCATCCACAGCGCCTCGGCCGTCGTCGTGCCCCCGGTGTAGGGAAAGGGGTCGAGGCCGATATCCACACGGTTGTACGCGGCCAGGTAGTTCGCTCGATGTGATGGGCCCTCGAGGATCAGGCGCGCCTGGGGAACGCCGTGTCGGCCGAACTGTTCGATGACCGCTTCGCGCGCCGCGGGTTGGTACAGTTGCCTGGCCTTGAGAAACAGCCTGCTGTCCGGCACCGCGGCCAGCACCCTGGCCCAGAGCGCGACGACCGCGTCGCTGATCTTGTGCAGGCTGTTGAAGCAGCCGAAGGTGATTTGCCGTTCGGTCAGCGCCGGCAATGGCCTGATCGTCACGTCAATGTCGGGTGGGGTGAAGCAGAGCCGGGTGTCGGGCAGGCGCCAGATGGTCTCGGTGAAATAAACTTCCTCCGATTCCGGCAAGGTCCACGGGTCGGCGATCAGATAATCGATGGCAGCCACGCCGGTCGTGTCGAAGTACCCCAGCCAACTGACCTGAACCGGTGCCGGTTTCCAGGCGAATAACGGCAACCGATTCTTTGCCGTGTGACCGGAAAGGTCGATCAGGATGTCGATTTCGTCGCTTCGGATCAGGCGGGCGGTTTCCTCGTCCGAGCGGGCGAACACCTCGCGCCAGTGGTCGCATAGGGCCTTGATTCTCTCGCTGACCGGGTCGGTGCGGAAATAATTCATGTAGGCAAAGAACTCGAGATTGCCCTCGGCCCGGGCAGTCAGCGCGCGCAAGACACCTTCTATGAAGAAGCCTACCGGATGGAAGCACAAATCCGCCGAGACAAGTCCGATCCTCAGGCGCCGGTCCGCTAGTGGCGGGTTGTTCCAGCTCGTTTCCGGGGTGGCCCGGCGAGCAACAACCGCGCCGAAGATCCTGGCTTCCTCGAAAAGCTCGGCCTGTGACAGATCTTCGATCGAGTGCCCGACAAAGAGGAGGTTGCTTCGAACGGACGTGTCTTCAGGGGCGAGCTCGAGGGAGCGGCGAATGCTCTTCAGGCCCTCCAGGGGCTGTCCGATATCCTTGAGGATCGCCCCCAGATTGCCATGCAAATAGGATGAATCCGGCTGCAACTCGATAGCCCGGCGATAGCTGGCGACGGCCTCGGCAAATTGTCCCAGATTGAAATAGGCATTGCCCAGGTTGTTGTGCGCAACGGCATGGTCGGGAACAATCTCGATCGCCCTCTGATAGCAGGCTATCGCTTCATCCAACTGGCCCAGTTCCAGGAACGTGTCGCCAAGATGGATCTTGTAGTCGACGTTTTCGGGCGAGGAAGCCTCCAATTTACTCAAACTCGAGCGTGCGGCCTCCAGTTCCCCTCTCGACTTCTGGGTTACGCCAAGGACGAAAAGCGTCTCCATATCGTCCGGCATGAAGTCGACGGCGCGCTGAAGGCTTGCCATTGCCTTGTCCTGGTGTCCCAGGGCCAGTAATGTCTTGCCAAGATTGGCATGAACTTCAGCGTAGTCCGGGGATATTTCGAGTGCCCGGCGATAGCTTGCGGCGGCCTCGTCGCGCCGTCCCATGTCCTCCAGCGCGTTGCCCAGCGCGACATGGGCATCGGCGAAGTCCGGCTTCAGCCGGATCGCCTTTTCGTATGCGGCGCAGGCGGCTTCGTGGTCATTCAGGCTGGCCTGCGCGTTGCCGGCGTTGTAATGCGCGGCCGCGTAATCGGGTTCGAGTTCCAGCGCCTTCTGGTAGGCAATCAGAGCTTCTTCCGCATTGCCTCGCGCCAACAGGATGTTTCCTCGATTCATGTGAGCGCGGGCGAGGCCCGGCGCCACCCGTATGGCTGTTTCGTAGCACGACATCGCGTCGTCGAGGCGCCCGGCCTCCTCGATCGCATTTCCTTCCTCGATCAGGCGCAAGGCGCTTGTTGCGGCATCCTCGATATTGCTCCCTTCGCCAGTCGGATGAGTATCCCGAGGGGATCGAAAGCGGTCAAACAAGCCCATCCTGCGTTCCTTTCAATTGTTTGCTAGACTTCGACCGTCGCGGTCGCCTGTCCTTGCGTACGGTGCGACCATCCAGAATTCCTGAACATCCGGTCAATGTTATGGTAATTGCGTGGTTCAACGCTAGTGAGGCCGTTGCCTTCGGAGAGCAGATTGCCGACGAACTCGAGAAGCTCTTCCCTTCCGTTGAGAGACAGAACAAGCCTCACAATGCGAGAAAGGAACAGAAGAGGCTGGGCGGACTCCTCATTCGGGTCCGGGAGTTTTCGTCGCGGGCGCCGCTCAACACTTACAAGAAGGCCAAGTTTCTCAATACCGTCAAATGGAAGTTGCACGATGCCGGCCATGACGAACAGTTTATCAACGATGTCGTGGCCCTGCTCACCAATTCGTTGAATGCCTAGGCTTCAACCTGGTGAAACGGGTTCGTCGCCAGTGACGCACGGAGTCCGGCTGTCGGTCGTTCTGCCGGCAAAGAACGAAGGAGGATCGCTCGCAACCCTGTTGCCGGAACTGAAGCAACAGGCGCCGGATGCCGAGATCATCGTGGTGGACGATGGCTCGACCGATGATACCGTAGCACTGTGCAAGCAGCATCAGGCGCTCGTCGTTTCCCGGCCGTACAGCATGGGCAATGGGGCGGCGATCAAGGCCGGGGCGCGCGTGGCGGCGGGTGACATTCTCGTCTTCATGGATGCCGATGGCCAGCACAGGCCGGAGGATATTCCGCGGTTGCTGGGGCGGCTCGTCGAGGGCGTCGACATGGTTGTCGGGGCGCGTGGAAAAGGCTCGCAAGCGAGTGTTCACCGTGGCATTGGCAACCGGATCTACAATCGTCTCGCAAGCTGGATGGTTGGACAGAACATCCCTGACCTGACATCGGGGTATAGGGCGGTCAGGGCCGACAAGTTTCGCCAGTTTCTCTATCTGTTGCCAAACGGATTTTCCTATCCGACGACGATCACGATGAGCTTCTTCCGGGCGGGGTACGGTGTGGTTTACGAACCAATTCATACCCCCAGGCGGATCGGCCAGAGTCATGTCCGGCTGGTGAGGGATGGGCTGCGTTTCCTGCTCATCATTTTCAAGATCGGTTCGCTGTACTCGCCGCTCAAGCTCTTTGCGCCGGTCGCGCTGGCTCACCTGTTGGCCGGATTGGGCTACTACGCGTTCACCTATGTGACCCAGCACCGCTTTCCCAGTGTGACCGTGTTCCTGTTGAGCGCCGCCGTGACCATCTTCATGATCGGGCTGGTTTCCGAGCAAATCACGGCGCTGATGTACAAGGATTCCTCAGCGCGTGATTAGCCGGCGTGGCAATGGCTGAACTGGAAGAACGGCCGCCCCGTCGCAAGAGGCTCCTGGTGCTGGCGTCGACCTATCCCAGGTGGCGCGGCGATCACGAACCGGGCTTTGTCCATGAACTGAATCGGCGACTGGCGGATGACTTTGCCGTTCACGTCATCTGTCCGCATGCGCCCGGTGCCGCGCGGTTCGAGGTCATGGATGGCGTTTCGATTCACAGATTTCGCTATGCACCCGAGAACCTCGAGGTCTTGGTGCAGGATGGCGGCATCCTTGCCAACCTGAAGCGCTCGCGCTGGAAATGGGGCCTTGTTCCGTTTTTCTTCCTGGGATTGGTGATCGCGTGTTGGCGATGGGTCAAGCGGATCGAGCCGGATTGCATCCATGCCCACTGGATCATTCCCCAGGGGCTTGCGCTGGCTTCTTGCTCGGTGCTCTCGCGGAACCTGCCGCCCTTCCTTGTCACGTCGCACGGAGGGGATTTGTTTGGGCTGGGCGGAAGTGTGTTCGCGGTGCTCAAGCGCTGGGTGTTGAACAAGGCGGATGCTGTCACGGTGGTCAGTCGGCCGATGGTGGACGCAGCAGCCGGCCTTGGAGGGGCGCCCGGTCATATCGACGTGATCCCGATGGGTGTCGATTTCGAGGGGCGTTTTTCTCTCGACTCGTCGGTTGGCCGCGTGCCTGGTCAAATCCTGTTCGCCGGCCGCCTGGTGGAAAAGAAAGGAGTCCGGTATCTGATCGAGGCGCTCCCGGCGATTCGCGAGCGGGTACCGGATGCGCATCTGGTGATCATCGGCGGTGGTCCCGAGCAGGAAATGCTCGCCCAGCTTGTTTCCAGACTCGGGTTGCAAGACTGCGTGGCGTTCCTCGGGGCCATGTCCCAGGCAGCCTTGCCAGAATACTACCGGAGCGCGGCGGTCTTCGTTGCGCCTTTCGTCAATGCCGCCTCGGGGGACCGCGAGGGGCTTGGTCTGGTTTCGGTCGAGGCGATCGCCTGCGGTTGTCCCGTCGTCGTAGGCGACGTGCCCGTTGTCTCGGACCTTTTTCTCGATACGGAAATGGATATGCGAGCCGCACCCGGCAGTTCGGTGAGCTTGGCGCAAAAGATCATGGACATCCTGTTGGCGCCTGAGGCCGCCATTCAGAGGGTGATGGTGGTTCGCGGGCGCCTGGAAAGGGAACTGAGCTGGAGCGTCGTCGCAAGGAGGTATTCCGCGCTGTTGGGCAGTCTCGCGAGAGACAAGGGTTCGTCAAAGCCCGGCTAGTTGCGGTCGACGTCCTGCAGCAGGCGTTTTTCCCGCAGCGCGCCCTCCAGCGCCTTGACGCGCCGACTATCCAGCTTGCTCTGGAATGAGTGTCAGATTGCTTTGGAATCGCTGTCCAGCTTCGCCGGAATACGCAGCAAACGTCAACACGGCGCTCTACCAGGAGAAAAATCCGCTACACTTATCCACAGCCGATCGCATGGCGGGCGGCTATCGTCCTTGGTCAAGATTCAATGCGCACCAGCAGCAGTCAGACTTGAACGCGCACGGACAGGTGCTGAGTCATTTGGGCGTGGTTGTTGGTGTGTTCGGTCGGGTCAGTATCCACGAATGCGATTCCGTGTGGGGCTTTTCGGGTGATTCCGTCAGGTTGTCGCAAGTCGCTCGATCGATAAGAACTCAATGAAGACATCTACCGTGCATCCTCGAGTATGGTTCCCCGCGATTCGTGCCGGAAGCGGGGCGGATGTCTTTACTGAACGGCTAGCGGGTGCCTTGCGGGAACGAGGAGTACCGGCCGAAATTTCCTGGTTGCCGCATCGCGCCGAGTATGCCCCCTGGAGCGTCGAGAAGCCGAGGGCTCCTCCGGGCACCAATATAGTTCATGTGAATGCCTGCTTGCATACCCGTTTTATTCCTGCGCGATTGCCGGTGGTGGCGACGATGCTTCATTGCGTTCTCGATCCCGCACTGACTCCGTACAAGACAAGCTTGCAATCTGCGTATCACCAATTCTGGATAAAGGCGCTGGAAGAGCGGGTCATTGAACGTGCAGCCAGAGTGATTCCGATCAGCAGATATACCGGGAGAACCATGCATGGGCTTTACGGCACCAGGCGCGAGGAGGCGATCTGGATCGGGATAGACCTCGAGACTTTCTCGCCATCGTGGCGTGCCGCACCGAACCGGCCATTCCGACTGCTCTATGTTGGTAATTGGACGGCTCGCAAAGGCGCTGACCTCATCGCCCCTATCATGAGCGAACTTGGTCCCGAATTCGAAATCAGGGTGTTGGCTGGCCTACGTTCAGCGCAATTGACAAAACTTCCGGAAAACATCCGCCAAGTGCCGATGATGCCCGATGCGTCTGCCATGGTGTCCCTCTATCGCGAGTGTGACGCCCTGTTATTTCCGTCGCGGCTGGAGGGGTTCGGCATGGTGGCCCTCGAGGCGCAAGCATGCGGGTTGCCTGTGATCGCTTCCAATTCCTCGGCATTGCCCGAAGTTGTCAGGAACGGAGAGACAGGATTGCTGTGTGAGCAAGACAATGTTCGTGAATTCATTTCCGCGGCGCGTTCCCTTGCCGATAACCCGCAGCGCTGGCGAGCGATGGGGACGGCAGGCAGAGCGCATGCCCAAGCTTGTTTCGCCAAGGAGGTCATGGCCGACCGTTACGTTGCGGTGTACCAGTCTGTCTTGAATATTTCAGCGTAGGCTGGTTACCGGCTGTTCGTCGATCAACATTTGCACGACCTGTGACATCCGGGTTCGGGCGCTCCAGCCAAGATGACTCTTGGCTTTGGCGGGATTCGCGACGCTGACCAATATATCCGATGGCCGGAACAGCGAGGGTTCTTGATAAACATGATCATGCCAGTCAAGCCCCAATGCGGTGAAGGACGCGTGCACGAAGTCCTCCAGAGAGTGCGTCTCGCCCGTTGCAATGACGAAATCCTCCGGATTCTCCTGCTGCAGCATCAGCCACATCGCTTCGACATATTCGGGTGCCCATCCCCAGTCTCTGGCAATGTCCATCCTGCCGAGAGCCAGCTTTTCATTTGAACCCGCCGCAATCCGCTTTGCAGCAGATGCGATCTTCCGGGTCACGAAAGACGCCGGGCGCAACGGGGATTCGTGGTTGAAAAGTATTCCCGTGCATGCGTATAGTCCGTAGGCATCACGGTAACTCTTGACCAGCCAATACGCGGACGCCTTCGCCGCGGCATAGGGGCTGCCCGGGTTGAAGGGGGTTTCCTCGCTCGCCGGCAAGTTCCGGGTGTCGCCAAAGCATTCGCCCGAACCGGCAGCAAACAGCCGAACCGGCCTGTTGAACCCCTTGCATGCCTCGAGAATGTTCAGTGTGCCCACCACAATGCTTCGGATCGTTTCCCCCGGCTGCTCAAACGACAGGCCGACCGATGATTGCCCGGCAAGAAAATAGATTTCATCCGGTCGGCAATGCGCTACGGCGTTGGCAACACTGTACTGATCCTCCGGGCGCATTGGAATGATCCGCAGCAAGTTCGCGGTCCCGAGAGCGCACAGGTTCGAAAGCGCCACAGGGTTCGGGTCCCGAGACGTTCCCCACACGCAATAACCTTTGCTCAGCAGAAGTTGCGCCAAATAGCTTCCGTCCTGACCGGTAATGCCGCAAACAAGGGCTGTTCTGTCTTTCGGGTTTCTCATGGGCGTTTCTTGCTGGTGCCGTTTTGCCCCCGGAAAACACCCTGATGCCACGGTTGCAGGTCAAACTGGCTCGTCATTTTTTGTGCTGACGGCTTCCTGCAGCTTCTTGCAATGCTTCCGCAAGCCGTGCGGCCGAGTCGCGCCAGGAAACCGGGTTGAACGGGACCGGAGGAGAGGTTTCTGACAGAGCTCGTTCGATTCCCGTCACGATTCCCTGCACACTGGGCTCGATGTAAATCCCGCTACCCCCTGCGGCCTCACGCAATTCCGGAATATCCGTCGCCACCACCCATGTGCCGCAAGCGGCTGCTTCCGCTGCCGGCATGCCATAGCCCTCATAGAGAGATGGCATCATGAGCGAAGCAGCGCCAGAGTAGAGCGCGGGCAGGTCGGCCCCAGGTACAAAGCCCAGTTCTGTCACAAAAGGAATTCCACTGTCCAGTCGCTTGAACAACTCCTTGTTCCTCCATCCCCGTTGGCCAATGATCGCCAGTGTGATTGGTTTCGCCCGGGCCGCATTGATGATCTCCAGGGCATCCAGCAAGGCAGACAAATTTTTTCGTGGTTCGAGTGTCCCGACGAAAAGCAGGTAAGGTTCATTCAGTCCGTATTTTTTTAGCGTCGCGTCAATGACAGTCGGGGGCTGAGGGGCATAGTGTTCGGCGACGCCCGGCGGAACGATGAAATCCGCCCCCCGCCCAAGCCAGTTTTCGAGGCGCGCCGATGTCCCCCTGGAGATTGCGACAATTCGATCCGATTTCCGAAGGTCTGCCTTGAACCAGAGCTTGTATGCGATCAGGTTCGCGAGGGACATCGTTTCCGGGTAGAGAACGCTGTTGAGATCATAGACGGTAGAAACAACCGGCGCATGCTTCTCAATGCCATTTGGGTGGAGTGTTCGGGCAGCCCAGAAAACGTCAAGGCCGTCCTTTCTGACCAGTTCGGCGGCCCTGAGCTTCAGCCAAAAGAAACCGGACATCAAGGGAAATGCTGGGCTCTGCCGAACAGAAATCTTTGCGATTTCCCCTGGAACGAAAGGGGTATGCGAAGACGGCACATAAGCGAACACCTCCAGGTCGGGAATATGCTTTGGCAACTCCTCGAGAAGTTGTGCCGTCCAGTTTCCAATTCCGGTCCTGCGTCCGACCAATGCTTTTGCGTCAATGCCGAGTTTCATAGCTGTTTTCGGCTAACCAGCAATGCCGTGTTTTTCGAACGAGAAACACGTCGAGCGAAGGCATGTTTGATTTTCTTCATACGCCAATTCTTGTTGTGAAAATGAGATGACCATATTGAATAAGCAGCAATGCTCGCGTCGTACACGTCTAGCGCCTGAAGTGCTTTGGCGTCATACGTGACGCTGCCTATTTCAGTAAACCACGTTAAGAGTCTACGCAACTTATTCAGCGCAAATTTGATTCTCTTCTGTCGCGATAGATGATCTGAGCGTTCAAGGACGTCGCTAATTTCAATTGCATTCTTATTGGCAACTGCTTTGCAATAATCGATGACTTCGGCTTGAATATCCATTGGGGCGCTTGCGATGGCAAGAGATAGTTGGTCTATCAATGTGACTCTAAATGAGTTGTCGTGAAGGAAAGATGCCTGTAAATAAGAATCGTAGACGGCAATGTTAATAGACTTAGTTCTTGGTCCGGATAAAGTGGTGTGAAAAACGTGATCATTTTCTGAATAGAACAATTCCGATAGGCTCGTGTCTTGGTTGTTGCCAAGACATGCAGCGCCATTGCTGTGAGCCGAAATGCCAGCGATCGCTATCGGTTCGTTGATGTGTATGTAAGTGTCCGATACAGACGTGATAGCTATTGCTGAATATATGTCTGGGTTAATTGAATTGAAGAATTGGCCGTCAGCGCTTCGGGCGCGATCAATTGCTTCGGTGCTCACAAAGCCTCCCGCATAAAGCATCGGTAATTCCGGGTATGTAGCCTCTCCTTTCATGAGTTTTGACAACCATACTTCTGAAACTCGCTGCTCCCATCCTTGGCGTAACGGAACTGTAAGTATAGAGTTAATTCCTGAACAGTTAGGCCAGGTATAATTACACCAAGTTGAGCTGATTGCGTCCGTGCCAGTTATCTTGATTATATTTGCAACTCGCTCCAGTGCCCTAGGTAGCAGGCCATCATCATCACCAAGAATTGTTACCCAGCCAGATTTGGTGTGGGATAGTGCATATTCAAAATTGCTAGCCATTCCAACTCGTTTTTCGGTATTTATGTACGAGATGCGCGGGTCGCTAATGCTTGCGACGATGTTCTCAGTGTTGTCTTGGCTAAAATTGTCACTAACGATAATTTCAAAGTTTGTGTAGCTTTGGTGAATTATCGTGTGCAAACAGTGAAGGAGTGTTGCGGGGCGCTCGCGTGTCGGAATGAGTATATAAAATTTTATGGATTCGTTTTCTGCCATTTTCGTTCGAGTGAGGTGTCAGTTGGTTTCAGGGCGAGCGCTAACTCAATCCTCGTGACTTAGCACATCTACATATTTTGCGGATGGGGCGATAGGTGAGCCGTACCGGGGTATAATGAGCGTTGTAACAGATTGATATTTATAGGTTAAATATGACGGCCTAAATATGTCAATGTGCTTTCCGGGCTGACCGGGTTTATTCAGGGCGCAGCCTTTCGCGAAGCGGCCCGCCGGGATCCGCGGTATTTCACGCGCGAACGCGATCTGAGCTTCACGCATCTGATCGCCTTTCTGCTCTCCGGCGTGCGCGGCGCCGTGCAGGGCGAACTCGATGCGTTCTTCGCGCTGCTGGCCCGGCGCAGCCGCTTGTGCCGCGTGGTCACCGCCAGCGCGTTCTCGAAGGCGCGCAGCCGTCTTCGCGCCGATGTCTTCGATTTGCTCAACACGCACTTCCTGCATCTGGTCGATGAAGCCCTGCCGGATCAGCCGCTCTGGCAGGGATTGCGGGTTCTGGCCGCCGACGCATCGAAGGTTCGCCTGACGCTGCTTGACCGCGAGGGCAGGCGTGGCGTGCGCGAGGCGACACTGTTCGGCTTGTTGCGGCCGGGTATCGAGTTGTTCGATTCGCTGATTCTGCACAGTTCCCTGGTCGGCGAGCGGCAGATGCTGTTCGAGCGCCTCGACCGGCTTGACCACCACGACCTGCTGGTGC
>JAFLDQ010000034.1 GCA_017302355.1 Dechloromonas sp.
TGGTCCGGGTTCATGTCCGGCGACAGGCCGTGGCCGAGGTTGAATACATGGCCTTCGCGCGAACCCCCGTTGCCGGCGGCATAGCTGTCGAGGGTCGCCCGCACCTGTGCGCGCACGGCGTCGGGGTTGCCGTACAGCATGGCCGGGTCGAGGTTGCCCTGCAGCGCGACGCGCCCGCCATTGCGGCGCGCGGCATCCTCCAGGGTGACCGTCCAGTCCACGCCGATTGCGTCGGTGCCGCTGGCGAACAGGTCGTCCAGGTGCGGCGCGTTGCCCTTGCCGAACAGGATCACCGGCACTTCCGCCGACTTCAGCTCGCGCGCGATGCGGGCGAGGTAGGGCAGCGAGAATTCGCGGTACATCGCCGGCGACAGCACGCCGCCCCAGGTGTCGAACACCTGCAGCGCCTGCGCGCCAGCCGCACGCTGCGCGGCGAGGTAGGCGATGACGGCGTCGGTGACCGTGCCCAGCAGCTGGTGCATCGCCGCCGGTTCGTTCAACGCCAGCGCCTTGACCCGGCCCCAGTCCTTGCTGCCGCCGCCTTCGACCATGTAGCAGGCCAGCGTCCACGGACTGCCGGAGAAGCCGATCAGGGGCACGCTGCCGTCCAGTTCGCGGCGGATCGTGCGCACCGCGTCCATCACGTAGCGCAGGTCGGTTTCCATGTCGGGCACGGCCAGCGCGGCGATGTCCGCCGGGTTGCGCAGCGGGCGCTCGAACTTCGGGCCTTCGCCTTCGACGAAATACAGGCCCAGCCCCATCGCGTCCGGCACCGTGAGGATGTCGGAGAACAGGATCGCGGCATCCAGCGGGAAGCGCCGCAGCGGCTGCAGGGTGACCTCGCAGGCGAGGTCCGGGGTCTTCGCCATGGCGAGGAAACTGCCCGCGGCCTTGCGGGTCGCGCGGTACTCCGGCAGGTAGCGCCCGGCCTGGCGCATCAGCCACACCGGGGTGCAGTCGACGGGTTCGCGCCGCAGGGCGCGCAGGAAGCGATCGTTCTTCAGGGTCACGGGAAAGTCCGGTTAGCGGGGCGCGTCGGCGCCCTGGGCGAAGACCAGCTGGAAGCCGCGCTTGAGTTGCGCGTCGCGGGCGGTTTCCAGCGCGGCGATCGCGCTGGCCTGGTCGGCGAAGAGGTCCTTGCGCAGCGTGCTGCGGCCGCCGATCTGGCCGGTTTCGCGCAGCAACGTCCAGCCGCCCAGCAGGTCGGGCTGGAGCTGTAGCTGGACGAAGCGCGGGGCCTCGCGACCCTCGGGGCGTTGTTGCAGCAGCAGGCGCATCCGCGAATTGTAAGGCCTGTGCCGCGCGCGGTCTCAGCCGCGCAGGACCCCCAGCACCGCGCCTTCGTCGACCTCCGCGACCACGCGGGCCTTGCCGGCACCCTCCCACAGCACGAAGCGCAGGCCGCTGGCCTGGGCCTTCTTGTCCAGGCGCATGCGCGCGAGCAGGGCCGCCGGATCCAGTCCCGCCGGGACGGTCGTGGGCAGGCCGAAGCGCGCCAGCAGCGCCTGCAGGCGGTCGCCATCGCCGGCATCCGCCAGGCCCAGCGCGGTCGACAGGCGGGCCGCCAGGACCATGCCCACCGCCACCGCCTCGCCGTGGTTGAGGCCATCGGCGTAACCCTGCTCGGCCTCGATCGCATGGCCGAAGGTGTGGCCGAAGTTGAGGATCGCACGCTGCCCGGCCTCGCGTTCGTCGGCGCCGACGACGGCGGCCTTGATCTCGCAGCTGCGCCGCACCGCCTGCACCAGCGCGGCCGGGTCGCGCGCCAGCAGCGCGTCCAGGTTCACCTCGATCCAGTCGAGGAAGGCCGCGTCGGCGATCGGGCCGTACTTGATCACCTCGGCCAGGCCGGCGCGCAACTCGCGCTCGGGCAGCGTGGCCAGCGTGTCGAGGTCGCAGACGACCCGCTGCGGCTGGTAGAACGCGCCGATCATGTTCTTGCCCGCCGGATGGTTGATCGCGGTCTTGCCGCCGACCGACGAGTCGACCTGCGCGAGCAGCGTGGTCGGCACCTGCACGAAGGGCACGCCGCGCATGAAGCAGGCGGCAGCGAAGCCGGCGATGTCGCCGACCACGCCGCCGCCGAGCGCGAACAGCGTGGTGTCGCGGTCGCAGCCGTCGGCGAGCAGGCGGTCGAAGATCCGGTTCAGCGTCGGCCAGTCCTTGTGCGCCTCGCCGTCGGGCAGCTCGAGCACGCCGACCGCCGGGTAGTGCGGCGCGAGCGCCGCGCGCAGCCGCTGCGCGTAGCGCGGCGCGACGACCTGATTGCTGACGATCAGCGCCTGCGCCGCGCGCGGCAGGCCGGCCCAGGTCCCGGGGTCGTCGAGCAGGCCGCGGCCGATCCGGATGTCGTAGCGCGCGTGGCCGGTGTCCACCGTGACGGTGGCGGCGACGGCAGCAGCAGCGGCGGACATGCCGCCCAGTGTACGGGTGGCCCGTTTCGCCGCCGCGGCGCCGGCGCTCAGGCGCGCGGCGGCCGGGCGTCGATCGGCGACGGCACGCGGGTGCTGTCGACCAGGCCGGCCAGCTCGAGCTGCATCAGCACCATGTTCACCAGCGACGGCACCGACGGGCGGCCGGTCTCGATCACGTAGTGCGCGGCCTGGCGGTACAGCGGGTCGCGCTCGCGGAACAGCTCGCGCAGCCGGCGCAACGGGTCGCCGCCTTGCAGCAGCGGCCGGTGCGTGTCGTGGCGCAGGCGCCGGAACAGTTCCTCCGGCGTCGAGCGCAGGTAGAACACGTGGCAGGCCTGGTGCAGCGCGCGCCGGTTCGGCTCGCGCAGCACCGCCCCGCCGCCGGTGGCGAGCACCAGCTCGTCGCCGGCGCACAGCTCGGCGATCACCTGCTGCTCGAGGTCGCGGAACGGGCCCTCGCCGTGGCCTTCGAAGTAGGCGCGGATCGGCATGCCGATCCGCTGTTCGATGACGTGGTCGCTGTCGGCCAGCTGCAGCCCGAGGTGCCGCGCCAGGTGGCGCCCGACCGTGGACTTGCCACTGCCGGGCATGCCGACCAGCGCGACGATCACGACGTCAGTTCGGGTTCGTGCACAGCAGCCCGGTCTGGCCTTCGGGCGTCGTGGTCGCCACCGTCGGGCTGGCCTCCGTACCGTATGGCGACAGGCGGAACGGCGGCTCCTTGTCGGGGTCGGAGACGTCGTCGGCCAGCACCGGCAGGATGCCGCTGAAGTTCGACCGGCCCTCGGTCCCGGCCACGCCGCTGGCCGCAACCTGGATGTTGAACTTGAGCCACGAGCCGACGTTCTGCGGGTAGGTGATCTTCAGGACCACCTGCCCGTCGCTGTTGGTCGTGCTGGAGCCGACGAAGCTGATCGCGACATCCGCCTTGCGCGGCTCGAGGAAGCCGGTGGCATTCGCGTCCTCGACCGCTCCGTTACTGAACACCTGCAGCACTCCGTTGCGGTTCAGGTCCTCGTTGTCGCAGCTGGCGCGCAGCGTCTTGGCCCACTTGTCGCCGACCACGACCCACTCGCCCTTCTGGTACTGCTGCAGATCGATCGATGCCGAGACCTGCACGCCACCCTTGGCATTGCCCGACGAATCGTTGACCTGCACCAGGTACTTCTTGATGTAGTCGAGCCCGGTCGGGCCGATCTCGATCAGCGCGTTCGTGCCGATCGACACGGACAGCGACTCCGATACGACCGTCAGCGTCGCGACTGCGCTCTTCGGGCAGGTGCCGGCCGCGAAGTCGGTCTCCGACCAGCAGGCGCGAACCGTCAGCCCGTTCGTCGGGCTGAAGCGGGTGCCCGGCACATAGGCCGTGGTCGCGACGCCGTTGGCGTCGCTGTAGACGACGGTGCTGCCCGACGTGACCGTGCCGCCGACATTGTTCACGTCGCCGGCGAGGTCGAAGCGCACGCGCACGTTCTTCACGGGCGTGTTGCCGGCGCCGAGGAACAGCGCCCGCAGCTCGGACTGGTTGCTGGTCGAGCCGCTGTTGACCGGCACCACGCTCGGCGACGCCGCGAGCGAAGCCGACTGCACCGCGACCGCCGCCGGCGGGATGGCCCCCACGCCGCTGGCCTGCACGAGCACCGACTGCGTGCTGCTCGCACCGCCGGCCGTGGCCTTGATGCTGACTGTGCCCGTCGTCGCCGGCGCCGTGTAGGCGTAGGTGTACTTGCCGTTGCTGTCGGTCGTGCCGGTGACCTCGACCCCGTCGACGCCGTTGACGACGATCGTCTGCCCGCTCATCGGGTTGGCGTTCACGTCCTTCAGCTGGAAGTCCACCTGACCCGCCGCTCCAGGCGCGATCACCGCCGGCAGCGGCGTGCCGTTCAGGTTCGCGCCGACCACCTGGAACGTGGCGGTGCGCGTCAGGCCGCCGCTGACCGCGGTGACGGTGACCGAGCGGTTCGCCTGGTCGGCACCGCTGCCGATGTCGGCCGTGACCACGCCCTTGGCGTCGGTCTCGGTGCCGCTGACGGTGGCCACCGCGCTGCCGTCGACCCGGACCGTGATCGGAATCCCGGCCAGCGCGTTGCGGTTGGCGTCGACCGCGGTGGCGGTGGCCTTGATCGTGCTGGTGCCGTCGTTCGGCAGGCTGTTCGCGCTCAGCACCAGCGTCAGGTCGGCCGCGGTTGGCGTGGTCGAGCCGCCGTCGGCGCAGGAGCCCACGTTGCCGCTGCCCTCGAAGGGCGGCGAGGCCGGGCACTCGCTGTCGCCGCCGCAGGCGGCCAGCACGAGCACCGTGCACAGGGCGAGGCTGCCGCGCAGGCGGCGCAGGGCGGCACGTGCGTCGACGCCGGGAGATTGCATCTTCATGGGGCGGACTCTTCCTTCAGCGCACGGCGGACCGGTCGGTCACGATCTTCGGGGTGATGAACACCAGCAGCTCGGTCTTCTTCGTGCTGCGCAGCGTGTTCTTGAACAGGTTGCCGAGGTACGGGATGTCGCCGAGCCAGGGCACCTTGTTCACCTGCGTCAGGTCTTCCTGCTGGAAGATGCCGCCGATGACCACGGTGCCGCCGTTCTCCACCAGCACCTGCGTGCGCACGTGCTTGGTGTCGATCGTGTAGCCCTGCAGCGTCAGCGTGCCGCGGCGGTCCTTGTTGACGTCGAGGTCGAGGATCACCTGGCCCTCGGGCGTGATCTGCGGCGTCACCTCGAGCTTCAGGCTCGCCTTGCGGAACGCGACCGAGGTCGCGCCGCTGGAGGTCGCCTGCTGGTACGGCAGCTCCTCGCCCTGCTCGATCAGCGCCTTCACCTGGTCGGCGGTGATCACGCGCGGGCTGGAGACGATCTTGCCCTTGTTGTCGGCTTCCAGCGCCGACAGCTCGAGGTTCAGGAACTGGTTCGCCGACGCGCTGAACAGCGACAGCGCGAAGGTCGCCGCGGCCGCGCCGAGCGCGCCGGTGTTCGCCGGCAGGTTGACGAACTGGGTGTTGGCGAAGTCCACCGGCGGGCTCTGGCCGGTCTGCGCGCCGATCGCCTGGTAGTTGCCGCCGACCTGCGCCCCCGGGCCGCTGGTGGGCGGGCCGGCGAGGTTCGCGAAGCCGAGCTTGACGCCGAGGCTGCGGCCGAAGGAGTCGTCGGCCTCGACGATGCGCGCCTCGATCAGCACCTGGCGCACCGGGATGTCGATCTTCGCGATCATCGCCTGGATCTCCTCGAGCTTCGAGGGGATGTCGGTGACGAACAGCTGGTTCGTGCGCTGCTCGAAGATCACGCTGCCGCGCGGCGACAGGATGCGGCCGCTGTTCTGCCCGGTGGCGTTGTCGATCGCCTGCGCCACCAGCGCCGAGCCGACCAGGCTCTTCGCAATGGTCTCGGCCTTCGTGTAGTTGAGCTGGAAGGCCTGGGTGCGCACCGGCTCGAGCTCGGAGATCTTCTTCTTCGCCTCCAGCTCGACCTGTTCGCGATTCGCCAGCTCCTCCTTCGGCGCGATCCACAGCACGTTGCCGTTCTTGCGCACGCCCAGGCCCTTGGCCTGCAGGATGATGTCCAGCGCCTGGTCCCACGGCACGTCCTTCAGCCGCAGCGTGACGTTGCCGGTGACGGTGTCGCTGGTGACGACGTTGAAGTTGGTGAAGTCGGCGATGACCTGCAGCAGCGCGCGGACCTCGATGTTCTGGAAGTTCAGGCTCAGCTTCTCGCCCTGGAAGCCCGGGCCCTGCGTCAGCTTGTTCGGGTCGACCTTGACCGGCCGCACCTCGAGCACGAACTGGGTGTCGGTCTGGTAGGCGCTGTGCTCCCAGTTGCCCTTCGGCTCGACGAGCAGGCGCACGCGGTCGCCGCTCTGCAGCGCCGAGATGGTCTGCACCGGCGTGCCGAAGTCGGTCACGTCGAGCCGGCGCCGCAGCCCCTCGGGCAGCGTCGAGCGCAGCAGTTCGACCACCAGCGACTGGCCCTGCTGGCGGATGTCGACGCCGACCTGCGTGCTCGGCAGGTCGACGATCAGCCGGCCGGCGCCGTCGCTGCCGCGGCGGAAGTCCAGCCCGCGCACGGCGAGCGGCTGGTCGTTCTGCGACGGCGCGAACTGGGTCGGCGCGGCCGCGCCGGCGCCGGCGGCGGCCACCGCGGTGGCCGGCTCGAGCAGCACGATCAGCGCCTTGCCCTGCTGCTGCACGCGGTAGCTCGCAGCCTGGCGCAGGTTCAGCACCAGCCGCGTGCGCTCGCCCGACTGCGCGACGTTGACCGAGCGCACGTTGCCCTGGTTCAACTCCACCGCGTTGCGGCCGAGCGCGTTGCCGACGTTCGGCAGGTCGATCGCGACCCGAGGCGGCGCCTGCACGACGAAGCCGGCCGGCAGCGCGGGCAGCGGCTCGGCGAGTTCGATGCGCACGACATCGGTGCCGGCCTGCTGCGAAGAAGTGATCGACTGGATCACGTTCTGCGCGAACGCGGCGATCGGCAGCCCGATGCCGACGGCGATCGCGGCCAAGCTGGCGCGCCAGTGGTGCATGGTGGGTTTCTCCAACGTCGTCTTCATCGCGCCTTCTCCTGCAGCTGCAGCGAGGCGGGGCGCTCGATCCATTCGCCAGCGGCGTCCTGCACGATCTCGCGCAGCACGATCTGGGTCTCGGTGATCTGCGTGATGCGGCCGTAGTTCTGGCCGAGATAGTCGCCGGGCTTGACCTGGTACAGCAGGTTGTCCACGCGCAGCAGCGCGAACGGCGTGCCGGCCTTGGCCACGCTGCCGACCATCGCCATGCTGTCCAGCGGATAGGCCTCCAGCGGCTCCTTGCGCCGGTTCAGCTCGGCGCCGAGCAGCGAGCTGGGCTGCCGCGCTTCGATCCGCGCGGCGACGCTGAGCTTCTGCGGGCTGAACGGCTCCACCGTCTGCGCCGACGTGTACGGCTGCGGGTCGAACTTCTTCGGCGCGGCCAGCGGCTCGACGTTCGGCTTGACCCCGCGGCGCTGGCTCTCCATCCAGTCCTGCAGTTCCTCGTGCTCGGCGCCGCAGGCACCGAGCAGCGCGGCGAGCATCAGGGGCAGCAGCCCCGGCAGCGTGCGACCGATCATTTCTTCGCTCCGGCCTTGGCCTTGTCCGCGGCCGCCTTCTTCTGCCGCTGCTGTTCGGCGACTTCGTTCGCGTCGAGGTAGCGGTAGGTGCGCGCGGTGGCCTCCATCGCGAGCAGCGCGGGATCGCGCGGCGAGACCGGCGCGATCGCCAGGTTGTGCAGCGTGACGATGCGCGACAGGTTCGCGACGTCGGCCGCGAAGGCGCCCATGTCGTTGTAGCGGCCGCTGACCCGGATCGCGATCGGCAGCTCGGCGTAGTAGTCCTTGACCTGCACCTGCCCCGGGCGGAACAGCTCGAACTGCAGCCCGCGCCCCAGGCCGGCCTGGTTGATGTCGGACAGCAGCGCGTCCATCTCGGCCTTGCCCGGCAGCTGCTTCTCGAGCTGCGTGACGTACTCCTGCACCTGCAGCTTCTGCTTGCGCAGTTCGGCCAGGTTGACCGCCTGGCCGAGCTTGTCGCGGTACTCCTTCTTCAGCGCGGGCTCGCGCTCGCGTGCCGCGACCAGCTCGTCGTTCGCGTCCGACAGCAGCACGAACCAGCCGGCCACGACGACCGCGGCGGCCATCGCGGCCCAGGTCGCGAGCTTGGGCAGCAGCGGCCACTGACCGGGCTCCTTCGGATTCAGCCCGCGGAACTGCGCCGCGGCCTGCCCTATTTCACGACCCTGCCGGCGTTGATCCGCCTGGCGACCCGCCTTGCCGGGGACGAGCCGCCGCTGTGTCCGCGGACGGTGGCGGCGCTCGACGCCCTGGCCGCCACGCTGGCCGGGATGACGAGGGCGCTGCCTCCCGGCGAGTGGACCGGCATTTTCCGCCGTGCGCTGCAGGCGGCGGGCTGGCCCGGCGACCGTCCGCTGTCCAGTCACGAATTTCAGGCGCGGCGGGCGTTCGCCGAGGTTCTCGACGGCTTCGGGCGGCTCGACGCCGTGCTCGGCAAGCTGTCGCCGAGCGCGGCCGTACACCGCCTGTCGCAGCTGTGTCAGCAGCGCATCTTCCAGCCGGAGACGCGCGGCCGGCCGGCCATTCAGGTGCTTGGGGTCCTCGAGAGCGCCGGGCTCGAATTCGACGCCCTGTGGGTGCTGGGGATGAACGACGACCTCTGGCCGCCGCCGCCGCGCCCCAACCCGCTGCTGCCGGCGGAACTGCTGCGGGCGGCCGGGGCGGCGCACGCCAGCGCCGAGGTCGAGCTCGATTTCGCGCAACGGGTGCATGCCCGCCTGTGCGTCGCCGCAGCCGACGTGACCTTCTCGTATGCCCGGGCCGACGGCAACCGCGTCCTGCGACCGAGCCCGCTGATCGCCGGCATGCCGCCGGCCGGCGATGCGCCGGGCGGGGTGGCGACGCTGGCGCGGCAACTCGGCAACGCGGCCGGCGCCGCCTGCGAACGGGTCGACGATGCCCTGGCGCCGCCGGTCGGCGAAGGCGAAAAGGTTCCCGGCGGCAGCTGGTTGCTGCGCGCGCAGGCGATCTGTCCGGCCTGGGCGTACTACCAGTACCGGCTCGGCGGCGAGGCGATGGACGCGCCGGTCGAGGGACTCGACCCGGCCGCTCGCGGCACGCTGGCGCATGCGGCGCTGGAAGCCTTCTGGAAGGCCGTGCGAACCTCCGCCGCCCTCGCCGGTCTGGGCGAGGCAGCCCGCCGGCAGGCGATCCAGGAGGCCGTGACGACCGCCCTCGACACCTTCGAAGCGGAGCGCCGCGTCACCTTGCCGGTGCGCTTCCGCAAACTGGAAGCGGCGCGCCTGCACCGGCTTCTCGACGTCTGGCTGGGCGTCGAAGACAAGCGCGCGCTGGAGTTCGCGGTGATCGCCTGCGAACAGCCCGCCGAAATCGACATCGAGGAAATCCGGGTCCAGCTGGTCGTCGACCGCATCGATCGCCTGGTCGACGGCCGCCAGATCATCCTCGACTACAAGACCGGCGCCAGCATAGACATCAAGAACTGGGGCGGACAGCGCATCAGCGAACCGCAACTGCCGATCTATGCCGCGCTGGTCAACGACAACGTGGCCGCCGTCGCCTTCGCCAAGGTTCTGCTCGACAAGCCGGCCTTCGCCGGTGTCGCCGACGAAAGTGACATCCTGCCCGGCGTCCTCGGCATCGCCGACGCCAGGCAGAAGATCTTCGACCCGGCCGAATTGCCGGACTGGATCGCCGTCGTCACCCACTGGCGCGAGCGGCTGCATGCGGTGGCCCGGGAGGTCCGGGCGGGGCAGGCCGGCGTCATGTTCGCCGACGAGAAGGCGCTGCAATACTGCGAGGTCCTGCCCCTGCTGCGCCTGCCCGAGCGCCGCCGTCTGCTGGCCGGGATGATGACATGACGCCCGCGGTCGACCGCCTCGCCGAGGACGAATCCGCCCGCCGGCGGGCTCTCGAGGTCGCCTCCTTCATCGTCGAAGCACCGGCCGGAGCCGGCAAGACCGAGCTGTTGACGCAGCGCTACCTGCGCCTGCTGGCCATTGTCGACCATCCGGAAGAGGTGCTGGCGCTGACCTTCACCAACAAGGCGGCGACCGAGATGCGCGACCGCATCCTCGGCAGCCTCGAGCGGGCGGCGCGCGACGAGTATCCGGACGAGGAGCACAGGCGGCTGACCTTCGCCCTGGCGCGGCAGGTGCTGGCGCATGACGCCGCGCGGAACTGGGGACTCCTCGGCCACCCGGGCCGGCTGCGCATCACGACGCTCGACGCGCTGTGCGCCAGCCTGGCGCGGCAGATGCCCTACCTCACCCGCTTCGGCAGCCAGCCGGGCGTCGCCGAGGATGCCACGGCGCATTACGCGACGGCGGCGCGGCGCACGCTGGAAATGGTCGAGGCGGACACGCCCGATGCCGAGGTCGTCGCCGGCGCGCTGGCCTTCATGGACAACGACGCGGGCCGGATGGAAAGGCTCCTGATCGCCATGCTCGACCGCCGCGACCAGTGGCTGCACCACGCCTCGCGCATCGAGAGCGGGGCGATGAAACCGGAGGTCGAGGCCGGCTTCGCGGCGCTGATCGAGCGCGACCTGGGCGTCGCCGCCGGGCTGCTCGACGGCCCGGCGCAGGCGCTGCTGATGCCGCTGGCGCGCTTTGCCGCGGCCAACGCGCCGGGACCGCTCGACGCCGTTTCCGGCTGGAATTCGCCGTTGACCGCAACCATCGCCGATCTCGCGCAATGGCAGGCCGTGGCCAACCTGCTGCTGACCGGCGGCGGCGCGCTGCGCAAGACCGTCGACAAGCGGATCGGTTTCCCGGCCGGCAAGGAATTCGCCGGCCGGAAAAAGGCCATGCTCGACCTGCTCGGCGAACTGCGCAGCGTCGCCGGGCTGGAAGCGGCGCTGGCCGTGCTGGTCAGGCTGCCGCAGCCCGGGCTTTCCGCTGCCGAATGGGCCACGGTCGAATGCTTTTCGCGCCTGCTGCGGCTGGCCGCCGGGCAGTTGTGGCTGGCCTTTCAGGAAGCCGGCGAGGTCGACTTCATCGAGATCGCCGCCCGCGCCGGCCTCGCACTGGGCGGCGACGATGCGCCGACCGACCTCGCCCAGGCGCTCGATTACCGCATCCGCCACCTGCTGGTCGACGAATTCCAGGACACCAGCCCGAGCCAGGTCGGCCTGATCGAGAGGCTGACGCGCGGCTGGGCGCCCGGCGACGGCCGCACGCTGTTCGTCGTCGGCGACCCGATGCAGTCGATCTACCGCTTCCGCAAGGCCGATGTCGGCCTCTTCCTGCGCGTCCGCGAGCGCGGCATCGGCGACATCCGGCTCGGTCACCTGCGCCTGTTCCGCAACAACCGTTCGTATCCGGCCATCGTCGATTGGGTCAATGCGGTCTTCCCGGGCATCTTTCCGGGCGCCGACAGTCCCGAGGCCGGCGCCGTGCGCTACGCCGAATCGGCCGCCACCCGGCCGGCAGGCGCCGACAGCGGCGTGGCCGTCCATCCGGTCATTGCTCGCGACGGCAGTGACTCCGCCGGCGAAGAGGCGCGCCTTGTGCTCGACGTCATCCGCCAAGCCCGCAGCGAGGCCCCGGAGGAACGCATCGCCGTGCTGGTCCGGGCGCGCAGCCATCTCGACGCGCTCGTCGCCGAAATCCGCCGCAGCGCCCCGGAACTGCGCTTCCAGGCGGTCGATATCGAAGGGCTGGACGGCCGCCAGCACGTCCAGGACCTGCTCACTCTGTTCCGCGCCCTGCACCACCGCGCCGACCGCGTGCATTGGCTGGCGCTACTGCGCGCCCCGTGGTGCGGGCTCATGCTGGCCGACCTGCATGCGCTGGCCGCCGACGACAGGAAGTCGACCCTCTGGCAACTGATGCACGACGAGTCCCGCGTCGCCCGCCTCTCGGACGACGGCCGGCGCCGCCTGACCCACGTCCGCGACGTGTTGCGCCTGGCCTTCGCCGGCCGCCACCGCCAGCACCCGCGGCGCTGGCTGGAAGGCGTCTGGCTGATGCTCGGCGGCCCGCGTTGCCTGGAGACGCCGGAAGCCATGGACGACGTGGACGCCTTCTTCGGCCTGATCGACCAACTCGTCGCCGCCCGCAACCTGAGCGCCGACACGCTGGCCGCCCATGCCGCCGAGTTGTACGCGCCGGCCGACCCGCTCGGCGATGCGGTGCAGATGATGACCATCCACAAGGCCAAGGGCCTCGAGTTCGATACCGTGATCGTCCCCGGCCTGCACCGTGTCACCGGCGGCAACGACAGCAGCCTGCTGCTGTGGGACGAAGTCGCCGGCGCCGACGGTCACGAACGGCTGCTGGTCGCGCCGATGAAGGCGCGCGGGGATGGCAATGGCGAACCCACCGCCTACGATTACCTGAAGAAGCTCGAAGCCGAGCGCGCCGCGCACGAGGACGAGCGCCTGCTCTATGTCGCCGCCACCCGCGCCATTCGTAATCTGCACCTGCTTGGCAGCGCGGCGGCCGACGAGCGCAATGACGACGGTCTCAAGCCGCCGGCCGCCGGCGCCCTGCTCGAACTCCTCTGGCCAGGCGTCGCGCAACCGCTTTTCGCCGCGGCGCTGGCCGGTCAGGAGCCGGTCGCCGCGCCGGCCAATGCAATCGACCCGGCGACCTTCGTCCCGCCGCTCGTTCGCCTGCGCGAGACCGGCGTACCCGAAACGCTGCGCGCCCTGCCGCACGACGTTCGCCCTGCCGGCCAGGTGTTCGATCGCGACGCCGCCGAAGGCGGAATCTCGCTGGAGGCTTCGCTCGGCACGCTGGTTCATCGGTGCCTCGAACTGATCGCCCGCGCCCCGCGCGACGCCGGACCAGACCGGGAAACATCCCCGGAGGGCTACGGAATCGCCGCCTGGCCGGCGCAACGCATCCGGTCGCTGGCGCCCGCCTATCGCCGCTGGCTCATCGAGGCCGGGCATGGAGCGGAGGAAGCCGGCGAAGGCGCCGAACTCGCCGTCGCCGCCCTGTGCCGGACCCTGGCTTCGCCAGCCGGGCGCTGGATCCTGGCGCGGCACGACGAGGCCGGCGCCGAACAGGGATGGTCGGCGCGCGGCGTCGAGGATGGCGCGACGGTTACGGTCAACCACGTCATCGACCGCATTTTCATCGCCGACGGTTGCCGCTGGATCGTCGACTACAAGACGGTCCGCGCCACTGCCGGCGAGTCCGCGGCGGCGCTGCAGACCCGCGCCGAGGACTATCGCCCGCAACTCGAGCGCTACGCCGCGCTCTTTTCCGGCGATCCGCTGCCGCTGCGGATGGCGATCTTCTTTCCGCTGCCGGGCGTTCTCGTCGAACTTCCGCGAAACCGGCCGCCCCCGGCGGACTGACCACAACGGTCAGGCTTGCGATATACTGCCGCGAAAATACCATCAACATGAGCCGATGTCGCCCCGACTACGGAACGTTCTCGCCACCCTGCTTGCCGCCGCCTGCCTCGTCGCAGCGACGGGCGCCCGCTCAGACACGGCCACGCTGCGCGTCGCGGTGCTGGAAAACGCGCCGCCCATGGCGTTTCGCGACGCCGATGGCCGGCTGACCGGGTTCAGCGTCGAGGTCGCGCGGGCGGTGTGCGCGGAAATGAAGGTGCATTGCGAGTTTCAGGTGATGGTGCTGGACCGCGTGGTCGACTCGCTGGCCGGCGGCGAGATCGACATCGCCGCGGTCAGCCTGCTCGACACCCCCGAGCGACGCCGGCGGATCCTTTTTGCCCACCCCTACTTCCGGTCGGTCACCCTGTGGTTCGCCAGGCCCGGCGCCGAACCCGGCCAACGCGGGCTGCGCGTCGCCGTCGTCAAAGGCTCGGCCCAGGAAGCGTATGCCCGCAAGCAGAAGTGGGATACCGTCGGCGTGCCGACCAGTGGCGACCTCGGCGCGCCGCTGCTTGCCGGCATCGCCCAGGCGGCCATCGTGCCGATGAATACCAGCCTGCATTTGCAGAGCAGCAAGGAGTTTCAGCGGCTGGGCCTCGCGGCGACGGTCATGAAGGTCCCCGAACTGGTCGGCAACGCTTCGTTCGGCATCAGCCCGCTCCGCCCCGAACTGAAGGCCGCGGTGGACGACGCGCTCGAGCGCATCAAGCGCAACGGGGTCTACGAGCGGATCAACACGCAGTTCCTTCCTTTCCGGGTGCATTGATGGCGGCGCTGCGAACCATCCTCCTGACCTCCGCCATGGTTTCCGGCACGCCGCAGGCGGCCGATCTGCGGGTGGCGGTCCGCGTCCAGGACGAGGCGCAGGTCGCGCCCTACGGAGAACTGGCCCCGAGCAGCACGCCCAGGGCTGACCTCGTGGCGGCCACCGACGAACTGGCCCGGGAGGTCTGTCGCCGGATCCGTTCCCGCTGCGCGATTTCCTACGTGACCTTCGGCGAAATCCTGCCGGGCGTCGAAGACGGGCGCTTCGATCTCGGCTTCGGCAATTTCCTGCGCACGCCCGAGCGCGAGGGACGTGTCGCTTTCAGCGATCCGATCTTCCGTTCCGCGTCGCGCCTGGTCGGATCGCCGGCCGCCGCCAAGGCCTTCGCCGCCAGGTTCGGGCAGCCGGTCAGCGTCGACAACCTGCGCGGTGTACGCGTGGCGGCGATGGAAGGCTCACAGGCGCAGGCGTTCCTCGACGGCATCGCCGCCGGGCGCGACCTGACGGTCGTTGCCACGGCGACAACGGCCGCCGCCTTCGACGCGCTGCGCGATGGCAGCGCCGATTTCGCGCTGATGTCGATTCGCAGCGGCTATGCCCTGATCAGCCACGACAAGTCACGGCGCTTCGGCTTTGTCGGCCCGGCGGTCGCCGATCACGGCCTCGGTGACACCGTCCACATCATTCTCCCGCGACACAGAGACAAATTGCGGCGCTCGGTCAACCGGGCCATCGCGCAAATCCGCGCCGACGGGACGGGTCATCGCATCGTGCGCCGGCACTTCCCGGTGAACCTGGACTGAGGCGCCGGGGATGCGACCAAGACGTTACCCGGCGAACCAGGTTTTCGCCCTGCTGGCCGCGGCCTTCGCGCTGCTGTTCGCCATCGTCATCGTCGTTCTCGCCATCGACCAGGAACGCGTTCGCGAGTCATCGCAACGCCTGCAACAGCAGACCGTGCCCAAGATCATCCGTTTCCAGCGACTCGCGCGCAATCTCGATCAGCTGCGCCACGAAGGCGAGCAGTTCTTTGCCGCGGAAACGCCCGAAGACCGCCGACAGGCGCTCCACCTCGTCATGCTGGTCGCCAGCCATCCGAGCATCGTCGAGCATCCGCAGGCGGCCGCGGCGGCCCGCGACGCCGAGGTCTTCCTCACCGAGACCAAGGACCTGGCGGCGCAACAACCGGCCAGCCTCAAGGTCCAGCACGCGAAATGGCAACAGATCTCCAGGCGGCTGAGCGTGCTGGTCGATGACACCCTGATCGAAGGGGCCAATCTCGCCACCGCCGATCTGGAAGACGTCGCCGCCGCAATGCTCCTCACCCGCTACAAGCTGATGGGAGCGACGGCGCTGATCGGCGGCTTCCTCGCGCTGCTGCTGTTCCTGCTCAGACAGCACCTGCTGCGCCCGTTGCGCAGAATCGACCGCGCCCTCTCGTCGCTCAGCGTCGACCGGCCGGCGCCGAAGTTTCCCGATGTCCGCCTGGCCGAGATCCACGCCGTCGAGGAAGCGATCAGGCGGCTGCACGACGCGATGGTCAGCAGCGATGCGGCGCGCCGCGAGCTGCAGCTGCTGGCCAACCGGGACGACCTGACCGGGCTGATGAACCGGCGGCACTTCATGGAGTCGGCGGCGGCCGAGCTGCGGCGCGCCCAGCGCTACGGCCGGCCCACTGCGGTAGCGCTGGGCGACCTCGATTTCTTCAAGAGCCTCAACGACACCTACGGTCACGGCGCCGGCGACGCCGTGTTGCGCACCTTCGCCGAACTGCTCACCGAGAGCCTGCGCCAGTCCGATCTCGTCTGCCGCTATGGCGGCGAGGAATTCGCCTTCCTCTTTCCCGAAAGCACGGTCGAACAGGCGCACATCCTGGTCGAGCGCTTTCGCGAGCGCTGCGCCGCCCACGAGATCCAACTGCCCGACGGCCTGCTCGTCCGCGTCACGCTCAGCATCGGGCTGGCCAATGCCGGCAAAGGCCCGATCGAAGCGGCGCTGCAACGCGCGGACCTAGCGCTCTACGAGGCCAAGCGGCTCGGGCGCAACCGTGTCATCGTCGCCGCGGAGGCAGACTGATGCATATCCTGATCGTCGAGGACGACCGGGTAATTGCCGAAAATCTCTACGACTTCCTCGAAAGCTGTGGACACCAGTGCGATTTCGCGCCGTCGCTGGGTGCCGCGGATGCGCTGCTCAGACTCGACGAATTCGACGCGCTGGTTCTCGACCGCTGCCTGCCCGACGGTGACGGTGCGCTGCTGGCCAGTCGACTGCGTGCCGCCGGGAAATCGCTGGCAATCCTGATGTTGACCGCGCGCGACATGCTGGACGACAAACTGGCCGGCTTCGGTGCCGGCGCCGACGACTATCTCGCCAAGCCTTTTGCCCTCAAGGAAGTCGAAGCACGGCTGCAGGCACTGCTGCGCCGCTCGGGCGGCCAGGGGGTGGCGCAACGGCTGGTGTTCGGGGCGCTGTCCTACGACCCGGCGGAAAGGGCGGTCACGCTGGCCGGCCGGCCACTCACCCTGCCACCCAAGGCATTGCGCCTGGTCGAGGTGCTGTTGCAGCAACCACAGCGCGTCCTTTCGCGACGCGAACTGGAAATGGCGGTATGGGGTCACGAACAGGAAGCGAGTGACAACCTGCGCAGCGTCCTGCATACGGCACGCCGGGCTCTGGCCGATGCCGCTCCAGTCAGGATCGTCAATGTCCACGGCCTCGGCTACAAGCTCGTCAGCCGCTAGACGCGGGCCGAGCATGCGTCTGCGCATCGCGCTGGCACTGGGTACGCTGTCGCTCCTGGTGATCCTGACGCAGTCGCTGGCGATGCTGGCGCTATTCGACGACAGCGAAGAAGATTTCATCGACCAGATCCTGACCCAGCAGATCGCCCACAGCATGGCCCTGTGGAAGACAACGCCGGAATCGGCATTTCCCAACACGCCGGCCATGCAGCTCTACCGGATCGGCCCCGGAACGGCGCCATCCGGCGAACCGCCGACGGAGGTCCGTTCGCTACCGGTCGGCAACCACGAGGTTCACCTTGGTGGCCGCGAAGCGCACGTGGCGGTCCGCCAGGATGGCAGTGCCCGCTACTTCCTCGTGTACGACGTCGAAGAGCACGAGGAGCGGCTGCTCAGCCTGATCCTTCTCACGCTGGCTGCCGGCACGGCACTCGCGCTGACGGTGCTGTTCACCGGCTACGTGCTGGCCGGGCGTCTCACCGGCCGTCTCGAACGAATGGCGGCGCGAGTTGACCTGCCGGACAGTGGCCCGCTGGCCGAGCCCGACATGGAGCGTGAGCTGCTGGCGATCGCCGAGGCGCTGGACCGCTACCGCCAGCGCCAGCAGGACGCGCTGGGCCGGGAAAGGGCATTTTCCGCGAACCTCTCGCACGAACTGCGCACGCCCCTGACCGCCATCCGCACGGATGCCGAACTGCTGGCGGCCCTTCCCGACGCCCCGGAAGCGGTCAGGCGCCGTGCAAATCGCATGATCGAGGGGGTCGACCGCATCAATGCCCTCGGCAACAGCCTCCTGCTCCTGAGCCGCGATGCGGGACCGGCGCTCCTCGAGGAAATCCGCCTGCGGCCCGCCGTTTCGGCGGTCTGGGAGACGCTTGCGCAATCGGCCGGGAAACCCGTCGGCCTGTGCCTGATGATCCCGGAACGGACTACCGTCAGCACCGACCCGACCTTGTTCGACCTGGTGCTGCGCAACCTGCTCGACAATGCGCTGCGCCACAGCAACCGCGGTGAAATCGTCTGTGCGCTGGAGGGCAGCCGGCTGATCGTCTCCGACTGCGGCCCGGGCTTTGTCGAAGCCGAGTTGCCGCACGTATTCGACCGCTTCTTCCACGGACCGCAAGGCCGGCACGGCCTCGGCCTCGCGCTGGTGTGCCACGTCTGTCGCGCCAGCGGCTGGCAGGTCAGCGCCGGGAATGCGGCAGCCGGCGGTGGTCAGGTGACCATCGATCTCGGCGACCGCCTGCAGCCGTCCTGACCCTGGGGTTACCTCGCGATTCGCTCACAAAAAACTCACAAGTGGTCGACTAGACTCGCCGGAAGATTTCTTCGGGTGGGCGATTGTGATGTCTTTCAGTGGTTTGAGAGGAAATGCGTTACGCATCTGGGGCCTCGCCGCCCTGGTTGCGCTGGCCGTATTTCTGGTCACGCGGACCGTGTTGCTGTGGCACTCGGTCCTTTTCGGCGAGCAGTCGCCGGCTGCCCTGATCGGGCCGCTGGTGCTCGGGACATTGCGTGACCTGCCACCAGCGGCGGTCATCGCTTCACCGTGGGCTTTGTTCGAACTGCTGTTCAGTGCCCGCTGGCGCGCGCGTGCGCCGCCCGCTATTCGCCATCTACGTGTTTACACTGCTCTTCGTGGCGGTTTCGGAAGGCGTCTTCTGGGACGAATTCAGTGCCCGCTTCAACTTCATCGCGGTCGACTATCTTATATTCACCACCGAGGTGATCGGGAATATCCGCGAGTCCTACCCGGTCGGGGAGATCGTGTCCGCTCTGCTGGTACTGACGGGTTTCGTGGTCTGGGCCTTGCGGCACCCGCTGGCCGTCGCCGCATCCGGCACGGCGACATCACGCAGCCAGATGGCCTGGAGCCTCGGTCTGATCGTGATCGTCTGGGGCATTGCCTACAAGATGGCGGCGCCCGAGTTGTGGCCCAACAGCTACGCCAATGAACTTGCCGACAATGGCTGGCGCAGTTTCCTGTGGGCGGCCCGCCAGAACAGGCTCGACTACCGCCAGTTCTATGCCACGCGACCCGAGGACGACGTGATGGCGGACCTGCAGCGCCTCTCAGGGGGCAGCCGGATCAGCGCAACGCATCAGCCGGTGCGCAACGTCGCCTACCAGCCGGCCAGGCAGCCGAACGTCGTCATCGTCATGATGGAAAGCATGTCGGCGGAGTACATGGCAAGCTTCGGCAATACGGAAGGCCTGACCCCCAATCTCGACCGCCTGGCCAGGGAGGGCATCCTGTTTTCCAGGATGTACGCCGCCGGTACGCGCACCGTTCGCGGTCTGGAAGCGGGCTCGGCCGGCCTGCCGCCGTTACCCGGAAAATCGGTGGTGCGCTGGCCGGACGTTACCAATCTGAATACCTTGGGCGCGACTCTGGCCGCCCGTGGCTGGTCAGCCCACTTCGTCTATGGCGGCTACGGCATGTTCGACAACATGAACGGCTATTTCGGCGCCCAGGGCTATCAGGTGACCGACCGCACCGGCTTCAGGGAGGGTCTGGTCGAGTTCGAAAATGTCTGGGGCGTCGCCGACGAGCATCTGTTCGATCAGGTGTTGATCGAAATGGACAAGGATGCGGCGGCCGGCCGCCCCTTCTTCGGGCACATCATGACCGCATCCAATCACGTTCCCTTTACCTATCCGGCGGGACGCATCGACATTCCGTCGCCGGGCAAGCGGCGAGGCGGCGTCAAGTATGCGGATTACGCCGTCGGCCGCTTCATCGCGATGGCCAGCCAGAAGCCGTGGTTCGACAACACGATCTTTCTCTTTGTCGCCGACCATTGTGCGCGAAGCGCGGGCAAGGCGAAGATTCCGGTGCATCGCTACCACATTCCGGCAATCATCTATGCGCCGAAGATCGTCGCGCCGCAGCGGATCGATACCGTGGTCAGCCAGATCGACCTGGTGCCCACCCTGCTCGCCATGCTCGGCATGCAGGCCGACGATCATTTCATCGGCCGCGACATCATGCGGATGTCTCCGGAAGACGGCCGCGCGCTGCTTTCCACCTACCAGAATCTGGGCTATCTCAAGGGCGACGTAATGACGGTGCTGCTGCCCAAGCGCAAGATCGAAACCTTCAGAATCAGCGCCAATGGCCAGGAGGCGCAACCGATGCCGACCGACGCAAGACTCGCGGAAGAGGCGATTGCCTACTTTCAGGGCACGGCGATCCTCATGGAAAGGCACGGCGCCGACGGCAAAGGCAGCTAGCCGCCTGGGCCTGACCCCCGCATAAGGCATCGGGCGGCTGTCAGCGGCTCCCCGGCCAGAGCACGCAAGCCCAGACAACCGCGGCGTTCATCAGACTTAAGAGCACCGCCGCGCTCCCCATGTCCTTGGCGCGCTTGGCCAGTTCATGTTTTTCCGGCGAGGCCTTGTCGACCACGGCCTCAAGGGCCGAATTGAGAATCTCGACGATCAGGATCAGGATGATGCTGCCGATCAGCAGGGCGCGGTCGACGCCGTTGCGGCCGAGATACAGGGCCAGCGGAATGGTGACCGCGGCAAGCAGGATTTCCTCGCGGAAGGCGGCCTCATTCTTCCAGGCCGCGGCGATGCCGTCGCGCGAATAGCCCAGCGCGTTCGACAGCCGGGCAAGCCCGGTCTCGCCCTTGAATTCGGCGGCGCTCATGCTTTTTTCTCCAGCAGCGCCTTCAGGAATCGGCCGGTGTGGCTGGCCTTGCATTCGGCGACCTGCTCCGGTGTGCCGGCGGCGAGGATGCGCCCGCCGCCGTCGCCGCCTTCGGGCCCGAGATCGACGATCCAGTCGGCGGTCTTGATGACATCCAGGTTGTGTTCGATGACGACGATGGTGTTGCCGTGGTCGGCGAGGCGCTGGAGCACGGCGAGCAGCATCTCGATGTCCTGGAAGTGCAGGCCGGTGGTCGGCTCGTCGAGGATGTACAGGGTGCGGCCGGTATCGCGCTTGGACAGCTCGAGCGAGAGCTTGACGCGCTGCGCCTCGCCGCCGGAGAGCGTGGTCGCGCTCTGGCCGAGGGTGATGTAGCTCAAGCCGACGTCGACCAGGGTCTGCAGCTTCCTCGCCACCACCGGCACGGCGTCGTAGAACTCGCGCGCCTGCTCGACGGTCATCTGCAGCACGTCGTGGATGTTCCGGCCCTTGTAGTGGATTTCCAGCGTCTCGCGGTTATAGCGCTTGCCGTGACAGACGTCGCACGGGACGTAGATGTCGGGCAGGAAGTGCATCTCGACCTTGATCATGCCGTCGCCCTGACAGGCCTCGCAGCGCCCGCCCTTGACGTTGAACGAGAAGCGCCCCGGACCGTAGCCGCGGGCGCGCGACTCGGGCACCTGCGAGAACAACTCGCGGATGGGCGTCAGCAGGCCGGTGTAGGTCGCCGGGTTGGAGCGCGGCGTGCGGCCGATCGGCGCCTGGTCGACGCTGATGACCTTGTCGAACAGTTCGAGGCCGGTGATTTCCCGGTGCGCCGCCGGCTCGCCGGTCGACCCGTAGAGGTGTCTGGCGGCCGCGGTGTACAGCGTGTCGTTGATCAGCGTCGATTTGCCCGAGCCGGAAACGCCGGTGATGCAGGTGAACAGGCCGACCGGCAGTTCGAGCGTGACATCCTTGAGGTTGTTGCCGTGGGCGCCGGCCACGCGCAGCTGCCGTCCGGGCTGCTGCGGTCGACGCCGCGCCGGGGCCAGAATTGCCCGGCGGCCGGCCAGGTAGTCGCCGGTCAGCGACGCCGGATTGGCCGCAATCTCGGCAGGCGTTCCTTCGGCGACGATGGCGCCGCCGTGTACGCCGGCGCCGGGGCCGATGTCGACGACATGGTCGGCGCTGCGGATGGCGTCCTCGTCGTGCTCGACAACCAGCACGGAGTTGCCCATGTCGCGCAGGTTCTTCAGCGTCTGCAGCAGGCGTTCGTTGTCGCGCTGGTGCAGGCCGATCGACGGTTCGTCGAGCACGTACATGACTCCGGTCAGCCCCGATCCGATCTGCGAGGCCAGCCGGATACGCTGCGCTTCGCCGCCGGAAAGGGTCTCGGCGCTGCGCTCCAGGCACAGGTAGTCGAGGCCGACGTTGATCAGGAAGGTGAGGCGGGCGGTGATTTCCTTGAGGATCTTGTCGGCGACCTGCGCCTTGGCGCCGGTCAGCGTCAGGCAGTTGAAGTAGTTGCGCGCCTCGCCCAGCGGCAGGCGGCTGATTTCATGCAGCGTCATCTTGCCGACGCGCACGTGCCGCGCCTCGACGCGCAACCGCGTGCCGGCGCACTGCGGACACCCGGTGTTGCTGATGTAGCGGGAAAGCTCCTCGCGCACCGCCTGCGAGTCGCTGCCCCGGTAGCGCCGCTCGAGATTGGGGAGGATGCCCTCGAAGCTGTGGCTGCGGTCGAAGCGCGTTCCCCTTTCGTTGAGGTAGCGGAAATTGATCTCGGTGCGCCCCGAACCATGGAGAATCACCTGGCGGAATTCCTCGGGCAGATCGGCGAACGGCGTATCGACCGAGAAGCCGTAATGCGCGCCCAGCGACTCGATGATCTGGAAGTAGAACTGGTTCTTCCGGTCCCAGCCGCGAATCGCCCCGCCAGCCAGCGACAGCGCCGGGTTGCCGACGACGCGCCGCGGGTCAAAGAACTGGATCACCCCGAGGCCGTCGCATTTCGGGCACGCGCCCATCGGGTTGTTGAAGGAAAAGAGGCGCGGCTCCAGTTCCTGCAGCGCGTAGGAGCAGACCGGGCAGGCGAATCTGGCCGAGAACAGGTGTTCCGCGCCGCTGTCCATCTCCAGCGCGACCGCCCGGCCATCGGCATGGCGCAGCGCCGTCTCGAACGATTCGGCGAGGCGCTGGCGCACATCCTCGCGCACCTTCAGACGGTCGACGACGACATCGACATTGTGCTTCTGCGACTTGGTCAACTTCGGCACGGCGTCGATTTCATGGACGGCGCCGTCGACCCGCACGCGGGCGAATCCCTGCGCGCGCAGCTCGGCGAAGAGGTCCATCTGCTCGCCCTTGCGGTTGGCGACGACCGGGGCGAGGATCATCAGCCGTGTTCCTTCCGGCAGCGCCAGCACGTGGTCGACCATCTGCGACACCGTCTGCACCTCGAGCGGCCGGTCGTGGTCGGGACAGTACGGCGTCCCGGCGCGGGCGAAAAGCAGGCGCAGGTAGTCGTGGATTTCGGTGACCGTGCCGACCGTCGACCGCGGGTTGTGCGAGGTCGCCTTCTGTTCGATCGAAATGGCCGGCGACAGGCCCTCGATCAGGTCGACATCGGGCTTCTCCATCAGCTGCAGGAACTGCCGCGCATAGGCCGACAGCGATTCGACATAGCGCCGCTGCCCCTCGGCATAGAGGGTGTCGAACGCCAGCGAGGACTTGCCCGACCCCGACAGCCCGGTAATGACGATCAGCCGGTTGCGCGGCAGATCGAGGTTGATGTTCTTCAGGTTATGGGTGCGCGCGCCGCGAATGCGGATGGTTTCCATGATGCCGACGTCGTGTTGAATGGAAGCAGCCGCCCACTATACGCAAGTTCTTCCGGCGTACCACCAGCGGACGAAAAGCCGGGCCGGCAATCAGCCCGGCGGCGCTTCCGCCAGGGACAGCGTGATGTGGACCGTGCCGTCGGCGATCGCTCTCTTCATCGGCCAGCCAACGGCGGAGAACACCTTGAGCATCGCCGCGTTGGCGACGAGAACCTCGGCAATGAAGCGCGAAATCCTCCGTTCGCGGGCTATCCGGCCGAGATGCACAAGCAGTCGCCGGGCGATGCCCAGGCCGTGAAAATCCTCCTCGACGACGAAGGCGACTTCCGCCGCGTCGGCGCCACAGCGGGAATAGCTCGACGATGCGATGACGACTTCCCGCCCTTCCACCCTGTGGGTGACAATCAGGGCAACCCGGCTGTCGAAGTCCATCTCGCGGATGAGGCGCTGGTCCGCCTCGCTCAGCCCGTCCTTGAAACTGAAGAAGCGGGTGTAGACCGATTCCGGGTCGAGATTCCGGAACGCCTCGGCCATCCGCTCGCCATCGTCGGGATGCAGCGCCCGGATGCAGACTTCCATGCCATTGCGCAAGGTCTCCCGAACATGGTAATTGCGCGCATCGATCACCCGGCCCTCCTCCCACGACATTGACTTGCGATGCTGCCAGAAATCGCCGGCCAACTCCAGCGGCGCGGGCCGCAAGCCAATTTCGCTAGCGCACGACCTTGCGCCACTCCTGCTCGAAATAGCGGACCAGCACCTGATTGTTGAGCCGGTTGACCTCGGCCGGCACGCGCGCCATGTCGGCCGGAAAGCGGAACAGGTCGGGGACGATCTCCGGGGTCAAAAACCGGGTTTTTTTCGGGTCGACCGCAACCGGAACGAATTCCTGACGGCCGGCGATGATGAAGCCCCATTCGCCGAACGACGGCACCAGCGCGTGATACGGCGCGGTCCTGAAGCCGGCATCCTCGAGCGTCGTCACCACGCACCAGAACGACTGCCGGGCGTAGAGCGGCGAGGTCGACTGGACGACGATCAGGCCGCGCGCCGCCAGGCGCTTTTCCAGCAGGCGGTAGAAGGCCGAGGTATAGAGCTTGCCGAGCGCGAAGTTGGCGGGATCGGGGAAATCGATGACGATGAAGTCGAAATGCTCGCGGCTCTCCTCCAGCCACTGCAGGGCGTCGGCATTGACCACGGTGACCCGCGGCGACGTCAGCGCCCCGCCGTTGAGCGCCGCCAGCGGCGGCGCCGTGGCGAACAGACCGGTCATCGCCGGATCGAGATCGACCAGCGTCACCGCCTCGACACCGGGGTACTTGAGGATCTCGCGCAACGCCAGTCCGTCGCCGCCACCGAGCACCAGGGCGCGTCTCGCGGCGGGCAGGGCAGCCAGTCCGGGATGAACCAGTGCCTCGTGATAACGATATTCGTCATGCGACGAGAACTGCAGGTTGTGGTTCAGGAACAGGCGCAGGTCGTCGCGCCAGCGGGTGACGACGATGCGCTGGTAGGGCGTCGTCTCGGCATGGACGATCTCGTCGGCGTAGAGATGGGCCTCGGCCAGCGTCGTCAGTCGCCCCGCCCCGGCAAAGCCGGCGGCCAGAACGCCGACGGCAGCCCACGTCTGCACCGCCAGCCAGCGCCGCGCCGGCAACTGATCGCGGAAAAGGTGTAGCGCCCAGAGCGCCACCGCGACGTTGAGCAGCCCGAAGAGCAGCCCGGTCCGCACCATGCCGAGCTGCGGGGCGAGGAGCAGCGGGAACAGGATCGAGATCGCCAGCGCACCGAGATAATCGAAGGTGAGCACTTGCGAAACCAGATCCTTGAACGCCAGCTCGCGCTTCAGGATGCGCATGACCAGCGGAATTTCCAGCCCGACGAGGACGCCGACGCCGAACACCGCGAGATAGAGCAGCAGGCGAAACGGCGCCGGCAGCCAGACGAACGCCAGAAAGAGCCCGACCGCCGAAAAGCCGCCGAGCAGACCGACCATCAGTTCGATCTGGATGAAACGCCCGACCAGATCGCGCGTGATGTACTTCGACAGCCACGAACCGACGCCCATGGCGAACAGGTAGGCGCCGATCACCGTCGAGAACTGCGTCACCGAATCGCCGAGCAGGTAGGACGACAGCGCGCCGGCGATCAGTTCATAGGCCAGCCCGCAGGAAGCGATGACGAAAACGGAGAACAGGAGCGCATGCCGCATGGGCGTGGATGCTACCCCGAAACGACGGCTCGCGACTGGATCCAACGCCTGCCGCCCGCCGGAAATCTCCGGTCAGCGGAGCCGGTGATCGAGAATCGACCACCCGCGCTCCGGCCGGCGCCGCCACGGTCAGGGCAGCGTCACCCCCAGCGTCCACATCAGGCCCGCGGTCCCGAAGAGGACCATCTCGCCGCACACGCGATGGTAGCAGTAGCCGACGGAGGGAATGATCGCCGGGGCAAAACCGGAGTTGTTGAAGGGGATCTTGTCCTGAAATTCGTCCTTGTAACCGTGCAGGATGCCGGCCGCCAACTTGACGTAGGCCGCCGGCAGCGAGTCGATGGGTCGCCACATCAGGCCTCCGAAGACGAACTGCGACGGCTGGCCGAAGGAATTGTCGAAGGCCGCTGCGCCGACCAGCACCTGCCCGTCGAGCCAGCGCTCCTGCAACCGCCATTCACCGTAGATCAGTCTCTGCGTGTTGTCGTGGTCGTCGTCCGGATTGAAATGCACCGTTGCCAGACTGGTCTGGAAGTAGAAGCGATCGGTGCGCCAGGGTTCGGGGGCGTCCCACACGGAAGTCGTGGCCGCCGGCTTGGCCTCGCTGCCCGCGCCCGTGCCGGGCGGCTCCGCCACCGCCGGTGCGGCGCCCAGAAAGCCCGCTGCGGCGAGCAGAAGCGCCGGCACGCGCCCGGCCGGCGCCGACCCGACCCGGTTGACGATGGCTGACAGGACAGGGAGCGCCCGTGCGCCCGGGGTGCGACTCGAAGGGGAAGACATGGCGCCTCGCAAAGGAACGGCCCGTCGAAGGGCAAGCGGTGCAGTATATTTTCCGCGATGAACTTCCGTCAATCTCCGGTCAGGACAATTTGTTGCCCGGAGACGCCCATTTGACAGTGCCCGGCCTGCACGGGATACTCCCCGGGGTGGCAATGCATTGCGTTCCCTTTTTCGTGACCCTTGACACCGCCGAGCCGGATCTGTCGGTCATCGTCACCGGGGAAGGCGCGTTTGCCCAGCGCCAGGCCTTCGGCGAGCGCCTGCTTGCGCTTGCGTGCGGATCGGGGCATTCCGCGGAGTTGATCGTTTCCGGGACGCAGCCGGCGGCAGCCGTCGCCAAGGCTCGCGGAAGAATCGCCGCCTTCTGCGACCCGGCCTGCGGTCTGTCGCCGGAAACGCTGACGGCGCTGGTCGGGGCGCTCGCGGACGGCAGTCACGACCTCGCCGTCGCCGTGATCGACCCGCGACCATCCGGCGCCGCCACGGCGACGATCGCGAGCCGGTTCAAGGCGCTGCTTGCACGGCTCATCCTCTGGCCAGTTGCGCAAACGCACGATCCATGGTCGCGATGGTACGCGGTGCGGCGCGACCAGCTGCTTCGCCTTGCGCCGCCGGACCGCGCGGCAACGGTGGCGCCTCTCCACGCGCTGCTGCTCGGCGGACCCGAGCTGCGCGGCGTCGACGTTTCCGCTGCCCGGCCTGGCCCGGATGCTTGCCCGCCGCCGGCATTGCCCACGCTGCGCGAGATCCTGGTGCACCTTCGCCGCGGCATGTTCGCACCGGAAAAAGCGGCGCTCGCCGGTGCGAAGGGACGCTTCGCTGCCGCCAGCGGAATCGCGGTTGACCTGGCGGCCACGCTGGCGCTCCTCGCGATGGGATGGTCGCCGGGCGCCGCGAACCTCGCCGGCTTCGCCATCGCTGGCGCCGCTCTTCTGGGGGCGCGCCTTGCATGGCCGGCGGCGCCCGGCCAGACCGGAGCCCGGCGCTTTCCACGGATCGCTGCGGCGGGCTGGCGACTGGCCGTCGCCGCGCTCGCGCTGGGCCTGCGCGGGGGCGCGTTCGCGACCGCGCTGGCCTGCGGGTGGCCGCCATGG
>JAFLDQ010000035.1 GCA_017302355.1 Dechloromonas sp.
CCATCCTCTTTCCCTCGCGCCATGCCAGGCGCATCGAGTGCTGGAGTCAGGCGACGCGCGAGCGTCTCGGCGTCGCCGACCGCGACCGGAGCAGCGGTCAGCTCAGGCAGGCGCTGGGCGGATTCCGTCTCGATGGCGCGGCCGGCCCGGTGCTGTGCCGGGTCGATTCCGCGGGTCCGGGGCGCCTGACGGTCCAGCGCTGGGACGCCGCCGGCCTTGACCACGCGCAGCGCAAGTTCGAGCGCAACAGCGGCCTGATCGACGGCAGCGTCGGGATTCTCGCTCTCTTTGCCCTGATGGTCGCCTTTGTCTATCGTGATGCGCTGATCGTCCTCTTTGCCGCCTGGCTGCTCGCCAACATGCGCATGGCCGCGCTGTCGGCCGGCTGGGATGGCCATCTCCTGGAGCAGGCCATTCCCGCCGACTGGCTGGGCACGGTTCGCTCACTGACCATCGCCGTCTTCTACACGCTGACCGCCGCCGTCTTCCTGCGCATGTTCCGGCGCGAGCTGAAGCAGGTCGGCACGCCGTTCTCGCTCGGCTACGCGCAGTGGTCGCCCGTTCCGCTTCTCGCGGCGGCGCTGCTGCTGCCCTATCAGACCTTCCTGCAGATCGTCTGGGTGGCCGCGCTGGTCGGCGTCGCGTTGTTGTGCGGCCAGATCTGCCGCGTCATCCGCTACACCAACTCGCGGATCGCGATGTGGTACGCCGGGTCCCATGCCGTCCTGCTCGGCATCATTCTCTCGTCGAACGTCTATGAGATCGCGGCGGCCGCGCTGGGGATCACGACCGCGGCCGGCAGCGTAAACAGCGTTACCGCGGCGGTGTTCTCGAGCCTGATGGTGGCCGTGGCCATCGCCGAGCACATGAACCGCGAACAGCGGGGACGCCGGGAGGCCCAGGCCGAGCTGCAGCATACCTATGACGTGATTCCGGTCGGCCTGTTCACGCTCGATGGCGACGGCCGCTTCCAGAAGACCAATCCCGCCCTGCTGGCGATGATCGATCGCCCGGGCGACGCGGGCTGCGCCTCCTGGGGCGACTGCTTCGCCGACGGCTGCTGGGAGTCCCTGCAACAGGCGCTGAGCAAGTCGGACACGGTCGACATCGAAGTGTCCGGCAAGCCGCATGCCGACGGCTCGGCGTCACGCTTCCTGGTCAAGGCGGCGATTGCCCAGGGGCGCATCGAAGGCTCCCTGCAGGACATCACCGAACGCCACGAGGCCGACCGGAAGCTCCGCCACCTTGCCGAATTCGACGCCCTGACCAAGGTCCTCAACCGGCGTGGCATCGAGGCGGTCGCCGCGGCCGCGCTCGAGCGCTGCTCGCCGCAACGGCCGCTGGCGCTGGCCTACCTCGACATGGACCGGTTCAAGCTGATCAACGACCTGTTCGGGCACACGGTGGGCGACGATGTCCTGAAACAGATCTGCGAGCGGGTGGCCGGGGCGATCGGGCATCATCGTCTGGGGCGGGTCGGCGGCGACGAGTTCCTGGTCGTCATGGAGAACACCACGGTCGCCCAGGCTGGCCTGATCTGCCAGACCATCGTCGAACTGGTCGGCGGCCGCAGCTTCGAGTCCGGCGGCAAGGGTTTCAGCGTCGGCGTGTCGGTTGGCCTCGTGGAATTGGTGGCGCCGACCAGCCTCAAGGATGCCGTTTCGACAGCGGATCGCGCCTGCCGCCTGGCCAAGACGAAGGAATCGGGCGTTCATGTCTTTGAAGCAGGTTCGCAGGCCCTGCGCGACTACGCGCGGGAACTCGGGCTGATCGGGCGTTTTGGCGTCGATCGTCCGCCCGAGGGGCTGTTTCTCGAAATGCAGCCGATCCTTTCGCTGCGCGCGCCGACCGAGTCGCTCAATTTCGAGATGCTGCTGCGCATGCGCGATACGGACGGGAGCATCGTCCCGGCCGGGCAGATCATCTCCGCCGCCGAGAACAGCGGGCGCATCACGCTGATCGACCGCTGGGTGCTGGGGGCGACGCTGGCGTGGCTGGAGCGCAACAAGGAGCGCCTGGGCAAGACGCGTTTCGTCAGCATGAACCTGAGCGGCGCTTCGCTGAGCGACGAGGTGTTCGTCCGCGAGGCATTCGAGATGCTCAGCAAGGCGCCGGCCGCCCGTGACCGGCTGTGCCTCGAAGTGACCGAAAGCGTCGCGCTGCGCGACACCGGCAGCACGCGCACTTTCCTCGAAAACGCGCGGCGGCTGGGCATCCGGGTCGCCCTGGACGATTTTGGCGCCGGCTACACCTCCTTCTCCTACCTGCGCGAATTGCCCGCCGATGCGCTGAAGATCGACGGCTCCTTCGTCCGCGACGCGGCCAGTCATCCGGCGAGTCTGAGCATCATCGAGGCGATGGCCAAGCTGGCCAGCAACTTCGGCATGCAGACGATTGCCGAATGGGCCGAGGATCTGCCGACGCTGGAAGCGCTGGCGCTGGCCGGGATCGACCACGTCCAGGGCTGGGTGGTCAGCCGACCGGTGGGGGAGGATGCCCTCCTGCGCGCGGATTCCGCGGTCGACCTGATCCAGGACCCGAAAGTGGCGGCATTCGTCCGCAATCTCGGGGCCATGCCGCAGCAGGGCTGCCCGGTTTCCGTCGCGCACGATCATCGGACCTGGACGGTGCACTGACCGTCGCCCGGGCGGCGACGGGCGCGCCGGGTGCGTGCGCTTGCCCGCCAGACCGCGGCGGCGCCAACGCGTGATCGCCCGCCCGGACGCACCGGGGCGCGCGCTCGGACACGTTTTACCGGATAATCGCGGGAGGAAAGCGGCAAGCGGAGCGGCGGGGCGCGCGACGGGCGCGGCCTCATCGCGCGGACTGCCGTTGATCGTGGGCGACCGGGCCGGCCTGACCGCGGCCCGGGCGCGCGGAGCATCTGTCAGCGGCGAGCGAGGTGGCGGAGTGAATATCCCGGGTCCGGCCGTCCTCTGTGCGGTTGCCGTGGCCGGCCTGCTGGCGGCCGAATACCGCGATTCGCGCGGCGGGCTGTGGCTGACCAAGCCGCTTGCCTCGGCCGCCTTCATCTGGCTCGGTCTCGTCTCGGGCGGGCTCGACTCCGGCTACGGGAGGCTGGTGCTGGCCGCTCTCGCGCTGTGCCTGCTTGGCGACATCCTGCTGATTCCGCGTGACCGGCCGCAAGTCTTCCGCGCCGGGGTGTTCGCCTTCCTGCTCGGGCATGTCGCCTACGGCGCCGCGTTCCTGGGCCGGCCGCTGGCGCCAGTCGGGCTGGCGGCCGGCGCCGTCGTCCTCGGCGTCGTCCTCCTGACCGTGCTGCGCTGGCTCGGTAAGTCGCTGCCGGCGGACATGGCCGGTCCGGTGCGGGTCTACATGCTGGTCATCGGCGTCATGGCGGCGCTGGCGTGCGGGGTGACGGCGGCCGGCGGGCCGTGGGCGGTGGCGGTCGGGGCGCTCGCCTTCACGGCGTCGGACATTTCCGTCGCCCGCGACCGCTTCGTCAGACACCGGTTCATCAACCGCGCCTGGGGCCTGCCGCTCTACTATGCGGCGCAATTGCTGCTGGCGACGACACCGGCGGTGATTTGATGCGGCAGCGCGCCGGAAGGGCGGGCGAGAAATGACGCACGGCGGTGGCGGAGTCTGTCCGGATGGGCGCGGGCGCTGGCATAATCGCGCGATGAGGATCGGGACGGTCGCACGGACTGCGGGAGGGGCCGGGGGGTGCTGAAGGCGCTGGTGTTCCTGCCGGTGCTGGGGGCGGCCCTGATTGCCGTGCTGCCGGCGCGCCGCGCCCTGTGGCTGTGGCAGGTGGCGATGCTGTTCGCGCTGGCGACCCTCGGCTACGCCCTGTGGCTGGCGGCCGGCTTCGATCCGGCGGGGCCGGCGATCCAGTTCCAGGAAAGCCGGCCGTGGAATGTCCGGCTCGGGTCCCATTTCGCGCTCGGCATCGACGGCATCGCGCTGGCGATGGTCCTGCTGTCGGCGCTGCTCAGCCTGATCGCCGTGCTCGTCTCGCGGCGCATGGAAGAGGGCGCGCGACTCTACTTCACGCTGGTGCTGCTGCTCGAATCGGCGATGTTCGGGGTGTTCACCGCGCGCGACTGGTCGCTGTTCTACGTCTTCTGGGAGGCGACGCTGATTCCGCTGTTCTTCCTGATCGACCGCCTCGGCGGCCCGAACCGCCAGCGCGCGGCGCTCAATTTTTTCCTGTACACGCTGGGCGGCTCGGTATTCATGCTGGTGGCGCTGCTCTTCCTGTACGACGCGGCGCCCGGTCACAGCTTCGGCATGGGCGACATGGCCGCGGGCGCGCGCACCCTGCCGCGGCCGACGCAACTGCTGATCTTCGCCGGGCTGTTCATCGGTTTCGCCGTCAAGATGCCGGTCTTCCCGCTGCACGGCTGGCTGCCGCTGGCGCATGTCGAGGCGCCTAGCCCGGTGTCGATCCTGCTTTCCGGCGTGCTGCTCAAGATGGGCGCCTACGGCCTGATCCGCGCCGCCGAGACGCTGCCCGCAGCGCTCCTGGCGACGCAGGACTGGCTGGCGGCGCTGGCGCTGATCAGCCTGCTCTACGGCGGCATCCTCGCCTGGCGGCAGCAGGATCTCAAGGCGATGGTCGCCTACTCGTCGATCTCGCACATGGGCGTCGTCCTGCTCGGCATCGCCACGCTCAATGTCACCGGGCTGACCGGCGCGGTCGTGCAGATGGTGGCGCACGGGCTGACCGCGGCGACGCTGTTCCTGATCGTCGGCCTGCTCTACCAGCGCACGCACAGCCGCGATCTCGCCGACTACGGCTGCCTGCTCGGGCGGGCGCCGCGCTTCGCCTTCTTCACCGCCTTCGCGCTGCTCGCCGCACTCGGCCTGCCGGGCAGCGCCGGTTTCATCGCCGAGCTGCATGCGCTGGCCGGCGGCTTCGCGCGCTGGGGCGGCTGGGTGGCGATCGTCTGCGCCGGCATGCTGATCGGCGCCGCCTATGGCCTGCGCGTCATCGGCCGCCTGTGTATGCGAGGGCTGCCGGCGCAGGAAATCGCCGACATGACGCGTACCGAGACGGTCGCCGCGGCGATTCTCGGGCTGGGCATCGTCGGCCTCGGCGTCTGGCCGGCGCCCCTGCTCGATCTCGTGGCCGGCAGTGTCGGCCGCGTCGGCCGGCTGTTCGCCAGCTGAGATGAACAGCGACGGCCCGCTTCCCTTCCGCGACCGCCTGAGCCACTGGGTCGAGCACCTGGCGCACGTCCTGCCGGCGCAGGCGCCGATCCGCGACTTCGTCCATCACAACACGCTGCACGGGTTCCAGCACCTGCCGTTCGCCGACGCGCTGGCGGCCGCGCGGCGGCTGACCGGCGCCGCGGTCTACCTGCCCGAGGCGCGCTTCCGCGAACTGCTGGCGCAGGGGCGGATCACCCTCGACGATCTCGCCGCGGCGCTGACCGACGCCGGCGTCGACGACCTCGACCTGCCGGTCTGGCGGGTCATCCGCCGACGCGATGTGCTGCTCGCCAGCCTGCGCCTGGCGCCGGACGACCCCGGCCCGTTCCGTCAGGAATGGCAGGCGCGCGAGCATCCGCAGCCGGAGAGCGCCATTTTTGCCCTTTTTTCGCCGTCGACCGCAGCAGGCGCCAACGCGACGCCCGCCGGCTGGCGCGAGGCGGCGGCAGAGCGCTGGCCGGCGCTGTGCGCGCGGGTCGGGCGCGAGTGGACGCTGCGCGGCCTGCTCGAACACCTGACCGGGGAGGACGTGCTCGAGCGCGTGCGCACCGTCCTGCAACGCCACCTCGCCGCCCACCTCGATCTCGGCCTCGCCGCCTGGCGCAACCCGCAGCGCGAACGCGGCTTCTGGGCGGCCTGGCGCGCCTGCGCCGGCCTCGACCTGGTGTGGGAACTCGACGACCTGCCGAACGTTCGCGATGAACTCGCCTGGCTGTCCGACGATCCGGTCGACGTGCTGGCCGACGAGCTGCCGCGGCTGGTCGCCGACGAAGCCCTGTGGCCCGGTTACCTGGAACGGCTGGCGCTGGAGATGCCGGGCTGGTCCGGGATGTTCCTGTGGCGCGCGCGCAACCCCGGCCGCGGCGACGGCACGCCGGTGGCGATGGCGGATTACCTCGCGGTGCGCGTCCTGCTCGAACGCCTGCTGTGCGATGACCTGACGCGCCGGCTCACTGGCGCGCCGCTGACCCTGGGCGAATTGCAGGCCTGGTTTGCCGCGCGTCCGGCCGAGTTCTTCGTCCGCGACGCGTTGCGCAGCCGCGCCCTGGACGAGGAGCAGCAGAACCGGGCGGCGCGCCTGTGCCGCAGCGACCTGGCCGGGGCGGGCGATGGCGCGGAGTGGGAGGCGCTCGCCGCGGAAATCGCCGTCTCCGGCGCGCCGCCCGCGGCCGCCGCCAAGGCGCGTGCGGCGCGTCTCGCTGCCCTGCTGGCGCTGCTCGGGCTGGCTCCGGAGGATGCCGAAGGGCTGACGGCCGGCGATGCGCAAGCGCTGCTCGATTGCGCCGCCAGCCTCGACCCGCTGGCGCGCGGCCAGGTCTGGCTGCTGGCCTACGAGCGGCACTACCGCGAGCAGATCCTTGCCGCGCTGGCCGCCAATCTGCGCCACCGCCGGAAGATCGCCGCGCCGACGGCGCAGGTCATCTTCTGCATGGACGATCGCGAGGAAGGGACGCGCCGCCATCTCGAGGAGATCGCGCCGGCCGTCGCGACCTTCGGCGCCGCCGGTTTCTTCGGCGTCGCCATGCTCTGGCAGGGTGTCGACGACGCGGCGCCGAGCGCGCTGTGCCCGGTCGTCGTCGAGCCGGTGCATGCCGTCCGCGAAACGGCGGCTCCCGGCGGCGAGGAGGCGCTCGCCCGCCATGCCGGCCGCCGCCGCCGCCGCCTGAAATGGCGGGAACGCCTGTTGCAGGGAACGCGCCGCGGCCCGCTCGCCGGGCCGCTGCTGACCGCGCTCGCGGCGCTGCCGGCGCTGGCGGCGCTGGTGGTCGGCACGCTGGCGCCGGGCGGGTTTGGCACGGCGCTTGGCCGCTGGCGCGAGCAGTTCGATGGCCGCGTTCGCACCCGCCTGCAACTGACGGCGGCGAGCGCCGACCCGCAAGCGACCCCGGACAATCCGCAGGCCGGATTCAGCGACGGCGAGCAGGCGCTGCGCGTCGAAAATTTCCTGCGCATGATCGGGCTCGCCGGCGGCTTCGCGCCGCTCGTCCTGGTGCTCGGCCACGGCTCGGGCAGCCGCAACAATCCGCATCTCTCGGCCTACGACTGCGGCGCCTGTTCCGGCCGCCACGGCGGCCCGAATGCCCGCGCCCTGGCGGAGATGGCCAACCGGCCCGAGGTGCGGGCGCAGCTCGCCGGGCGCGGGCTGCGCATCCCGGCGGCAACGTGGTTTCTGGCGGCCGAGCACAACACCTGCGACGACGCGATCGAGTGGTATGACCTCGACCTGCTGCCGGCCGCCCGTCAGGCCGATGTCGACCGCCTGACCGGACAACTGGCCGAAGCCTGCCGCGCCCATGCCGCCGAGCGCTGCCGCCGGCTGGCCTCGGCGCCGCCGCGGCCGACGCCGTGGCAGGGCCGCCGGCATGTGACGGCGCGCCGTCACGACATCTCGCAGGCGCGTCCGGAACTTGGCCATGCGACCAATGCGGCGGCTTTCATCGGCCGCCGCGAGATGAGCCGCGGGCTCTTCCTCGACCGCCGCGTCTTCCTCATTTCCTACGATCCTGCCGGCGACGGCGACGGGCGGATCGTCGAGAACATCCTGCTCGCCGCCGGTCCGGTCGGCGCCGGGATCAGCCTCGAATACTATTTCTCGACCGTGGACAACGAGCGCTTCGGCTGCGCCTCCAAGGTGACGCACAACATCGCCGGGCTGTTCGGCGTCATGGAGGGCGCCGATTCCGACCTGCGTACCGGCCTGCCCTGGCAGATGGTCGAGATCCACGAGGCGATGCGCCTGCTGGTCGTCGTCGAGCAGACGCCGGAGATGCTGTCGGCCATCGTCGCCCGCCAGCCGGCGCTGCACGAACTGATCGGCAACGCCTGGATCATTCTGGCCGCCTGCGACCCGTCGACCGCGGCGATCCATGTCTACTGCCCGCGCCGTGGCTGGCTGCCGTGGTCGGGCCGGGCCGTCCTGCCGCAGGCCGCGCGTTCCGTCGACTGGTTCGCGGGGCGCAGCGAGGCGCTGCCGCCGGCAGTGATCCTGGGCGCCGCGGCATGAACGCGGTGCTGCGCGTGTTGCCCGATCTGGTCTGGCTGGCGCCGGCATTGCCCCTGCTGGCTTGCGCCGCAGTCGGCCTGCGCGTGCTCGCCGGGCGCGCCCGCGGCGACGGCGCCGAGCCGCTGACGGCCCGGCTTTGCGCGCTGGCCGCTCTTGCCAGTCTGCTGCTGCTGCTCGCCATCGACGTCATCGCGTTGCGCGACGGTCCGCCCGGCCATCGCGTCCTCGGCACCTGGTTTGCCGGCGGCAACTGGCGGGCAACGGTTTCTTTCCTCCTCGATCCCCTGTCGCTGCCGGTGTCGACCGTGGCGGCGCTGATCGGCTGGCTGACGCTGCGCTTCTCGGCCAACTACCTGCACCGCGAAGCCGGCTTCCATCGCTTCCACATGGTCCTCAGCCTGTTCCTCGCCGGCATCCAGATCGTCTTTCTCGCCGGCAACGGCCTGCTCGCCTTCGTCGGCTGGGAAATGTGCGGCGTCGCCTCGTTCCTGCTCATCGGCTACGCCTGGCAGCGTCCGCTGGCGACCGGCAATGCCCTCTTTGCCTTCGTCGCCAATCGCATCGGCGATGCCGGATTCCTGCTCGGCCTCGGCTTCGCCGCCGCTTGGCTCGGCAGTTTCGAATGGCCGGCGCTGGCCGGCAGCCGGGATATGCCGATGGTGACGGCGCGCCTGCTGGTCTTCGGCTTCGCCGTCGCGGCCCTCGCCAAGTCGGCGCAACTGCCGTTCACGCCGTGGATCGCGCGCTCGCTCGAGGGCCCGACGCCGTCCTCGGCGATCTTCTACGGCGCGGTGATGATCCATGCCGGCGTCTATCTGCTGCTGCGCCTGGCGCCGCTGCTCGAACAGGTGCCCGACCTGATGGCGGCGCTGGTCGTCGTCGGCGCCCTGACCGCGGTCTACGCCTGGCTGTGCGGGCTGGTGCAGAGCGACGTCAAGTCGGCGCTGATCTTCGCGACGGTCTTCCAGGTGGCGCTGATGTTCGTCGCCATCGGCCTCGGGTGGACGACGCTGGCAGCCGTTCACCTTTGCCTGCATGCAGCGTGGCGCGCCTGGCAGTTCCTGCTGGCGCCGTCGTGGCTGGCGCTGACCGCAGGGCGGCCGAAGCCGGCGCCGTTCTGGCTGCGCCGCTGGCAATGGCTGTATGGCGCGGCCATCGAGCGCTTCTGGCTCGACCGGCTGGGCTTCACGCTGCTGGTCAAGCCGACCGCGGCGTTCGCCCAGGACATTCGCGGTTTCGAGGAGCATTTCATCGATCGCGCGCTGGGCGAGCCGGGGCGCGGCCAGCCGCTCTCCGCCGGGCGCCCGCTGATCGTCGGCGACGGCCTCGCCGGGCGGGCGCTGGCCAGCCTGGCCGAACGCCTGCAGCGACTAGAGACGCACCTTTCGCTGCGCGGTCGCGGCGGGGTGGCGGAACGGCTGCTGCTGCGGACCATCGGCTATCTGCGGGTCGTGGAAAACCTGCTCGAGCAGCCGCGCTACCTGATGATGGCGGTGATGGCGACCTTCGTGGTGATCCTGTGACCGGCGGTTTCCGCGAAATCCTCTGGTTCGCGGAGGGCGGAGCGCCGCTGCTGGCGATCCTGCAGCTGCTGCCGCTGGGCGGCGCCGCCGTCGTCTTCGCCCTCAGGGAAAGGACGGCGGCGGTCGTCGCCGGCAAGGCTTTCGCCCTGGCCGAACTGCTCCTGTGCATCGTCATCGCCGGCCGGATCGCCCCCGCGTCGGCGAAGCTGCAACTGGCCGAGCGTTTCGCTCCGCTCGGCTACCATGTCGCGGTCGACGGCCTGAGCATCGTCCTTCTGCTGGTTGCGGCCCTGCTGACCGTGTTGATGACCTTCTACGGGATGAGTCGCGGCATGATCTCGCCGGGCCGCCTGTTCGCCGTGCTGCTGGTCGCCGAGGCCGGGCTGGCCGGCATGCTGGTGACGCTCAATGTCGCCTGGTTCGCGCTGTTCTCGGCGCTCGAGCTGTCGGCGGTGACCTATCTCCTGCGGCGCTGGGCGTCGTCCCGCGCCGAGACGCAGGCGCTGGCCCGCTTCGTCCAGTATCAGTCCTTCGGCCTGGCGCTGTTCGTCGCGGGCTGCGTCGTTCTCGGCTGGGGCCACGCCGCCGCCCGTGGCGGCCGCTGGAGCTTCGACCTCTTCGAGCTGGCCGGAGCGGCGCCGGCCGGCCGCTTCCAGACGCTGGCCTTCTATCTCCTGTTCTACGGACTGGCGGTGCGCACGCCGCTCTTCCCGCTGCACGGCTGGCTGCCCAACATGGCCCAGCACGGCCTGATCGCCGTCGCCCCGGCGCTGATGGTCGGCGTCAAGGTCGGCATCTACGGCATGCTGCGTTTCGTGCTGCCGCTGACCCCGGCCGCCGTCGTCTACTGGCAGCCGTATGTCATCGGCTTCGCCATGGCCGGAATCTTTTTCACGGCGGCGCTCGCCTTCCTGCAGACCAACCTGCGGCGCCTGCTGGCGTTCGCCGTGGTCAGCCACACCAGCCTGCTGGTGATCGGCGTCTTCAGCCTGCACGAGGCGGGAATCCAGGGCGCCGTGCTGCTCGCCGCCAACTTCGGGCTGGCGGTCACCGGCATGTGGTTCGTCGTCGGTTTCGTCTTCCGCCGCACCGGCACCACCGAACTGGGCGAACTCTCCGGGCTGTTCGAACGCATTCCCTTCCTCGCCATCGCCTTCCTGATCTTCGGGCTGGCCATCGTCGGCATGCCGGGAACCCCCGGTTTCGACGCCGCCCACCTGATCCTCGAGGCGTCGATCGACACCTTCGGCGCCCTGTCGACGGTGGCGGCGGCGCTCGGCAACGTCGCCGCCGCCGGTTTCCTGCTCTGGGCCTTCCAGCGCGCCTTCCTGAGCCAGGGAAAACAGGGTTCCCCGGACGTCGACCGCACCACGTCCATGGAATATCTGGTGTGCGGAATCGCGCTGCTGGCGATGCTGGCCATCGGCTTCTTCACCGAGCCCTGGCTGTATCTGACCGAGGCCGCCAGCAAGAGCCTGGCCGCGCGTTTCGTGCGATGAGCCGACACCTGCTTTCACTCCTCGTGTTCCTGCCGCTCGCCGGCGCCGCCGTCCTCTGGCTGCTCCCGGCGCGCGCGGCGCGCGGCCTGACGGCGCTCGTCATGCTGGCGACGCTGGCGGCGGCGAGCGCGGCGCTCGTCGCCTTCGATCCGGCCGGTGCGCGCTTCCAGCTGCTCGAGCGCGTGCTCTGGGTGGCGAGCCTGAACGTGCATTACCAGGTGGGAGTCGATGGCCTGTCGGTGCTCTTCCTGCCGGCGACGGCGCTGGTCTTCCTCGCCGGCCTGGTGGCCTGCTGGAACCTCGTGCACGACGCGCCGCGCCTGCACTACAGCCTGCTGCTGCTGTTGCAGGGCGCGACCCTGGGCATCTTCTGCGCGCTCGACACGGTACTCTTCTTCCTGTTCTGGGAACTGACCCTGCCGCCGGTCTACTTCCTGCTCGCCCGCTGGGGTGCGACGGCCGGCAGCGCCCGTGTCGCGGCGCGCTATTTCCTGATGATGCTGGCCGGCGGCGTGCCGCTGTTGCTCGCCTTCGTGCTGCTCGCCGCCAGCCAGCCGGCGCCGGCCTTCGACCTGCCGGCGCTGCTGGCGAAGCCCTTGCCGCGATCGACCCAATACGCCGTCTTCTTTCTCTGCCTGGCGGGCTTCGCCGTGAAGGCGCCCCTGGTGCCGCTGCACACCTGGCTGCCGCAGTTCGCGCTGGCGGCCCCGGGATCGCTGACCGCGCTGCTGGCCGGGCTCAAGGTGGGGGCCTACGGGCTGATCCGCTTCGCCATTCCGCTGGCCCCCGCCGCCGCGCAGGATCTGCACTGGCTGCTCGCCGGCCTCGGCACGCTGACCCTGATCTACGGCGCGGTGGGCATTCTGGCGCAGAGCAACCTGCGGGTCGGGCTGGCCCATGCGAGCATCTGCCACGTCGGGCTGGCGGTGCTCGGGCTGGCCGCGTTCACGGCGCAGGGGGTGCAGGGGGCGGTAGCGCTGCTGCTCAGTTTCTCGCTGTCCACCGGCGGCGCCTTCGTGCTCCTCGAGTTCCTGCGCCAGCGCACCGGGTCGACCGACATCAACGGCCTCGGCGGGGCCGCCGCGACGATGCCGCTGCTCGCCAGCGGTTTCCTGATCTGCGGCCTGGCCGGCGTCGGCATGCCGGGCACCAGCAGTTTTCCCGGTGAATTCATGCTGATCCTCGCCGCCCTGCGGAGCCATGCCGGCGCCGGCATGGCGGCGCTGTTCGGGCTGGCCATCGCCGCCGCCGGCTTCCTGGCGCTCTACCGCCAGGCCTTCTTCGGCCGGGCAACGCGGCGCGAGGTGCTCGAAGCCGAAGACCTGCGGCCACGGGAACGGGTGGTGCTGGTGATCCTGATCGCCCTGATCGGCGCCATCGGCCTATATCCCGGGCCGTGGCTGGAAATCGTGCGGCCGGCGGCGGAGGCGTGGGCCGCCGGCCTGCGGCGCTGAGGGACAGTGCGGAACACCTTTCAGGTCAGGCGCCCGGCCCAGCGTTCGCTCCCTTGACGGACGACCTCTTCCAGCGCGCCTTCGCGCATGTAGCAGTCGCGAACCTCGCTCGCTCCGTTGCGCCCCTGCAGGACCTCGGTGCGCAGCAGGTTCAGCGCTTCGGTCGAGCCGAGATCGTAGGCATGCACCTCGACGATGGCCATTGTCCGCAGGATGTCGTCGCGGATGACGCGCTGTTCGGCGCTGCCGGGAACGACCAGCGTGCCGTCATAGCCGAAGCGGCAGGCCTGGAAACGGTTGAAGGTATAGACCAGGTAATCGTCCTCGCGCGGCTCGACCGGCCGTTCCTCGAGCAGATAACGCGCCAGGGCCTGGGCGTAGGCGGCGATCTGCGCGGCCCGGTCGACGGTCAGCGGCGTGTCCATCACGCGCAGTTCGATGGTGCCGAATTCGGGCTTGGGGCGGATGTCCCAATAGAAATCCTTCATGCTCTTGACGACGCCGGTGGCGATCATCTTGCGGAAATAGGCGGAAAAGTCGTCCCAGGTCAGGACGAAGGGCGCGCGTCCGCTGAGCGGGAAGGCAAAGACCGAATTGAGTCGCGCCGACTGGAAACCGGTGTCGAAGCCCTGCACGAAAGGCGAAGAGGCGGACAGGGCGATCAGGTGCGGGATGTAGCGCCCGAAGGCGTGCAGCAGCCACAGCGCCTGGTCCGGGCAGGCGCATCCGATGTGGACATGCTGGCCGAAGATCGTGAACTGCTTGGCCAGATAGCCATAGAGTTGCGAAAGGTGGTGGAAGCGCGGGGCATCGAAGATCGCCTGCTGTCCCCAGTGCTGGAAGGGATGGGTGCCGCCCCCGGAGAGCAGGATGCCGAGGCGGTCCGCCTGTTGCACCAGGGTGTTCCGGATGCTGAACAACTGGGACAGGGCATCGTTGTAGTCGCGGCAAATGCCGGTCGACAGCTCGATCATCGAATCGGTCATTTCCGGCTTGATGTCCCCCGGATGCTGACGGCGGGCCATTTCGCGCAACAGGTCCGGGGCCGCGCCGATCAGGTTGTAATCCTGGCTGCCGACGATCTGCAGTTCCAGTTCGACGCCCAGGGTCAACGGCGCGGACTGCGAGAAGTTCGGCAGTTCACTCTCGGTATCTTCACTCACGGCGTTCTCCGCTCCACTTGAGACACAATGCCACGATCACCGGGCCGGCCAGTTCCATGATCGCCGCCGCGCTCATCGCGACCGGGACCATGGTGCCCTGCAACTGCGGGTAGATGCGTCCGATTTCGGCGGCGGCCACCATCACCGGCCCGGCCGCCGGCGAGAGCGCGAGGCCGAGCAACAGGCCCTGGCGCCAACTGATGCCGGCCGGCCGCGCCAGCAGCAGGATGCCGCACAGCTTGGCCAGACTGCGCGCCGCGATCAGGACGAGGGCGAGGAAACCGCCGGTCAGCAGGTGCTCGATCCGGATCTGCGCGCCGACGACGAGGAAGAGCATGACCACCAGCACGCCGCCGACCGAGCCGAAATGGCGCGGGAATACCCAGGCCCGCGGTGTGGCGTTGCGCAGGACGATGCCGGCGAACAGCATGCACAGGGTGACGGGCAGGCGCAAGGCTTCGATCACGCCGATGGTCATCAGCACCAGGCCGAGCAGCACCGCGGAGGCGTACTCGTCGCGCAAGCGCAACCAGCGATCGAGCCGGCTGACCGCCTCGGCCAGCAGCATGCCGACGAGCAGTCCGCCGCCGAGCAGGTAGAGGGGATGGGTGATCGCCAGCACCCAGTCGTCGCTGTAGCGGTGGTGCAGCACACCCAAGGTCAGATTGACGGTGACGACGGCGTAGATGGTGTTGAGCGCCGTCAGGATCAGCAGGCGGGTGCTCACCTGACCCTGCGCATTGCTCTCGGCGACCACGCGCATGACGACGGCGGGCGAGGTGGCCATGCCGATCGCGGCGAGCAGCACGGCGGGTTCGGCGGCCAGGCCGAGATGGCGGCTGACCAGGAATACCGCGGCGAAGGCGGCCAGCGATTCGCAGAGGCTGGTCACCAGGAGCCAGCGGTTGTTGCGCAGCCAGCGCAGATCGACACGGCTGCCGAGTTCGAAGAGCAGGATGGCGAGGGCGACGTCGAGTCCACGGTGCAGCCATTCGCCGTGCTCGGCGATCAGCGGGTCGCCCGCCAGCGCCGCGACCACCATGCCGACGATCGGGTAGGCGGTGATTCTCGGCAGACCGATATGATGACGCACCCATTCGCCGGCGAGCGCGGCGCCGACGACCGCCAGCGCGACCCACAGCAAGGGTCCGATCGCCAGCGGCCAGTCGGGGAGGAAGAAAGCGGAAGGGTTCATTGCGGATACGTTGAGGGTTGTCGGGCGCTACCGAGAGGAAGAGAATGAGGCTTTCGGGAAATTATCCCCCTTCCGGCCAAGGAGTTCACCATGAAACGTACGCTCAAGATCGGTCTGTCCGCCCGGCTGCTGCACCCGCGAGCGGGCGGCAAGGGCCTCGAGAGCAAGACGCTGCAATACCTCGAGCAGTCGGTGGCGCAATGGATCATGGCGCGGGACGTGCTGGTCTTCATGATTCCTTCCATCACCCGGGACGGCATGCTCGACCGCAGCGTAATGCGCCTGAGCGACTACGCCAAGAATCTCGACGGGCTGGTCCTGCAGGGCGGCGCCGATATCAATCCGGCAGCCTACGGTGAAACGGAGTTGCGCCCGGAATGGGCCGGCGACCGGACGCGCGACATGTACGAGATGGAATTGTTGCACGAGTTCCTCGAGTGCGGGAAGCCGGTTCTCGGCATCTGCCGCGGCGCCCAGTTGATCAATGTCGCCATGGGCGGCGCGCTCTATCAGGACATTCCGTCGCAACTCCCTGAATCCACGGAACATCTTGCGGAAGCCTACGATCGCCATGTGCATGGCGTCGTTCTGGAGCCAGGGGGGTTGCTGGAAAGGCGGCTGGGAAGTCCGGCCGAGTGCAAGGTCATCTCGATCCACCATCAAGGCATCCGCACCCTCGGGCGCGAGCTGATCGTCGAGGCGCGCGCGGAAGGCGACGGGATGATCGAGGCCATTCGCGGCACCGGGCGAAATTTCCTGCTCGGCCTGCAATGGCATCCGGAATTCCGGCGACCGGGCGACGAGGGCATCCTCGATTGCCTGCCTCTGCTCGAAGCCTTTCTCGACGCCGCCCGCAGCCGGCGCTGGTTGTAGCGATCCTGCCCCTGAGCGGGCCCGCAGGCCATGGCGTGCGGCCGCCGATGCGGCTCGCCCGCCTGCCGCGGCGGTGGCTGGTCCGCGGTGTTCCGGGCGGTGCGGGTCAGGGCTCGGCGTCGATGAAGTGCAGCAGATCCCTGGCGAAGCGCTCGCGCTGCCATTGGTGCGGCGAGTGATCGGTGCCTTCGTAGATGTGCAGGATGGCGTCGGGGATTTCGCGGGCGACATAGCGCGCCGCGTCGTTGCTGTAAAAGTTGCTCTGGCCGCCATAGACGAGCATCGCCGGGATGTCGATCCGGCGCAGGACATCGCGGTAGTCGGCGGCGGTCAGGCTTGCCCAGCAGGCGATCAGCGGGGACGGGTCCTGGGCGCGCAGCGCCGAACGTGAGCGCTCCCAGCCGCTGGTGCCGGCCAGGTATTTTTCCCGGGCGCGCTCGTTGAGGCCGAAGGCCGTCAGCTTGAGCACGCCTTCGGCGAAGTCCTCGGCCAGCCAGGTCATCAGTTCGTGCGCCTTCTCCGGGCCGAAATCGCCGTAGATGCCGTGCTCCCAGCCCGGTTCGGTGATGAGCTTGGGCGACTGGTCGATGATGCACAGCCGCGACAGGCGCCCGGTTCCGTAATCCCGGATGTACTGCCAGAGGGTCAGGGCGCCCATCGAGTGGCCGACCGCCGCCACCTTGGCGAGCCCGTAATGATCGAGCAGGTTGGCGAAATCCCGGGCCATCCGTTCGGCGGTCGGCGCATCGCCATGGTCCGCCGGGTGGCCGCCGTGGCCGCGGGCGTCCCAGCGATAGACGCGGTGGCGCCGGTTGAGGTCGTTGAGGAAGGGCGCCCACTCGTGATGACTGGCGGTCCAGCCATGCAGCATGACGATCGGCGGTCCCTCGCCGGAAACCCGGACATGAATCTTGGCGCCGTCGTCGGCGATGAAGTGGGACATGGTGGCGCTGTGCGTGGTGAGGCCGGAAGTATAATCCGGCCTCCGGAACGGAGGGTAAGGGAATGTTCGACTGGCGGGATTACGGCAACGGGATCGTTGCATTCGACGCAGGCTACGTGCGGCCGATTCTGGCCGCGATCCACCTCGTCGTCGAGGCCGGGCGGGTGGCTTTCATCGACACCGGCAGCAACGATGCCCTGCCCAATGCGCTGGCCATGCTGGACAGGCTGGGGCTCGATGGCGCCGCGGTCGACTACGTCATCCTGACCCATATCCACCTCGACCACGCCGGCGGGGCCGGCAGCATGATGGCGGCCTTTCCCGGCGCCCGCCTCGTCGTCCATCCGCGCGGCGTCCGCCACATGGCCGAGCCGGCCCGCCTGGTGGCCGGGGTCGCCGCCGTCTATGGCGAGGAGTACGTCCGGCGGGTCTATGGCGAGATCGTCCCGGTTCCCGCCGAGAGAATCATCGCGGCGCCGGACGGCCACGTCGTCTCGCTCGCCGGTCGCGAACTGCTGTGCCTCGACACCCCGGGTCACGCCCGGCACCACATCTGCATCGTCGATCGCCGGACCGGCGGGATCTTCAGCGGCGACCTGTTCGGGCTGTCGTATCGCGAGCACGATGTCGCGGGGCGCCCCTTCATCTTTCCCACGACCACGCCGACCCAGTTCGAGCCGGCGGCCATGCATGCCTCGGTCGACCGCCTGCTGTCGTTCGCTCCCGAGGCGATCTATCTGACCCACTACAGCCGGGTGCGCGATGTGGCGGCGTTGGGCGCCGACCTCCACCGGCGCCTCGACGCCATCGTCGCGATGGCCGAGGGCGTGGCGGGATCGGGCGAGCAGCGCCATGGCGCGCTGAAGGACGAACTGACCCGTTACCTGCTGGCCGAGCTGCGCGCGCACGGCTGCCCGCTGCCCGAAGGGCGCGCGCTGGAGATCTGGGAAGCCGACCTCGAACTCGACGCCCAGGGACTCGCGGTCTGGCTGGATAGCCGGGAGCCGGCCTAACGCCGGCGCCAGAACAGGACGAGCATGATGACGGCGATGGCCAGCATCAGGCCCGTTGCGTAGTAGAAGCCGGCGGGGCGCTCCAGCCACGGCATGACCTGGAAGTTCATGCCGAAGATTCCGGCGAGCAGCGACGCCGGCATGAAGACGGTGGCGACCACGGTCAGCGTCCTGACTTCGAGATTCACCCGGTTGCTGACCGTCGTCAGATGGATGTCGAGCAGCCCGGTCGCGAGTTCGCGCAGGTCGTCGAGCGATTCGACGATATGCACGGTGTGGTCATAGACATCGCGCAGATAGACCTGGATTTCCGGCCCGAAAAAATGCGCATGCTCGCGATGCAGGCTGCCGAGAAGCTCGCGCAGCGGATAGACGTTGCGGCGCAGCCGGGAGACGCAGCGCTTGAACTGGTGGATCTTCTCGGGAACCTCCCGGCTGGCGCCTTCGAGGATGTCGGCCTCGAGGTCTTCCGCGTAGTCGTCCAGTTGCTCGATCACGGCGAAATAGCTGTCGACCAGCGCATCCATCAGCGAATAGGCCAGCATGTCGGGCGCCGCGCCGCGGAGGTTTCCGCGGTCGGAGCGCAGGCGCTGGCGAACCGGCTCGAAGATCCCGGTCGGGCGTTCCTGGAAGCTGATGAGGTAATCCGCTCCGATGACCAGGCTGATCTGGTCCTGCACGACGTCGAGCGGCTCGCTGCTGACTTCGTAGCGGTGCAGGACGACGTAGAGGTAGTCGTCGTAGGCATCGATCTTCTGCCGCTGGTTGTTGTTGAGAATGTCCTCGAGGACCAGCGGGTGCCACCGGAAGGCGGCGCCGATGGCGGCGAGGTCCGCTGCATCCTGAAGTCCATGGATGTTGCCCCACAGGGTCGAGTTCTCGCGCCGGTAGGCAACCAGCGCGGCGGCGTCGGGCAGCGCGGCCTCGGTCAACGCCGCGGGGCCGAAGTCGAGGACCGAGATTCCGGGCGCCGCCGTCTTGGTTTCGCCGATATGCACCAGTGAACCCGGCGGCAGGCCGGCCTTGCGCGAGCGCGGTTTCGTCGGTTTGCGCATTGGCTTACCTCGTCAGCAGTTGAATGGCGTGCGCGGCGGCGGCCATGCCGAAGACCGAGGTCACGCAGACCGAGGAGCCGAATCCGGCGCAGCTGAGGCCCGCCGGCGCCGGTGCTGCGGCGCAGCTTGCCGGCGCGGCGGGGTAGCGCAGGGCTTCGGTCGAGAAGACCGCGGCGACGCCGAACTTCCTGCGGCTGTCGCGCGGGAAACCGTACTCGCGGCGCAGCAGCGAGCGAACCCTGGCGAGCAGGGGGTCCTGCACGGTGAGCGCCAGGTCGGCGAGCCGCACCTGGGTCGGGTCGGTCTGCCCGCCGGCGGCGCCGGCAACGACGATGGGAATCTCCTGGCGCCGGCAGTGGGCGATCATCGCCGCCTTGGCGCGCGCCTGGTCGATGGCGTCGATCACGACATCGAAGTGCGGCGGCAACAGCTCGGCCACATTCTCGGGCGTCACGAAATCCTCGATGCCGGCGACCCGGCAGTCCGGGTTGATCGCGCGGATGCGCTCGGCCATCGCGTCGACCTTGGCCTTGCCGTAGATGTCGCCGAGGGCATGAACCTGGCGGTTGGTGTTGGATTCCGCCACCATGTCGAGGTCGACCGCGGCAAGCCGGCCGATTCCCGTCCGCGCGAGCGCCTCCAGCGCCCACGAGCCGACGCCGCCGACACCGACGACACAGACGCTGGCGTCTTTCAGTCTCTCCGCCGCCGCCGTGCCGTAAAGGCGGGAGACGCCGCCGAAGCGGCGTTCGTAATCAGCCTCCACGGGGCTTCGCGGCCGGTGTGCAGCGCCTGCCTTGTGCCGGCGAACAGGGGGTCATGGTGAATTCCTGCGGTCTGGTCATTTCCCGGCGAGTTTAGCCGAAAGCGCGGGCGGTGCAGAAGGCGGAAAGCCGATTTGCCGGCTTGACGACCCGTGAGCCCGCGCCTAACATTCCGCGCTTACCCAAAAACTGGCCCACTGTGACCCTGGAACACCTTTACGCCCTGATCGGGCCCGGCATGAAGGCCGTCGATGCGGTCATCCGCGACCGTCTGCACTCCGAAGTCGTTCTCGTCCGCCAGGTTGCCGAGTACATCATCGGCAGCGGCGGCAAGCGCATGCGGCCGGCGCTTGTCCTGCTGGCGGCCGGCGCCATGGGTTATGCCGGCCGGCGCCATCATGACCTGGCGGCGGTGGTCGAGTTCATCCATACGGCGACGCTGCTGCACGACGACGTGGTCGACGAGTCCGACCTGCGGCGCGGACGCAACACCGCCAATGCCATTTTCGGCAATGCCGCCAGCGTTCTGGTGGGCGATTTCCTGTATTCGCGCGCCTTCCAGATGATGGTCGAGGTCGATGACATGCGCGTCATGCGCGTCCTCTCGGACGCCACCAACGTGATTGCCGAAGGCGAAGTGCTGCAACTGATGAATTGCCACGACGCCGACGTCGACGAGCAGCGCTACCTCCAGGTGATCCGCTACAAGACGGCCAAGCTGTTCGAGGCGGCGGCGCAGCTCGGCGCGATCCTCGGCGGGGCAACGCCCGAACTGGAGAGGGCGCTCGCGGAGTATGGCATGCATCTGGGAACTGCTTTCCAGCTGGTCGATGACGTGCTCGACTATTCCGGGCTGGAGGGCGAGACCGGGAAGCATCTCGGCGACGACCTGGCCGAAGGCAAGCCGACCCTGCCGCTGATCCACGTCCTGCGGAACGGAACGCCGGAACAGTCGGCTTGCGTGCGGCGGGCGATCGAGACGGGCGGCCGCGACGATTTCCCCGCAGTGCTGGCGGCCATCCAGGCAAGCGGCGCCCTTGACCATGCGCGTCGCCAGGCGGCGCAGGAAGCAGAGCTTGCCCGCGCGGCAATCAGTGGCGTGAACGATACAAATTATCGGGAAGCTCTGCTACAATTGACTTTCTTTGCAGTCGAGAGGGATCACTAGGGACCTCGCGCAAGGCATCGGAGTGTAGCTCAGCCTGGTAGAGCACTGCGTTCGGGACGCAGGGGCCGGAGGTTCGAATCCTCTCACTCCGACCAGATCGCAACCCATGCAGCTGATCGAGTTGCATGGGTTTTTCATGTCGGCAGTGTTCCCTGCCACAGCCGCTTGCTGACCATCCTGTGGCCTGGCCGTGACCCGGACTGGCGATCCGCTCTGGCAGGAATGGCACGCGCCCAGGCCGGGCCTAACGGGACTCACCGGCCGGGTCCCGAAGCCCATCCTGCTGGCGATACCGCGCCAGCCCGGCCGCGAGTTCTGCGACGACCCTTGCCTTGAGCGACTCCGGCTCGATGACCTCGCAATCGCTGCCGTATTTCAGGATGTCCATGATCAATTCGCGGTCGTCGGCGTAGGGGACGCGCAGCTCATAGCGGCCATCTTCCAGGAATTTCCCCGCCTGATTGCGATGCCAGCGCTCGGAAGCCACCCAGCGCGCCCGTTGCGGAGTGAAGCGCAGCACGGCCCAGGAGATCCGGTCGCCGGAAAACACGCCGTAGCCGGAACCCAGGACTTCGTCGAGCCGCCGGTCGGGAACATCCTTGGCGCGCCGGTCGAGGATTTCGGCATGTTCGATGGCGTCGACCGAGAAGGCCCGCAGTCCTTCGCGCAGGTGGCACCAGGCGTCGAGATACCAGTTGTCGCGATAGTGGTTGAGGCGCTGCGGCGAGACTTCCCGTTCGGTCACCTCGTCGGTGCCGCGGGCGTGGTAGCGGATGACGAGGCGTTTTCTGCGCAACAGCGCGGAGCCGACGGCCTGGAAGTGATCCAGGTGAAACTCGCGGGCTCCCACCGTCTGGATGCGAATGCGGCGCTGAACTTCCTCGGCCGGGTTGTCGGCGGTGCCGAGCAGGCCGGTGAGGCGGGCGAGCAGCGGCTGGATCTGCGGCCCGAGCAGGCCGCCGGTGTCTAGACTGGAGAGGAGGTGCTGCATGGTCAGCAGGGCGTGGATTTCCTCGGCGGAGAACCACAGTCCCGGCAGCTCGTATTGCGGCCCGATTCGCCGTCTGGCTTTCTCGAAGCGGTATGCGCCGAGAGCGTGATCGAAAATCAGCGGGGCATTCAGGCGGTCGCGCATGCAGGCGATATCGCGCTTGAGCGTTGCCCACGAGGCGCCGAGGCGCTCCTGCAACTCCTGGCGGGTGACCGAGCGGCGGGCGCCGAGAATCTGGTCGATCTGGTAGATGCGTTCCATGCGGCTCATGCGTGGTCTCCGGAATGGATTCTGGACGAACGGGCTCTGCTGCCGAGCCTGGCGCCCCGCATCATGGCATGAAACGGCCCCGGTCCGAGGGAGGAAAAGCGAATGACGGCAAGGCCAGGGCGGCGAACCGCAGCTTCGGCGCGGCGCGTCCCGACTCCGGATCGGCGCGCCGAAAAAAGCGGACGAACGATTCCGGTGGCGCATTCCGTGAGCCTGTCGTCCGCTATCCTGGCTGACATGTCCCGGCAATGACGCCGGGTGAACAGGAGATCCAATGTCCGCCAGCAATTCCCCGCAAGTCCTGCTTGTTCCGCTCAAGCCCGCGCTGATCCTCGGCATGGCCCAGAAGTTGCCCGTCCTGGTCCGCGTCCAGGCTCCCGACGCCGATCCGGCCCGACAGCAGGCGCACAAGCCATATCGCCTGTCCTTGGTCATCGACCGCTCCGGTTCGATGTCGGGTGAGCCTCTGCGCGAAGCCGTGCGCTGCGCGCGCCAGATGATCGACCGCCTGGCGCCGACCGACCTTGCCTCGCTGGTCGTCTTCGATGACCGTGTCGACACTCTGGCGCCGGCAGGCGCGGCCGGCGACCGCAAGATGCTGCATGCCGCACTAGCGCACCTGCGTCCGGGGGGAACGACCAATCTCCATGGCGGCTGGAAGGCCGGCATGGAATCGATCCTGCCGGGGGCCGCCAGCGCCGCGCTGGCGCGTGTCATCCTGCTCTCCGACGGCAACGCCAATGCCGGCGAGACCACCGCCAGTGAAGAGATTGCGGCGCTCTGCGCGGCGGCGGCCGAGCAGGGCGTCACCACCTCGACCTACGGTCTCGGGCGTGACTTCAACGAAGACCTGATGGTCCGGATGGCCCAGCGCGGCGGCGGCAACCACTACTACGGCGATACCGCCGCCGATCTCCTCGAGCCTTTCGTCGAGGAATTCGATTTCATCTCCAGCCTCCATGCCCGTCAGGTCCGGCTGTCGCTGGCCGCGCCCCAGGGCGTCGGGATGACGCTGATCAACGACTACCCCGTTGAGGCGCGGGAAGGCTTCCCGATGATCCGCCTGCCCGACATTCCTTTCGGCGCCGAGGCCTGGGCGCTGGTCGAACTCGAGATCGCCGCCGGGATGGCGCTCGATGCCGGCAGTCAGTTGCTGCAAGCCGAGGTCACCTGCACCTCGCCGGACGGCGCACCGATCGCCGTTCCCGATGCGCGCCTGGTCCTGCCGGCGCTTTCGGCGCAGGTCTGGGAGGCGCTGCTCGCCGATCCGCTCGTTCTTGCCCGTCAGGCCGAACTCGAGGCCGGCCGGTTCCTCGAAGAGGCCCGCCGCCTGGCCGAAGCCGGCGGCTGGGAAGGCATCGCCCGCATGATCGAGGTCGCCCGCCAGCGCTTTGCCGAATACCCCTGGGTGACGGAGATCCTGCTGGGGCTGGCCGATCTCGCCAGGGAACGCGACAGCGCCCGCTTCCGCAAGGAGGCGATGTACTCCGCGCGCAAGATGCACTCGCGGGTTTCCGCCAAGGAGGAAATGCTCGGCAGCCTGGCGCTGGAGGCCGACATGCCGAGCTTCCTGCGGCGCAAGAAGCGGCAGGGCAAGGCCGAGTTCGATCCGCAGCCCGACGGCCGCGAGCCGTAAGCGCCAGGGGGAGCCAATGGCTTCTCCTGGCGAAGTCTGCCGACGCGGAAGAAAATGGCTCTCCCGGATGCCCGAAACCGCAGCGCAGCTGTCCGGGCGGCCACAACGAACGAATGGCGCCATTGCCCATGGATGACCTGCCCGGCTTGGCAAGACCGGATCGCCGGTATCGGAGGATCGAACGAGGGGTGCGGAGTTTCACGCGGAGGGTGTCGATCATGGGGGCGCTGTTCGTCGCGTTCCTCCTGGCGATGTTCCCCATGCTTCTCGGATGGCGCTGGATGCTCGCGCTGCTACCGGCGCTGCCGGTGGGCGCCCTGGCGCTCAAGGCGGCGTTGCTGACCTGCCGGCGGGCGGTCACCGGCCATGAACTGCGCGCCTTCTCCGACCGGACGGGGCAGGTGTGGATCCGCGCCCACGACCTCCGCCGGGCGCTCGACCTCGACCGCGGCGACGGCTGGATGGCGCGCGCCTATCCGGCGGGTTTCCGGCGCGCCAACCCTATCGTTTGTCTGAAGCGTGGACGAAGGGGCTCCCAGTTTTCTTGACAGGGGGAGGCGGAACGGTAGAGGGTTATCGAAGATCTGTTCCGTCTGGCGGTCACCACTGCGCGCATGTGATGAATCTGATGTCGCTCCCAAAACATCCAAAGCTTGCCGAGTTTTCCGGCACCGCAAGCGATTACCAAAGAGTATCAGTCGCATGCGGCCTTGCTCAGGATGGATTTGCACTTGGTCGGCTGATTCCAGCAGGGCATGTGGAGGATGATGCTAATGCCATGCCTCGCGCTACTGATCGACCGGATCGGGATGAGCTTCATGCACGCTGATCTATTGTTACGGGGGGCAATTCATCTGTCGCGGTCGACGGCCAATAAGTGCCAATTTTGCCGGTTCCCCAATCCATCGGCGAAAACGCTACGTTGGCTGGATACGGCCAACCAATTGCGCCGCCGACTTTTCGTGCAACACCATGACCAGCTTCATCATGCTGCGGGTGGCGCCGACGAACAGTTTGCGCACCGCCCGGTCATCGAGCGCCGCGAAGTCGATCTCGGCGAAGATGATCGCCGGCGCCGCCTGGCCCTTGAAACGATAGACCGAGTCGAGCAGCACATCGCCGTCCGTGACCACCGGCTGGCCGAGGAGGCCGTACTCTCCGGTGAAGCGGCGCAGCGTGGTCGGTCCGATCCGGTCCAGCGAAGTCAGGCGGGATTCGGCGCGTCCGTGATAACTGATGATCGCCACGTCGTGCTTCCTGAAGCCGGCCGAGTAGCAGCGCCGCAGGGCGTCCTTGACGCCTTGGAACATCCCGGCCGTATCGGCATAGGTGATGAATTCGATCTCTTCGCCGGCAAACGGCGAAGCGGCCTCGACATCGAGGCCGACCGGCAGCAGCGCCTGCAGCATCCGGACGATCGGTCGCGGGCTGCGGTAGTTGCTGCGGGCGCGCAAGGTGATCCAGTCGGGCAGGGCGACCGCCGGGCGCCCGTACAGATTCTGCATCGGGTCTTCCAGCCACAGCATCCGCGACTCGGGGCGGGCATGACGCAGCACGAAGTCGCGCCACTGCTCGGAGAAGTCCTGGCCTTCGTCGACGATCACCGTGTCGAACAGGAAGGGATTGCCGAGCGGCAGTTCGGCGGCGCGCCTGAACAGGCGGTCGAAGGCGTCGGGCCGGGTGAAGTCGGGCGTCTCGCCGGCATGGCGCACGCGCTGATCGCACAACTGGTGGAAGGTGCAGACCAGTCCGCCCGCAGGCGCGATCCGCGAGAAATGGTCGGCCAGTGGACGGTTGTAGCAGACGTAGAGCGGGCGCCTTCCGGCCTCCAGCGTCGCCCGGTGCTCGGCCAGGGCGAGTTGCGTCTTGCCGGAGCCGGCCGTTCCCGTCACCCGCAGCCGGAATGGCGAGAAATCCAGCTGCCGGGCCCAGTGCGCGAGCCCGCCGGAAACCCGGGTCACCATGGTGCGGGCACGACCCATCAAGGCGCTGACATCGGTGTCGAGCCGGATCAGGTCGCGCAGGAAGGCATGGATCTTCGGAGTCGCCGGCGTTTCCTCGCGGGCCGGGAGAAGGCGCTGGACGGTCTCGCACAACTGGCCGCGGCGGCCGGCGTCGACAATGCGCTCGGGGGCGAGGCCGGCGGTCTCCGGCTGCTTGACCGTGTAGTCCGGGCAGAAGAGCAGGGCATCGGTAATCACGCCCGGGATGTCGCCGCGGTTGGCCAGCTTGCCGCGCAGCGCACTGACCATCCGCGAGATCTGGACGGGCACGCTCTTGGACTTGCCGGGATACCGCTTGACCAGGCCGTCGGGAGTTTCGTCGAGGAAGCCGCTCTTCTGCTCGATCAGCAGCAGGTCCCCGGCGCGATTGACGACCGCGAAGTCGATTTCGCCGTACAGCGCGTAGCGATGTTCGACATTCGTCCAGTGCACCGCGTGATAGACGGCGTAGTCATCGGGCAGACCGGCGGCGAGGATCGCCAGCGTCTCGATCTCGCGCTGCGCGGCGCCGGTGACGGCGAGCTCGCGCCAGCCGTCGGGAATGATGCGGGCCATGGGGAATCCTGCCTGGGTCGAATGACGGCAAGCTTAATCCATTCGGCAACCAGGCGCATCCCATGAGCCCGGGATCCGGTAAGCTGCAATGCTGACAACAGGAACAGCGTGGGTGTCCGCCATGAATACGACCGGCCAGACCGATTCCCCGCGGATCGACGGCGTCCGGGTAAACCGCCTCGGCGGCGAAATCGCCATGACCCGCCGCCCCGGCCGCGCGAGCGGCGGCGCTGTTCCCGGAGAAAGCGATGGCGATCGCGGCGGAGGTCCGGCGCCGGCGCTGGCCTCGCGCTACCGCGGCTGCCTGCTCGGCGGCGCGGTGGGCGATGCACTCGGCGCGCCCGCCGGACTCTTTGTCCGCGGATGGGAGGAGGCCGCTGCGGCGCGCTCGCACGGCGTTCGATCCGGGTTGCCAGCTGGCGGGAATCACCCATGGCCATCCGGCAGGCCAGCATGCGGCCGGGGCGCTCGCGGCACTGATCGTGCGCGTGCTTCAGGGAGCGTCGCTGCTGGCCGCGGTCGACGAGACCAGGGGCATCCTGAGGACATGCGACGGGCACGAGGAAACCCTGGCGGCGATCGGCCTGGCCGTGCGACTGGCCGGCGTTTCCGGCACCAGCGACGGCCACCGGCGGCAGCTCGGACAGGGCTGGGTGGCCGAGGAGGCGCTGGCCATCGCCCTCTATTGCGCGTTGCGCAGCGGCAGTTTCGCGGAGGGCGTGACGCTCGCGGTCAACCTGACCGGCGACAGCGGCGATTCGACGGGGGCGATTGCCGGCAATCCGCTGGGCGCGATGCACGGGATGTGATCACCGCGGCAGCCGATGACCTGCTGGGCTGGCCGCATTGGCCGGCCGGCGGCGACCCGCCGGATGATCCGCGCGGGCTTCGCGATCGCGCCCACTGGATCGATCGGTATCCTGGTGATTGAGTCCGGAGCCATCGCCGCGGGATATCCGCACACAAGCGGGGTTGCGCTTCCGCCCTTGCGGCCGGGAAAGAGCGCCTG
>JAFLDQ010000036.1 GCA_017302355.1 Dechloromonas sp.
GAATGAATACTTTGGCTAAATCGGTGCGCTTCGACGATTCGATGATGTGGGTCAGCCTGGCCGACGGCCGCCAACTGGGCGTGCCGCTGGCCTTCTTCCCCCGGCTGTTGCAAGCGCAACCCGAACTGCGCGCCGCCGTTGTCATCAGCGGCGGTGGCCTGGGGCTGCATTGGGATGAACTCGACGAGGACATTTCCGTGCCCGCCTTGCTCGCCGGGCAAGGCGACATGACGGCATCGCGCAAGCTGGCGGCATAAGCATCGCGATGGGGCTGGTTTTGTCCGGGCCGGTGCTTTGGCGTAGCGCCGGAGGCCTTGCGGGCTGAGTGTTCGGCGGGCGGATGGCGGAATGCCGCCGGCTAGCGGAAAAACCATCTGGCGATGGCGAGCAAGCTCAGGATAAAGCCGGCTGCGACCAGCAGCAGGACCAGTCCGCCGGCGCCGGATGTGCCGGAAAAGAACAGCATGGCGGCGAGCAGCCAGCATAGCCAGGCAAGACGAATTTGAGTGGTAAGGGTCATGTTCATCTCCGGGTGACTCCAGCATGATAATGGCTTGGCAGGCTCATGTTTTGAGCCTGTTGTCGGCCATACTGTGTTCACGCCCGGTTTTGCCCGCCACGCCACGCTCATCCCTTCGCCGAACAGCCGCCCGATGCTCGCCTCACTCCCGGATTCGCTCTCCCCTGTTCCCGTCCGCCGCTGGTGCGCGCGCCTCTGGCTGCCCGGCGCCGCGTTGGCGGGGCGCGAGCGCGACGAACAGGCGCGGCTCTGGCTGCTGCTGGACGATGGCCGCGTGCTCGTCTTCCGCCTGGCCCATGCCGCGCCCGACGATGCTTTCCTCGATGCCGTGGCCTCGGTGGTCATCGACGACGCGCGCGGCGACACGCTGGAAATCGCGCTCGATACGCCGACCCGCGCAACTTTTCTGGTCCTGTACGGCGCACCGGCGTCGCCGGTGGGGTGCGTGGAGGAATCTGTACCGGCGTTTGGCGCGGCGCTCGCGTTTCATGCGAGCCTCGATGGCGAGGCGCTGGCCGCCCTCGCCGACATGGCCGGCCCCAACACTTTCTGGGCCAGCGCACGCAATTACAACCGGCTCGCCGCGCATGCCCGACGCCAGGAGCGTTTGCAGGCGCTGACGCGCTTTCCCTTCCTGGTCGCGCCCATCCTCCTGAGTCGGCAGCGCTGGCCGAATCTGTCCGATGCCAAGCGTTACCGCTGGCGCGCCCATGACGCGGCGGTGGTCGAGGCGATCGAGCAGGGACGCGATCTGGTCGGGGCGCTGGCGACTTGCTACGGCATTTCGCGGGGGCTGGTGCGTTCGCCGTTCTGCGCGGCGCCGTGGGTTGCCTCCACGGGTCTTCCGCTGGCTGGATTCCTCCAGTTCGTCGACGCCATCCCGCCTAATCGGCGACCGCAGTCGGTGGCCGAGGTCGACGCTTATTCCAGCCACTTGCCCGCGCTGTGGGGCCTCTTTGGCACGCACCGGCAGTTCGGCGCCCGCGCCTTCCGGGCGGGCTATGCCGGGGTTTGGGAATCGCTCGAACGGCGATTCCCGGCGCTCAACGAGTCCATCGTCGATACAGTGGACTATCTGCAGGTTCTGGTGCGCTGGCTTGTGGCGAAGCATCGGTGGCAGATCGATTTTTGCCGCCTTGCCGCGCTGTGGGCCGGCGAACGCGGGCTGGCCTCGTTGCTGCTTGCGTCGACCCGCTGGCACGAGTTTCGCCAGCAACGCAGCGGTGGTTGCGACGACCCCGGTTTCCCGGGCGCAGTGCCTGCCATCGTCGGCCAGTGGCGCGAGGGTGCCTGGCAGGCCAGTGAATTGGCGACCCGCGAGCGTCTCGTCGAAGAGGGTCTGGTCATGCGCCATTGCGTTGCCGACTATTGGGAGGGCTGCGTTCGTCGCGCCAGCCGGGTCTTCGCGCTCGAATCGGGTCCGGGTGGCGGCGAGGGCGAGGCTTGTTCCGATCGGCGCGAGCGGGCCACGGCGCTCTTCGAGGACGAGGCCGGCGGCGCGCTGCCAAGGTATCGCCTTACCCAGTTGCGCGGCCCGAGGAATGCGCCGGCCAGCAAGGCGATGCATGCCTTCGCGCGACGCGTCGCGCACGAGTTGAACGCGCCGTCATATGCCGGGCGGCGCGCACTGGCCAGTCGGGGTATCAAGATCAAGCTGAACCGGCAGGCGCCGCCCGAACTCGACGAGGCAAGCATCCAGGTGCTGGCCGCGCTGCTGGCGCTGCCGCCTTGGCCGGTGGCGGGGGAGGATGGCGGGATGCCGGCGAACCGGCTGCGGGCGCCGGTCGCGGGCTACGCCTATGCCTGCGATCCGGCCCGCGAGGCGTTTTTCGCCACGGGCCAGCCCCTGGCCCTGATTCGCGAGCCGGAGAACCCCCATGACAGCCAGGCGATCCGGATCGAGTGGCGAGGAGAGAAGGTCGGTTACGTGCCGCGTCCCGACAATGCCGAACTGGCCGCGCAGATCGATGCCGGCGCGACATTTGCCGCGCGTATCGGCGACTTCGTTGCGCAGGCGCCGCTGTGGCAACGGCTGTGGTTCGAGATCGTGCTCGACGGCGGCGAGCGGCCGTAGCGCACCGCTCAAGGCGTGGCGATTTCCGGCGCCGCTGCTGTGGCACAATCCGCCATCCCGTTTTCCGCGGCCGCCATGAAATTCGCCCTGTCCCTGATCGCACTCGTCCTGCTCGCGCTGATTATCCCGCTCTTCATTCCCGGCGCCGGTAAGCAGGCGGGCGTCGATCCGAACGCCAACCTGCCGTGGCAGATCTCGGTGGACGGGCAGGGCGGCAGCACGGTGTTCGGGCTGCGGCCGGGCATCAGCACGCTCGGTGACGTGCGGCAGAAACTCGGTAACGAGATCGAGGTGGCGATCATCGCCGAACCGAACGAAATCGGCCTGCTGGAAGGCTATTACGCGCAGCTGCCGCTCGGTTTCGTGCTGGCGAAGATGGTGGTTACGGTCGACGCCACAAACGAGGCAATTTCCGCGATGCGCGAGCGGGCGCTCAAGGCCAAGCACATGGAGAGCACGACGCGCCGCATCACGCTGCATCCGGATGACCTGGCGGCGGCCGACCGCCTGCCGATCCGCGCCATCAGCGTCATTCCGACGGTGAATCTGGACGAGGCGACGATCGTCCAGCGCTTCGGCGAGCCGGGCGAGCGCATCGTCCTTTCCGACAGACGCACGCACCTGCTGTACCCGAAGCAGGGGCTGGATGTCGTGGTCGACAAGGATGGCAAGGAGCTGCTGCAATACGTTGCGCCGCAACAATTCGCCCGGCTGCGCGAGCCGCTGCTGGCGGCGCCGGGGGAAATCCGGCAACGCTGAGCCGGGCGCGCGCGCTCCATATCTGCTAAAATCCTCCGTTTTTCAACCGACTAGCATTGCGGAGCAATCACATGGCCATCGAACGCACCCTCTCCATCATCAAACCCGACGCCGTCGCCAAGAACGTCATCGGCCAGATCTATTCCCGTTTCGAAGGCGCCGGCCTCAAGGTCATCGCCGCCCGCATGACCTGGCTGTCCGCCCAGGAAGCCGGCCAGTTCTACGCAGTGCACAAGGAGCGCCCCTTCTTCAAGGATCTGGTCGAGTTCATGACCTCCGGCCCGGTGATGATCCAGTGCCTCGAAGGCGACAACGCCATCGCCAGGAACCGCGAGCTGATGGGCGCCACCGACCCGAAGAAGGCCGACAAGGGCACCATCCGCGCCGATTTCGCCGAATCCATCGACGCCAATGCCGTGCATGGCTCCGATGCGCCGGAAACCGCGGCCGTGGAAATCGCCTTCTTCTTCCCGGGTATGAACACCTATTCGGGTCGTTGATCCAAGCCGTATGACCGTCAACCTGCTGGATTTCGATGCCGAAGGCCTGACCGCCTGGTTTGCCGGGCAGGGCGAAAAGCCCTTCCGCGCCAAACAGGTGCTGCGCTGGATCCATCGTGCCGGCGTGGCGGATTTCGACGCCATGACCGACATCGCCAGGAGCCTGCGTGAAAAGCTCAAGGCGAAGGCGGTCGTGGCGCCGCCGGCGGTCGTTTCCGACAAGCTGTCGGACGACGGCGCGCGCAAGTTCCTGGTCGATGTCGGCAACGGTAACGCCGTCGAAACGGTGTTCATTCCCGAGGACGACCGCGGCACGCTGTGCGTGTCCACGCAGGCCGGCTGCGCGCTCGATTGCGCTTTCTGCTCGACCGGCAAGCAGGGTTTCAACCGCAACCTGACGGTGGCCGAGATCATCGGCCAGCTGTGGCAGGCCAACCAGGCGCTCGGTGCGGTCCACGGCGACGAACGGGTCATTTCCAATGTCGTCCTGATGGGCATGGGCGAGCCGCTCGCCAATTTCGAGAACTCGGTCACGGCGCTGCGCCTGATGCTCGACGACAACGCCTACGGCTTGTCGCGCCGCCGCGTCACGGTGTCCACCTCGGGGCTGGTGCCGGTCATGGACCGCCTGCGCGACGAGTGCCCGGTGGCCCTGGCGGTGTCGCTGCATGCGCCGAACGACCGCTTGCGCGACGAACTGGTGCCGATCAACCGGAAGTATCCGCTCAAGGAACTGATGGCCGCCTGCCGGCGCTACCTGGAAAAGGCGCCGCGCGACTTCATTACCTTCGAGTACGTGATGCTCGCCGGCATCAACGACAGCGACGCGCACGCCCGCGAACTGCTGGCGCTGGTGAAGGGCGTGCCCTGCAAGTTCAACCTGATCCCCTTCAACCCCTTCCCAAGCTCGCCCTTCCGGCGTTCGCCGGGCGAGCGGGTGCGCCGGTTTGCCGATATTCTGATGCAGGCCGGCATCGTCACCACGACGCGCAGGACACGCGGCGACGACATCGACGCAGCCTGCGGCCAGTTGGCCGGGCAGGTGCAGGACAAGACCCGGCGCACAGCCGGGCGGATCATTCCCCTTCAGGAGGCAAGAGCATGACTGGCTCGAGAATGAAAGTGAGGATTCTGGCCTTGTGCCTCGGCGCATGCGGTGCGCTCTCCGCGCACGCCCAGCAGAAACTGGAGTGGGTCACGATTCCCCCGGTGACGAACGCGCCCGGCGTCAGCCCTGGCGTCAGCTCTGGCGGTGGGCCGGTCAACGCCCCGGAGCCGGAGGCTGCGCAAGTCAGGCCGGCCGAGCCGAAACAGCGCTCCAGGATTCATACCGAGCTGGCGGCCGCCTACTATCAGGCCGGTAGCATGGCGGTGGCGCTTGAGGAAACACGCATCGCCCTCGAGGCGGATCCCGAGAATGTTCAGGCGCTGAGCGTGCGCGGCCTGGTCCATGCCCAGCTCAAGGAAAACGCCAAGGCCGAGGAGGATTTCCAGCGGGCGCTCAGGATCGCCCCGAAGAATCCCGACGTCAACAACAACTACGGCTGGTTCCTCTGCGACATCGGCCAGCCGCGGCAGTCGATCCAGTACTTCCTGAACGCGCTGAAGGATCCGCTCTACGAAACGCCCGAGGTGGCCTACACCAACGCCGGCAGTTGCGCGATGAAGGCCGGGGATGTCGACGGAGCGCTGAATTATCTGCTGGAGGCGCTGCGCCTCTCCAGGAACGCCGCCCCGGCGATCCGCTACAAGCTGGCGGAACTGCTCTATCAGCGCGGCAATCTCGACGAGGCGAAAGTCTATCTGGGCGAGGCGATCAAGGCGATGGAGCCGCCGTCCGCCGAGGCGCTCTGGCTTGCCGTCCGCCTCGAGCGCAAGCTCGGCAACAAGGCGGGCGAGGGAAACTACGCGTCGCAGCTGCGTGGCCGCTATCCGACATCGAAGGAATACCAGGCCTTCCTCAAGGGGAATTTTGAATGACCGAGACAGTCAGCCCTGATCTGTCGACTGCCGCAACCGGCGAGGCGGGCAGCGGGATCCTCCCGGGGGTCGGCGCCCGTCTGCGGCGGGCGCGCGAGATGCGCCAGATGACGATCGACGATGTCGCGCTGGCCCTCAAGCTGGGGCCGCGCCAGGTCGAGGCGCTCGAGAACGGCAACTGGCACGGTTTGCCGGGGCACACCTTCATTCGCGGTTTCGTCCGCAACTATGCCCGCGCCCTGCAGATCGACGCCGGGCCGCTGATGGATCAGCTGGACGACACGCTGGAGAAGCCGGCCGACAGCCTGAACGTTCCCGCGGGCCGGCCGGCGACGATGCCGAGCGGCCCGCAGCGGCGCAACCGCCCGCTGATTCTCGCCGGTCTGGTGTTCGTGGTGCTGGCGGTGCTGGCCTATGCGCTCTTGCCCGATGACCTTTCGGCGCTGCGCGAGCGTGTTCAGGGATCGATCGATTCGGTGGCGCGCAAGGAACCGGCGCCGGCGCCGTCAACCGGTTCGCCGGCGGCGACCCCGGCGGCGTCCAGCGAACCCGTATTTCCGCCGGGTTCGACGCAACATCAGGTCATGAATCCGCAGGCGCACGCGCCCGCCGAGATGGCCCCGGCGCCGCTTGCCGCACCGGCGGCGCGTACGGACGATGCGCCGCTGCGCTTCGTGTTCACCGGCGAGTCGTGGGTCGAGGTGCGCAACCGCGACAACAAGGTCGTCTTTACGCAGGTCGGCGCGGCCGGCTCCGAACAGGCCGTCGCGGTTGCGGGGCCGCTGTCGCTGGTCATCGGCTACGCTCCGGGCGTGAAACTGTTCTGGCGCGGCCAGGCCGTCGATCTGGCGCCGCATACCAAGGGCGAAGTCGCCCGCCTCGTCCTGGAGTAGGCCGTTGACTGCGGTTGCCCGGCGGTTGACGCGCGAGTGCCTGATCGGCCATGTGCAACTGGGCGGCGGCTTGCCGGTCGTCATCCAGTCGATGACCAACACCGATACCGCCGACTACCTGTCCACCGCGTTGCAGACCGCCGAACTGGCGCGCGCTGGTTCGGAGCTGGTGCGCATCACCGTCAATACTCCGGAAGCGGCGGCGGCCGTGCCGAAGATCCGCGACCATCTCGACAGGATGGGTTGCGACGTGCCGCTGATCGGCGACTTCCACTACAACGGCCATCGCCTGCTGACCGGGGAGCCGGCCTGCGCCGAAGCGCTTGCCAAGTACCGCATCAACCCCGGCAACGTCGGCTTCGGCCGGAAGAAGGACGAGCAGTTCGCGCAGATGGTCGAGCTCGCCTGCCGCCATGACAGGCCGGTGCGCATCGGCGTCAACTGGGGCAGCCTCGACCAGGATTTGCTGGCGCGAATAATGGACGAAAATTCGCGTCGACCGCAACCGCTTGACGCCACCGGGATCATGCGTCAGGCGATGGTCACGTCGGCGCTCGAGTCGGCCGCGAGAGCCGAGCAAATCGGGCTGGCCGGCGAGAAGATCATCCTGTCGTGCAAGGTGTCGAGCGTGCAGGACCTGATCGCCATCTACCGCGAACTGGCCGGGCGCGCCGACTACGCGCTGCACCTCGGGTTGACCGAGGCCGGCATGGGGTCGAAGGGCATCGTCGCGTCCACCGCGGCGCTCGCCGTGCTGCTGCAGGAAGGCATCGGCGACACCATCCGCATCTCGCTGACGCCGGAGCCGGGCGGTTCGCGCGCGCAGGAAGTCATCGTCGCCCAGGAGATCCTGCAAACGATGGGGCTGCGCGCCTTCGCGCCGCTGGTCGTGGCCTGTCCGGGGTGCGGGCGGACGACCTCGACCTTCTTCCAGGAACTGGCCGGCGAGGTGCAGGATTTCGTCCGCGCCCGAATGCCGGAATGGAAGCTGCATTACGACGGCGCCGAGAACATGACCCTGGCCGTCATGGGCTGCATCGTCAACGGCCCGGGCGAGTCGAAGCACGCCAACATCGGCATCTCGCTGCCGGGCACCGGCGAAGCGCCGTCGGCGCCGGTCTACGAGGACGGCGTCAAGACGGTGACGCTGAAAGGCGACCATATCGCCGGCGAATTCAAGGACATCATCGAGCGCTACGTCCGGCGCACCTACAGGAAGAAACTGCCGGCATGAGTCAGAAGCTGCAGGCCGTGCGCGGGATGAACGACATCCTGCCCGACGAGGCCGAATTCTGGGAAATGTTCGAGGACACCGTCCGTTCGTGGCTGAAGAGCTACGGCTACCGGCCGATCCGCCTGCCCATCGTCGAGCCGACGCCGCTCTTCAAGCGCGCCATCGGCGAAGTGACCGACATCGTCGAGAAGGAGATGTATTCCTTCATCGACAGCCTCAACGGCGAAGCGCTGACGCTGCGCCCGGAAGGGACGGCCGGTTGCGTGCGCGCCGTCATCGAGCACAACCTGATCGCCCGCCAGCCGCAGCGGCTCTACTACATCGGCCAGATGTTCCGCCACGAGCGGCCGCAGAAGGGCCGCTATCGCCAGTTCCACCAGGTCGGCGTCGAGGCGCTTGGCTACGAGGGGCCGGACATCGATGCCGAAATGATCCTGATGGGCGCCCGCCTGTGGGCCGACCTTGGCCTGGACGGCATCGAGCTGCAGATCAACAGCCTCGGCCAGCCGGAGGAGCGCGCCCGCCACCGCGCGGCGCTGGTCGCCTACCTCGAGGAGCACGCCGAACTGCTCGACGACGATTCACGGCGCCGCCTCCACAGCAATCCGCTGCGCATCCTCGACAGCAAGAATCCCGATCTGCAGGAACTGTGCGCCGCCGCGCCCCGGCTGATCGATTTCCTCGGCCCCGAATCGCTGCTCCATTTCGAAGGCGTGCAGCGTGTCCTGCGCGACGCCGGCCTGCACTATACGGTCAACCCGCGCCTGGTGCGCGGGCTGGACTATTACAATCTGACCGTGTTCGAGTGGGTCACCGATCGCCTCGGCGCACAGGGCACCATCTGTGCCGGCGGGCGCTTCGACGGCCTGGTCGAGCAACTGGGCGGCAAGCCGGCTCCGGCCTGCGGCTTCGCCATGGGCGTCGAGCGGCTGATCGCGCTGATCCGCGATGCCGGGGGCGAACCGGCCGGCGCGGCGCCGGATGTCTATCTGGTGCATCACGGCGAGGGCGCTTCGCGGCTGGCCTTCCGCGTCGCCGAAGGACTGCGCGATCAGGCGATCGATGTCCTGCTGCATTGCGGCGGCGGCAGCTTCAAGTCGCAGATGAAGAAGGCCGACGGCAGCGGCGCGACCTTTGCCGTCATCATCGGCGACGACGAAGCGTCGACCGGGGAAGCACAACTCAAGCCGTTGCGCGAGGAAGGGGCGGCGCAGTTGAAACTGAAAGTCGATGATCTGGCGGAAGCCATCATCGGACAATTGATCGATTCGGACGAAGAGGAATAGGCAGATGGCGCATTACGACCTCGAAGAACAGGAACAGATAGATACGCTGAAAACCTGGTGGAAGATGTACGGCAACCTGGTGACCGGCGTCGTCGTCGCCGGTTCGCTGGCGGTGATCGGCTGGCAGGGCTGGAACTGGTATCAACGCAGCCAGGCGGCGCAGGCGTCGGCCATCTACGGCGTGCTCGAGCAGGCGGTCGCCGCGCGTGATGCGCAGAAGGTCAAGGCGGCGGCCGGTGAACTGGCCGAGAAGTTCGGCGGCACCACCTACGCGGCGCTTGGCGCACTGGTTGCCGCCCGCCAGTCCTTCGAGGCCGGCGACCTGAAGACGGCCAGGGCGCAACTGACCTGGGCGGCCGAAAACGGCGAGGACGAAATCAGGGATCTCGCCCGCCTGCGCCTGGCCTCCGTGCTGCTCGACGAAAAGGCTTACGACGAAGCCCTGAAGCAACTGGAAGCGGCGCATGCCGCGGCCTTCGCCGCCCGTTTCCTCGAACTCAAGGGCGATGTGCTGGCGGCCGCGGGCAAGAAACCCGAGGCGCGCGCGGCGTACCAGGCGGCTCTGGACAAGGGCGAGGTTCGCGAGGGCAGGGGCGGCGCCGGCCGCGAGTTGCTGCGGCAGAAGCTCGACAGCCTGGGTGAGGTGGCATGATGACGCCGCGCCTTGTCCCGTTGCTGGCGTTCGCCAGCCTGTTCGCCGGCGGCTGCTCGACCATGTCGGACGCCATCGATTCGATCAATCCCTTCGCCTCGTCGGGGCCGAAGATGGCCAAGCTCGAAGCGGTCACCCCGACCATCGACGTCCGCGAGCAATGGTCGGCGAGCGCCGGCAAGGCTGGCGACTACGTGTTCAGGCCGGCGGTGGTCGGCGACGCGGTCTTCGTTGCCGCCCGCAACGGCGAGATCAGCAAGCTGGTTGACGGGCGCCGGGAGTGGACGATCAACGCCGGACAACCGCTGTCGGCCGGCGTCGGCGCCGATTCCCGCCTGGTGGTGGTGGCGACGGGCAAGGGCGAGGTGCTGGCATTCGCCGCCAGCGACGGTCAGCCGCGGTGGACTGCCAAGGTTTCGAGCGAGGTCCTGGCGGCGCCGGCGGTCGGGGCCGACGGCGTCGTCGTCAAGAGCGGCGACAATCGGGTGGTGCTGCTCGATGCCGCCGATGGCGGCCGCAAGTGGGTCTACCAGCGGTCGACGCCGACGCTTTCGCTGCGCAGCGCGGCGCCGCCGGTTTTTGCCGACCGGTTCGTCTTTGTCGGCTTCCCCGGCGGCAAGCTGGTCGCCCTGGCAATGCAGAATGGCGCTCCGGTCTGGGAGGGGCCGGTCGCTTCGCCCAAGGGGGCGACCGAACTCGATCGCGTGGCCGATATCGTCTCGGTGCCGGTCATCGACGGACGGCAGATCTGTTCGGTGGCCTTCCAGGGCAGGGTCGCCTGTTTCGACATGGGTCAGGGCGGCGCGCTGCTTTGGGCGCGTGACATTTCGTCGGCGGCGGGGCTGGCGCTCAGCGACCGCTACCTGTTCGTCACCGACGAGCGCGGCGCCGTGCATGCGCTCGATCGCACCTCGGGATCGAGCCTGTGGAAGCAGGACAAACTGCTCAATCGCCGGGTTTCCGGCCCGGCCGTCCAGGGCCGCGTGGTCGCCGTCGGCGATGCCGAGGGAGTGGTCCATTTTCTGGGGCGCGACGACGGCAGCTTCGTGGCGCGCCAGAAGACCGACGGCGCGCCGATCCGCACACCGGTCCAGACGCTGGGTGCGGGCTTCCTGGTGCAGACCAGCGGCGGCAATGTCAGCGCGATCGAGGCGCGATGAAGCCGACCCTCGTTCTGGTCGGCCGCCCCAATGTCGGCAAGTCGACGCTGTTCAATCGCCTGACGCGCTCGCGTGACGCCCTCGTCGCCGACCTGCCGGGGCTGACCCGCGACCGCCATTACGGGCACGGAAAACTCGGGAGCAAGCCCTATCTGGTGGTCGACACCGGCGGCTTCGAACCGCTGGCCAAGGACGGCATCGTGCACCAGATGGCGCGCCAGGCCGAGCAGGCCATCGCCGAAGCCGATGCGGTGATCTTCGTCGTCGATGGCCGCTCCGGCGTGACCCCGGTCGACAAGGAAATTGCCGACAAGCTGCGCCGCGCGGGGCGGCCGGTGGTGGTTGCGGTCAACAAGGCGGAAGGCATGAAATCCGGCATGGTCGAGGCGGATTTTCACGAACTCGGCCTCGGCGAGCCGAACGCCATTTCCGCCGCGCACGGCGAAGGGGTCCGCGGTCTGGTCGACCTGGCGCTCGCCTCGTTTCCCGAGCCGGAAGAGGACGAGGAGAAATCCGCGGCGGTGCGGGTGGCGATTGTCGGTCGCCCGAATGTCGGCAAGTCGACGCTGATCAACACCCTGCTCGGCGAGGAGCGGGTGATCGCGTTCGACGCGCCGGGAACGACGCGTGATTCGATCGAGATCGATTTCGAACGCGGCGGGCGCCAGTACGTGCTCGTCGATACGGCCGGCATGCGCAAGCGCGGTAAGGTATTCGAGTCGGTCGAGAAATTCTCGGTGGTCAAGACGCTGAAGTCGATCGAGGAAGCCAACGTCGTCATTTTGATGGTCGATGCCCAGGCCGACGTCTCGGACCAGGACGCCCGCATCGCCGACTTCATCGTGCAGTCCGGGCGGGCGCTGGTGGTCGCGGTCAACAAGTGGGACGGGCTCGATTCGCATGTCCGCGAGCAGACCCGCGCCATCCTCCAGCGCAAGCTGAAGTTCCTCGACTTCGCCAAGTTCCATTTCATCTCGGCCAAGCGCAACGTCGGACTCGAGGCCCTCTTCCGTTCGGTCAATGCCGCCTATGCCGCGGCGATGACCAGCCTGTCCACGCCGCGTCTGACGCGCGTGCTGGCCGATGCGGTGGCCCGGCAGCCGCCGCCGCGGCATGGCATGTTCCGGCCGAAGCCGCGTTATGCCCACCAGGGGGGATCCAATCCGCCGATCATCGTGGTCCATGGCAATGCCGTCGATCAGATCGGGGACAGCTACCGGCGCTACCTGGAAAGCACGTTTCGCGAAGCATTCAAGCTGCAGGGCACGCCGTTGCGCATCCAGTTCGTCACCGGCAGGAATCCCTTTGCCGACCAGGGCAAGACGTAAAAACCTTGGCATCCCGAGGCAAACTTGGGTACATTAGTAAACTCATAACAACATGACCACATGGAGTCCCCACCATGAGCAACAAAGGGCAAATGCTCCAAGACCCCTTCCTCAATGCGCTTCGTCGCGAGCACGTCCCGGTTTCGATCTATCTGGTCAATGGCATCAAGTTGCAGGGCCAGGTGGAATCTTTCGACCAGTATGTTGTGCTGCTCAAGAACACGGTCACCCAGATGGTCTACAAGCACGCGATCTCGACCGTGGTGCCATCCCGTCCGGTGAGCCTCCAGCAAGAACAGGCGGCTGAATAATCGGCGCATCATCATTTCCCCGTCCGTGTGGCGGGCCCGCGGTTCCAGCTTCCGGAAATTCCCATGAATGAACGTCCCGCTGCCGGCGAGCGTGCGGTGGTCGTTCAGCTTGATTTCGGCCAGGGTGATCTTGCCGATCAGCTCGAGGAAGTGCGGCTGCTGGTCGATTCGGCGGGCGGCCTGGTGGTCGCCGAAGTGTTCGGCCGGCGCCACGCCCCCGACCCGAAGACTTTCGCCGGCAAGGGCAAGGTCGAGGAGATCGCCGCCATGCTGGGGGCCGGCGAGGCGGATCTGGTCATCTTCAATCACCAGCTCTCGCCGGCGCAGGAACGCAATCTTGAGCGTGAACTCAAATGTCGCGTGATCGACCGGACCAGCCTGATCCTCGACATCTTCGCCCAGCGTGCCGCCAGCGCCGAGGGCAAGCTGCAGGTCGAACTGGCCCAGCTGGAGCACCTGTCGACCCGGCTGGTGCGCGGCTGGACCCACCTCGAGCGCCAGCGCGGCGGCATCGGCCTGCGCGGACCGGGCGAGAAGCAGTTGGAAACCGACCGCCGTCTGCTCGGCAACCGCATCAAGCTGCTCAAGGAGCGCCTGAAGAAGCTGTCGCGGCAGCGCGGCGTGCAGCGCAAGGAGCGGATGCGCGGCGACGTGCTCAATGTCTCGCTGGTCGGCTACACCAATGCCGGCAAGTCAACCCTGTTCAACGCGCTGACCCATGCCGGCGTCCTTGCCGCCGATCGGCTTTTCGCAACGCTGGATACCACGTCGCGCCGGTTGTGGATCGAGGGTGCGGGCAACGTCGTCGTTTCCGATACCGTCGGTTTCATCCGCGATCTGCCGCATTCGCTGATCGATGCCTTTCATGCCACGCTGGAAGCCGCCGCCGACGCCGACCTGCTGCTGCATGTCGTGGACAGCGCCAGCCATGCCCGCGACCAGCAGATGTTCGAGGTGAACAAGGTTCTCGAGGAAATCGGCGCCCGCAAGGTCCGGCAGCTGATCGTCTGGAACAAGATCGACCTGACCGAGGCGGCGCCGGGAGTCGAGCGCGATGAATATGGTAATATCGCGCGCGTTCGCATCAGTGCGCGTTCCGGCGAGGGCCTGGAACTATTGCGCGAATCCCTCGCCGAATATGCCCTGGCCAAGGCCGAAACCGTCCATGACGAACTGGCCGCCGCCGCTCGCGATGCCCAACCCGATTACATTAGCTGACTCCCAGACCACATGATCCCGACATTAGGAATTTTCATGTCCCTCAACGACCCGCAATGGGGCAACCGTGGCGGCGACGACGGGGACAAACCCGGCGGGGGCGGTCCGCGCCGGCCCAATCAGGGGCCGCCCGACCTCGAGGAACTGTGGCGTGACTTCAACCGCAGGCTCAACGGCATGCTCGGCAAGAAGGGTGGCGGTGGCGGCAATGGCGGCGGGGGCGGCGGGGGCGGCAATGGGCCGCGCCTGCCGCAGATCGACTTCAATCCGAAATTCCTCGGCGGCGGCGTTGGCCTGCTTGCCGCGCTGGTGGTCGTGATCTGGCTGGCTTCCGGCTTCTACATCGTCGATGCCTCGCAGCGCGGCATCGTGCTCCAGTTCGGCAAATACAAGGAGACGACCGAGCCCGGCCTGCGCTGGCGCCTGCCGTACCCGATCCAGTCGGTCGACCTGGTCAACCTGACCGGCGTGCGCACCATCGAGATCGGCTACCGCGGCAGCGAGCGCAACAAGGTCCTGAAAGAGGCGCTGATGCTGACCGATGACGAGAACATCGTGAATATCCAGTTCGCGGTTCAGTACTTCCTCAAGGACCCGAGCGAGTACCTGTTCAACAACCGCCATCCCGAAGATGCGGTCATGGGCGCCGCCGAATCGGCTGTCCGTGAGATTGTCGGCAAGAGCCGTATGAACTTCGTTCTCTATGAGGGCCGCGAACAGATCGCCGCCCAGGCCTCCCAGCTGATGCAGGAGATCCTTGACCGCTACCAGAGCGGCATCCTGATCTCCAAGGTCACGATGCAGAACGCCCAGCCGCCCGAGCAGGTGCAGGCGGCCTTCGACGACGCGGTGAAGGCCGGCCAGGACCGCGAGCGCCAGAAGAACGAAGGCCAGGCCTATGCCAATGACGTCATTCCCAGGGCCAAGGGAACGTCGGCGCGTCTGATGGAGGAAGCCAGTGGCCACAAGCAGCGGGTGATCTCGACGGCCGAGGGTGATGCCTCGCGCTTCAGGCAGGTCCAGGTCGAGTATGCCAAGGCGCCCGAGGTGACGCGTCAGCGCATGTATCTCGAAACCCTGCAACAGGTGTATGCCAATACGAGCAAGGTCCTGATCGATGCCAAGGGACAGGGGAACCTGCTCTACCTGCCGCTCGACAAGTTGCTGCAGGGGGCTGCCGCCGCTGCCGCCGCACCGGTCGCCACGGAGCCTGTCGCGGTGTCCCCGGCGCCTGCGGCGCCGTCCAGGCCAGTGCCGCAGGCATCCAATGAAGCGCCGCCGCAGCTTGATTCCATGACCGGTCAAGGCCGCGGGCGTGAGCCGGCCTTGCGCTCTCGCGACCGGGAGGCCCGTTGATGAACTCGAGATTCAACTTGCTGGCGGCGATTGTCGTGACCGTTCTGGTCGTCGTCGCCATGTCGATGTTTACCGTCGATCAGCGTCAGTACGCGCTGGTTTTCCAGTTGGGTGAAGTCAAGCGGATCATCACCGAGCCGGGTCTGAACTTCAAGATCCCGATGATCCAGAATGTCCGCTATTTCGACCGGCGCATCCTGACCCTGGACAACAACGATCCGGAGCGCTTCATCACGTCCGAGAAGAAGAACGTCCTGGTCGACTCGTTTGTCAAGTGGCGGATCATCGACCCCAAGCTCTACTACATTTCGGTCGGTGGCGATGAGGCGCGTGCGAAGACCCGCCTGAACCAGACGGTGAACGCCGGCCTGCGCGAGGAATTCGGCAAGCGCACGGTGCATGACGTGATCTCCGGCGAGCGCGACCGGATCATGGAAGACATGCGGATCAAGGCCGATGCCGATGCGCGCAAGATCGGCGTACAGATCGTCGACGTGCGGCTGAAAAGGGTCGAGCTGCCGAACGAAGTGAGCGAGGCTGTCTATCGCCGCATGGAGGCCGAACGCAAGCGGGTCGCCAACGAACTGCGATCCGAAGGAGCGGCCGAAGCCGAGAAGATCCGCGCCGATGCCGATCGCCAGCGCGAGATCATCATCGCCAACGCCTATCGCGATGCCCAGAAGATCAAGGGCGAGGGCGACGCCCAGGCCACGGCCATCTACGCGCAGGCGTTCAGCCAGAACCCCGAGTTCTATGCCTTCTACCGCAGCCTGGAAGCCTATCGCGGCAGCTTCCGGAACAAGAGCGACGTGCTGGTGGTGGAACCCGGCTCCGATTTCTTCAAGTACATGAAGGGCACCGGGCGCGGGAACGACAAGGGCAAATGACCTCGACGCTGCTGCTGGCCTTCGCGCTGATGCTGGTGCTCGAAGGGATCATGCCCTTCATCGCGCCGGCTGCCTGGCGCGAGACTTTCCGCCGCCTCGTTCAACTCACCGACGGGCAGATCCGCTTCATCGGCCTCACCTCGATGATCGTCGGCCTGATCCTGCTCATGGTTCTCTCATGAACTGGCTGTTGCCCGAATACATCGCCGACGCCCTTCCGGCCGAGGCCGATCGCATCGAGCGCCTGCGCCGGACCTTGCTCGACCATTTCCGCGGTCACGGTTTCGAATTCGTCATGCCGCCGATGCTCGAATACCTCGAGTCGCTGCTGACCGGCGCCGGCCAGGATCTCAATCTGCGTACCTTCAAGCTGGTCGACCAGCTTACCGGGCGCACCATGGGGGTGCGTGCCGACATCACGCCGCAGGCGGCGCGCATCGACGCCCATCTGCTCAACCATCGCGGAGTCACGCGCCTGTGCTATTGCGGCAGCGTGCTGCACGCCATGCCGGCGACCATTTCCGCCAGCCGCGAACCGGTGCAGATCGGCGCCGAACTCTATGGCCATGCCGGGATCGCCGCCGATCTCGCGGTGATTCGTCTGCTCGCGGGCGCGCTGAAGACGATCCAGGTGGCGGTGAGCCGGATCGATCTCGGCCACGTAGGCATCTTCCGCGCCCTGGCCGAGGCTGCCGGGCTGCCGCGGGAATCCGAAGGGACGCTGCTCGCCCTGCTCCAGGCCAAGGATGTTCCGGGCCTGATCGCGGCGTGCGCCGAGGTGCCCGCACCGTTCCGGGAGGCCCTGCAGCGCCTGCCGCAACTGTATGGCGGCGTCGAAGTGCTCGACCGCGCCGCCGCCGAACTGCCGGCGCTCCCGGCCATCACCGCGGCGCTCGCCGATTTGCGTCATCTCGTCGTGCTCGCTGGCGACCTGCCGTTTTCGCTCGATCTTTCCGACCTGCGCGGCTATCACTATCACAATGGCGTCGTCTTTGCCGCCTACTGCCCCGGCTACCCGGCGGCGGTCGCGTTGGGCGGCCGCTACGACGGCGCCGGCAGGGTCTTCGGACGGGCGCGTCCGGCAACCGGCTTTTCGATGGACCTGCGCGAAGTGGCGCGCCTGGCGCCGGCCGGCAGGCCGTCGCGGGCCATCCTGGCGCCGCAGGTCGGGCATGACGCGAAACTCGCCGCGCACATTGCCGCGCTGCGCGGGCAGGGGGAAATCGTCGTCGAACTGCTGCCGGACGAAACCGCCTGCGAAGGGCCGGTCTGCGACAGAAAACTGGCGCAGGCCGGCGAGGACTGGATCATCGAAGCAATACAAGAGGACTAGACATGGCCAAGAATGTCATCGTGGTCGGCACCCAGTGGGGTGACGAGGGGAAGGGCAAGATCGTCGACTGGCTGACCGACCATGCCCAGGGGGTCGTCCGCTTCCAGGGCGGGCACAATGCCGGCCACACGCTGGTTGTCGGCGAACAGGTCTACAAGCTGAATCTGGTGCCCTCGGGCATCGTCCACGACGGGGTCAAATGCTACATCGGCAACGGGGTGGTGCTCGACATCCATCACCTGCTGGCCGAAATCGCCGAACTGGAGAAGGGCGGCATCGAAGTCCGCTCGCGGCTCAAGATCAGTCCCGGTTGTCCGATCATCCTGCCCTACCATTCCGCCATCGACAAGGCGCGCGAGGATGCCAAGGCCGGCGACAAGAAGATCGGCACGACCGGCAAGGGCATCGGCCCGACCTACGAGGACAAGGTTTCGCGGCGCGGGCTGCGGATCTACGACCTGTTTCATCCGGAACGCTTCGCCGGGAAACTGCAGGAAGTCCTGGAATATCACAACTTCGTGCTGACCGAGTATTTCAGGGCGCCCGCGGTCGACTACCGCATGGTGCTCGATCAGGCGATGGCCGACGCCGAGCAGATCCGTCCGCTGGTGGCCGATGTTTCGGCGGCGCTGTACGCGGCCAATCAGGCCGGCCAGAATCTGCTGTTCGAGGGCGCGCAGGGCACCCTGCTCGATATCGACCATGGCACCTACCCGTTCGTGACGTCGTCGAACTGCGTCGCCGGTCAGGCTTCCGCCGGCGCCGGCATCGGTCCCGGCATGCTGCATTACGTGCTGGGCATCACCAAGGCGTACTGTACCCGCGTCGGCGGCGGCCCCTTCCCGAGCGAACTCGACATCGACACCGCCGGCGCACCGGGCTACCAGATGTCGCAGGTCGGCAGGGAGTTCGGCACCGTCACCGGGCGCAAGCGCCGCTGCGGCTGGTTCGATGCGGCGGCGCTGCGCCGTTCCGGGCGCATCAACGGCCTGACCGGGCTGTGCATCACCAAGCTCGACGTTCTCGACGGTCTCGCCGAACTGAGGATCTGCAACGGTTACCGTCTCGACGGCAAGGTTCTCGATCTGCTGCCGATCGGCGCCGATGAAGTCGCGCGCTGCGAGCCGATCTACGAGACGATGCCCGGCTGGCCGGAAACGACCTTCGGCGCCAGGCGCTGGCAGGATCTGCCGGCCAATGCCCAAGCCTATCTCAATCGCCTGGAGGAGCTTTGTCAGGTGCCGGTTGCCATCATCTCGACCGGACCCGAGCGCGACGAGACCATCCTCAGGCAGCATCCCTTCGAGTGATCTCCGGCTGGCGCCGCCCCGCGCCTGGGGACTTGCGCCGCCGCTTCACCGGCGGCGGGTGCGGTCAACGGGCCTGAACGACCCGTTTTCCATCCCCCGAGGGGACTTGAGCCGCAGGCTGCTCGACCCGCCGGGCGTCGACAAACGGCGGCGCCCTGCCGGGCGCCGCATAGTCAGCCGTCGCCAGTTGGCCGAACTTCGGCGTGAAGACATGGGGCGGATCGCCGACGGAGAAGCGGAATGGCACTGAAACCATCGCGAACCGGTCGTTCCTGCGCACCAGTTTTTGCACGACGAAATGCAGGTGCGGGCCGGATGTGTAGCCGGTGGCGCCCGATTGCCCGATGACGGTCCCGGCGCTTACCCTTTCTCCCGGACGCACGCGGACCCCGCCGGGCGCCAGGTGGGCGTAGGTTGCCACGGTTTCGTCGGCATGCAGGATGCGGACGTAATTGGCCATCGCCAGCAGCCCACGATCCTTGCCGCCGAAGCGGTTCGCCGCTTCGGTCTCGATCACCACGCCATCGCGGGCGGCGACGACGGGCGTATTCTCGGGCATCGTGAAATCGACGGCATGCTCGCTGTCCTCGGCGGTGTGGGTGGTCAGCGGGCCGCCGGGAGCCTGGCTGATGACGAAGCTGCGGCCGTCGGCGAAGGGCAGGCGGTAGGTTGCACGCGGGTCGGGGACGGCGTGGAAGCTGCCGACGCTGAAGGTCGATTGCGTCGAGAAGCGGAGGCCGCGTCCCGGGTGGGCCGGGCGGACCTGCAGGAGCAGCGCTTCGCTGTAGGGGCGCACCACGGCGAAAACGGGCAGGGGCGAGGTCGTGCGGGCATTGTCCGCCGCGCTCAGCGCGAGCCGCACCGACACCGGGGCCGGGCCGCGATTGTGGGCGATCAGGTCGCTGCCCGAGGCGCTGCGCTCGGCGCGCAGCGAAAAGGGATACGCCTGTCTGGCGCTGGCAACGCCCGGGAGCGTGCAGGCCATCAACAGCCAGAAGATCAACAGTCGGCGCATGGGGCGGGGCAGCAAGGGGGCGACAACTGCACACTGTACCGCCTGGGCGGCATGCCGTCGACGGACCCGCGATGGTCAGCGGGCGGGGACCGCCTGCCAGCCTTCGGGGCAGTAATCGACGTTCGGGTAGTACTGCCCGGCCGATCCGCAATAGTTCCAGTAGCCGGCTGCCCGGCTCCCGTAAACCGGGCGTGGTTCGACGAAGACCGGCTGTGGCTCGACGTAGGCCGGGGCGGGCGCGTAGTAGGTCGAGGCGGCAATGCCGGCGGCGATGCCGGTAATCGCCAGCAGGGCGGCCGGGCCGGCCCAGCCGTAGCCGCGGCGGTGACCGTGGTCATGACGGGGCGGCGCCGGCCGGTAGTCGCCGTGGCCGTGGTGACGGGGCGCCGGCCGGTAATAGCCGCGGTCGTGTCCGTGGTCGGCCAGGGCCGGGGTGGAAGTTCCGAGCGCGATGCAGAGAGCGCCGCAGAGGGAGAGGATGGTCGTTTTCATAAGCCAAACAACGCGGTGGGGCGCTGGCCGATGACGGCGGGGCGAGCCGGACATGTGAGGAATTGTTACAGGCCGGCGTTTCGCCCTGTGAGACAATCGCTGCGGGAATGCCGGATGCCGGTTGCCCCGCGAGTGAGGACTTCCTTGAGGGCGCGGTCGACCGGAAAATTGCCGCGAAAATGAAAAAAAGCCTTGTCGAGACAAGGCCTTCCATCAAGATCGCTGGTGCCCAAGGCCGGACTCGAACCGGCACACCTTGCGGCGCTAGTACCTGAAACTAGTGCGTCTACCAATTCCGCCACCTGGGCACAGGTGCGAAGAGCGGTGAATTATAAAGAAAGTGAATTGCATGTCAAGGAAAAAGCCATCGGCGATCCGCCGTGCGGACCCCTTCTTTGAGCGCGAAGCGGCCCGTTATGACCTGCCGCTCCCGTCGCGCGAATACGTCTCGCAGATCCTGGCCGACGAGGGTCGTCCGGTCACCTTCGGCGAATTGAGCAGACTGCTCGACATCGCCGCGACCGAACAGGAAATGTTCCAGCGCCGGCTCGGCGCGATGGAGCGCGAAGGCCAGTTGATGCGCAACCGCAAGGGCGCCTACATCCTGCCCGAGCGCGCCAGCCTGACGCCGGGGAAAATCCAGGGCCACCCGGACGGCTACGGCTTCCTGATCCCCGATGATGGCAGCGCCGACATCTTTCTCGACCAGCACCAGATGGCCAAGGTGCTGCACGGTGACCGCGCCCTGGTGCGGCTTACCGGCGTCGACCGCAAGGGACGCCCCGAGGGCGGCATCGTCGAAGTCACCGAGCGCGCCAATACCCGTGTCGTCGGCCGGGTGCTCGTCGAGCACGGTCTGGTCTTCGTGGTGCCGGAGAACAAGCGCATCGCCCAGGACATTCTGGTGCCACCGGAGAAGAGGGCGAAGATCAAGCCGCAGTCGGGGCAGGTGGTGATGGTCGACATCATCGAACAGCCGAGCAAGTTCGCCAAGCCGATCGGGCGCATTTCCGAGGTGCTGGGCAATTATGCCGATCCGGGCATGGAGATCGAGATTGCGCTGCGCAAGCACGACCTGCCGTTCGAGTTTTCGAAAGCGGCGCTGGCCGAGAACAAGGCGCTGCCGGACAGGATCAGAAAGGCCGATCTGGCGGGGCGCGACGATCTGCGCGGACTGCCGCTGGTCACCATCGACGGCGAAACGGCGCGCGATTTCGACGATGCCGTTTACTGCGAGAAGAAGGGCCGCGGCTGGCGGCTGGTGGTGGCGATCGCCGACGTCTCGCACTACGTGCAACCGGGCATGGCGCTCGACGCCGAGGCGATGGAGCGCGGCAACTCGACCTATTTTCCGCGCCGCGTCATCCCGATGCTGCCGGAGAAACTCTCCAACGGCATCTGTTCGCTGAACCCGGACGTCGACCGGCTGGCGATGGTCTGCGACATGGAGATCGGCGCTGGCGGCGCGATCGGCAAGTACCGCTTCTACCGGGCGGTATTCCGCTCGCAGGCGCGGCTGACCTACAACCAGGTCTGGTCGTGGCTATCGCGCGCGACGCAGCCGGAAACGGACCTTCATATCGGGTTGCAGCCGCAGTTGGACAATCTCTACAAGCTGTTCAAGACGCTGCACACGGCGCGCGGCAAGCGCGGGGCGATCGATTTCGAGACCACCGAAACGCAGATGCTCTTCAATGAACAGGGCAAGATCGAGAACATCGTGCCGGTCGTGCGCAACGACGCGCACCGGATCATCGAGGAATGCATGCTGGCGGCCAACGTCTGCGCTTCGGATTTCCTTGCGGGCCACAAACAGACCTGCCTGTATCGCATCCACGAAGGCCCGTCGGCGGAAAAGCTCAAGAACCTGCGGACCTTCCTCGGCGAGTTCGGGCTGGCGCTGGGGGGCGGCGACGATCCGCGGGCCAGGGATTACGCGGTGCTGCTCGAGCAAGTGAAGCAGCGGCCGGATTTTCAGCTCCTGCAGACGGTCATGCTGCGCTCGCTCAAGCAGGCGCTATACAGCCCGGACAATGTCGGCCACTTCGGGCTGGCCTACGAGCACTACACGCATTTCACGTCGCCGATCCGCCGTTACCCCGACCTGCTGGTGCATCGCGCGATCAAGGCCGTGCTCGCCGGCGCGAAGTACGCTCCGGCGGGGAACTGGGACGACATCGGCCTGCACTGCTCGGCGACCGAGCGGCGCGCCGACGAGGCGACGCGCGATGTCGAGAGCTGGCTCAAGTGCTTCTTCATGAAGGAGCGCATCGGCGAGGAGTTCGACGGCACCATCTCGGCGGTGACCGCCTTCGGCATCTTCGTGGCGCTCGACACGATCTACATCGAAGGCCTGGTGCATGTCTCCGAACTCGGCGCCGACTACTTCCAGTTCGACAACATCAAGCACCAGATGCTCGGCGAACGGACCGGTCAGCGTTTCCGTCTCGGCGATCGCGTGCGCGTCAGGCTGGTGCGCGCCGACCTGGAAAGCAACAAGATCGACTTCGTTCTGGTCGACGAAAAAACGTTGCGAAAAACGGCCCGAACGGGGCGTTGACCGCAGCAGGGTGGGCAAGCCGTCGCCGGCTGCCCACCATTTCCGCCCCCGCTCCTCCCGAAACTCCCCTGCCGCCGTCGTCCGCGCCTTGTCAGGCGCCGATGACGCGCACGCGAATCACGTGCGGCGTTGCCTCGATGGAGGCAACCACGTCGGAACCGGGGGCGCCTTCGACATCGATGAGGTTGAACGCCAATTCGCCGCGGCTCTTGTTCATCATGTCGATGACATTGACCTTGTGCTCGGCGAGGATGGACAGCACATTGCCGAGTACGCCCGAGACGTTCTCGTTGGAAAAGGTGATGCGCGATGTGCCCGGCGAGCGCTCCATGTTCACGGCGGGGAAGTTGACCGAATTGGCGATGTTGCCGTTTTCCAGGTAATCCATGATCTGGTTGGCCGCCATCACCGCGCAGTTCTCCTCGGACTCTTCGGTGCTGGCGCCGATGTGCGGCATGGCGATCACATCCGCCCGCCCGAGCATCGCCGGCTCGGGAAAATCGCACACATAGGCGCCGAGCTTGTCCTGATCCAGACTGCGCAACACGGCGGCCGGGTCCACAATGGCTTCGCGGGCAAAGTTCAGGAGGATGGCGCCCTTCTTGATCGAGGCCAGCGCATCGTCGTTGATCATGTGGCGCGTCGCATCCATCGCCGGCACATGCAGCGAAACGTAGTCCGAGCGCGCCAGCAGGGTCGGCAGGTTCTCCATGCGGGTGACCTCGTTGGACAGGCGCCAGGCGGCGTCGATCGACAATACCGGATCGAATCCCACCACGTTCATGCCCATGGCCAGCGCCATGTCGGCCACCATCGAGCCGATCGCCCCGAGGCCGACGATGCCCAGGGTCTTGCCCCTGATCTCGTTGCCGGCGAAACGCGACTTCTCCTTCTCCAGCAACTGCGCCATTTCGCCCGCATCGGTCATGCTGGTGAGCGACTGAACGTAAGCCAGGCCAGGGAGAATGCCGCGCGTGGCCAGCAGCATGCCGGCCATCACCAGTTCCTTGACGGCATTGGCGTTGGCGCCCGGCGTATTGAACACGACGATTCCAAGCTTGCTGTACTCGGCAACCGGGACGTTGTTTACCCCGGCGCCGGCGCGGGCCGCCGCCAGCAGTGTTCCCGGGATTTCCACGCCCTGCAGCTTCTGGCTGCGCAGCAGGAACGCGTCCGGATGACCGATATCGCTGCCGACTTCGTAATTCTGGCGTGAAAACCGTTCCAGTCCCTTGACTGAAATCTTGTTGTAGGTACGTACTTTGAACATGATCTTTGTTTTTCCTTCGGTGGATTTATCCCGATTCAGGCCTTGACTTCGTTATAGGCCCAGGTCAACCACGGCAGCAGGGCCTGCAAGTCCTCGCTCTGCACGGTGGCGCCACACCAGATGCGAATGCCGGCGGGAGCGTCCTTGTAGGCGCCGATGTCATGAGCCGCGCCGTGGGTGTCCAGCAACTTCACCATTTGCTTGACCTGATCCGCGCTGACGTCGACGGTCAGGCAGACGCTGGTGTTGGAGCGGGTGGCCGGATCCCTGGCCAGGAAGGAAATCCAGTCGTTGGTGGCAACAAAATCGGCGATGACCTTGAGGTTGGCTTCACTGCGTGCGATGGTGGCCGGCACGCCACCGATGCTCTCCACCCAGGCCAGGGCGTCGAGATAGTCGGCCACGCACAACATCGACGGTGTATTGATGGTTTCGCCCTTGAACAGACCCTCGCTGAGTTTGCCGCCCGAGGTCATGCGGAAGACCTTGGGCATCGGCCAAGGCGGTGAATAGGTCTCAAGGCGGGCCACTGCGCGCGGACCCAGGATCAGCATGCCGTGAGCGCCTTCGCCACCCAGCACTTTTTGCCACGAGTAGGTCACCACGTCGAGCTTGTCCCATGGCAGCTCCATGGCAAACACGGCGGAGGTCGCGTCGCAAATGGTCAGGCCAGCGCGGTCTGCGGGAATCCAGTCGCCGTTGGGAACCTTGACGCCCGAGGTCGTGCCGTTCCAGGTGAACACCACGTCGTTATTGAAATCCACGCGGGAGAAGTCGACGATCTCGCCGTAGCCGGCTTCGAGCTTGTTGACGTTGGGCAGTTTGAGCTGCTTGATGATGTCCGTCGCCCAGCCCGAACCGAAGGACTCCCAAGTCAGCACATCGACGCCGCGTTGCCCAAGGAGGGACCACATCGCCATTTCCACCGCGCCCGTGTCCGAACCGGGAACGACAGCCACGCGGTAGCCCTCGGGCAATCCCAGAATGCGCGCGGACTCGGAACAGGCCAGACCCAGGGCCTTCTTGCCCAGCGCCGAGCGATGCGAACGCCCCAGGGTGTCGAGTTGCAGGGTCGAGACGTTGTAGCCCGGGCGCTTGCTGCATGGGCCGGACGAGAAATTGGGATTCTTGGGTTTGACCGTGGGTTGCATCGTGATCTCGCGTGTAGGAACAAAGGAAACGGCCAATTACCCTGCGGGTATCCGGCCGATGCTGGAGGAAGCTCAAGGGCGATATTGTAACAATCCGCATGCCAAAAGACACGCTTCAGCCTTGTCTGATGCGTTGTGAGCCTGAGCGGGGAGGCGTCCTTGAAGCGAAGCACGGGCCTGATGCAAGAAGGTGGAGGGGTAAGGGGCAGCCGGTCGATCATTCCCGAGACGGTGATCAACATGGGCGAAATGCGACTTTGCACGACCGAGCAAATCTGGCAATTTCCTGGCGCTGGCGCGCCGTCGAGGCTGCACGGCAGGCGACGACATCCAGTACCAGATGCCAGGCGAACGCACCGGTCAGCGCTTCCGTCCTGGCGATCGCGTGCGCGTCAGGCGGGTGCGCGCCGACCTCGAAAGCCAAGAGATCGACTTCGTTCCGGTCGACGAAAAACCATCGCGAAAAACGGCCCGACCGGGGCGTTGACCGCAGCAGCGCCGGTGTGGCCGCCGATCAGCTCTGGAAATCCAGAATTCATATGGCAAGGGTCTAGTTCAGATCAGGACTGACAGGCAAGAATCGACCCTGAAGAGACGTTCGCCGTCTCGGTAGCCCTGTGGCAGGTTTCTGGGCGGAGCTGTCGTACGACGAAGAGGTTGAGCGAGAACTGCTCGGTCTTTGCCGACCTTGACTTATTGGAGCTTCTTGCAAAACTATTTTTGGAAGAACTGCCTAAAATTTGCGCCGGCCCCGATTTTTCTGTACACGAATTTGGGGTTAAATCGTGTCTGAAGAAGGAGTCGTAAAATGCTGAATCAATCGAATGTGGGTGGGGTTGCGCCGGGCTTGCCGGAAGGAGCGCGTAGCGCGACTGGAGGCGAGCCCGGCGCGGCCGCCGAGGTGAAGCGGTGGTCGGCGGGACGGAAGAAGGGGGTCGTGCTGCGCCTGCTGCGCGGCGAGCCGGTCGATGCCGTCTCGCGCGAGGTGTCGGTGCCGATATACAAGCTCGAACGCTGGCGCGACCGGGCGCTTGCCGGCATCGACGCCGGCCTCAAGGAACGCG
>JAFLDQ010000037.1 GCA_017302355.1 Dechloromonas sp.
GGGGAACACATTTCGACCCGGACGTGGTAAATGCCTTTTTCGCCCGTCAGGAAGAATTCATCCGCATCGCCACAAGGAATGCCAACCGCGAGACGGCAGATATGCCTATCCAGACCGCCCTCTCCAGAACCTCGGCCGTGCCGCGTTTGGCCTGCGCCGCCAGCAGGGAAAAAAAGTTGTGCGAGAAAAAGTGAACGTGCGCGTCGGCAACGCGCAACTCGCCCCACGGCGTGCGCTTCATTCCACCATCGCTGCTTCGCGCGCCGGCGGCGCGGCTTGCGGCGACAGCCCGGCGGCCATGGCCAGATGCGTCAGGCTCGCCACGTTGTTCACGCCGAGCTTCTTCATCATCGTCTTGCGGTAGCTGCGCACGGTCTGCAATCCGAGGTTGAGAACCCCGGCGATGTCCTTGCTCGTCTTGCCTTCGGCCACCATCCGCAACACCTGCAGCTCGCGCGGCGAGAGCCCGTCCAGCGTGTCCGGCAGCTTCGCCGTCTCCATATCGCCGCGCTGGATGCGCGACAGCAGCTTGTCGGAAACCTGCGGGCTCAAGTAGGAGCCGCCCTTGGCCACAGCCCGTAAGGCGTCCACCAGGTCGCCCATCGAGGCTTTCTTCAAGACAAACCCCCGCGCCCCCGCACGGATCGCGCCAATCACGCTCTTGTCGTCCTCGTGCATGGAGAGAATGACAATCTTCGTGTTTGGAGCGCTGCGCGGAATCTCCTCGGTCGCCGCCATCCCGTTCAGGTCCGGCAGTGAAAGATCCATGATCACGACATCGGGCGCTTTGCGGCGGCAGAACTGCACGGCCTCGGTCCCGGACTCCACCTCTCCCACCACGCGGAAATCCTCGGCTCGCTCCAGCATCGCCCGCACACCGTCGCGCACAATGCGGTGGTCCTCGACGAGCAAAACATCACTGGGCATGGGCATGCCACCTTTCCAATCCCGCCACTCCTGTCGGACTCATCTGCTGATCACAAATATTGTACTGCCAGCGCCGGTGTTGCCAAACAAAAAACGGAGATTTGTTCTGGCCGCCCAGTACCGCGCCAGCGTTGGTCCCAGTGCCGCCGAGGCCTCCGCCCGCGTCACGCCGCGGTTGGCCCGAATCGTCAACACCGGCCCGGCCTCCATGGCAACCTCCACGGTGGTCGCGCCCGCCTCCCCGCTGAGATACGCGGTAAGGCATTCGGCGATGCGGAACAGCCCCTGCGCCGTCTCCGCATCTGGACGGTACTCCGTATCGATGCTGAGCGCAAGCGTCCCCGCGAAACGCCGCCCGGCCGCCTCGGCCATTCGCGACAGCGCGTCGGCCAGGCTCAGCCGGCTGGTCAGGTCGGGCGAGGCCAACAGGCTCGCCGCCCGCACGGCCTCGAAGGCGCTATCCAGCGATCGTTCCAGCGAGTCCAGCCGCTCCGCATACTCGGCCGGCAGGTCCATCCGGAGCAACGTGAGTTCGATCCCCGCCGCCGTCAGACTGCCGCCGGTCTGATCATGCAGCAGGCGGGCCAACGCGCCGCGCTCCCGCGCGCGATCACCTTCAAAGGCTTCAAGCCAGTCCGAGAGCCGGTTGCCGGACATCGTCGTTCTAGAGGGCGCTCTTGCGCGCCACGGCCTTCTTCGCCGCCGCGGCGATGTTCACCGCGCGCAGGTTGTACTTGTCCAGCAGTTCGTCCGGACCGCCCGACTCGGCATACACGTTGTTCACGCCGACGAATTCCATCACGCAGGGCGTGGTCCCAGGACGGCGTCAAGCGCGTAGAACTTGTGGAAGTAGCGGCGCCGCCCTCGCAGCTGTACGTCCTGGGGATCGCGCCGTGATCTGAGAACGCGGTTGATGTGATGATCATGTCCATGGTTTCTGCTTCCCGTTCGAGGGGTGGCCTCCCTGACCCGCAGTATATGCAGATGCAGGAAGACGCGCATCCAACCGTCGCGCCGGAGACGATGCCGGTTGCACGGGGCTGGCAATCCATCGACCCAACTGCTTAAAATAGCCGCGATGAAAGCTTTTCGCCGATCCATTCTCCCCTGCTGTCTATCCCTGGCCATGGCCGCAGCAACGGGAGCACTGCTGAACGGTTGCAGTTCGACCAAGGTTCCCCGCCCGTATCAGACCGAGGCCTTCCCGAGCCAGACCCCTTTCCAGTATTCCAGCACCCGGGAACCCGAGGAAGCGTGTGAAGTCGCCAGGCGCGCCTTGTTGAGCCAGGGGTATCAGGTCGATGAGTCGAAACCTGGCAATATCCGCGGCGAGAAATACTTTCGGCCCAAGCCCGACGAGGCCACCAGGCTGTCGATCATCCTGGTTTGCCTGCCCGGCAATCCGGGAACCACCATCTATGCGAGCGGACTGGAAACCCAGTTCGAGATGAAATCCAAGGGGAGCAGTGCGGGTGTCAGCGTTCCGGCCCTCGGGTCGCTCTCCCTGCCGTGGTCCCTGGACAAGGACACCCTGGTGAAAGTCGGCGAGGAAACCGTCACCGATCCCGAGTTCTACAAGCGGCTGTTCGAACTGATCGGGATGCTCGACGGCTGACCCGTCCGTTCGACGGGTTCGTCCATCCCGAATCGCCCGGCGCGGATCCCCGGGATCTTTTCTTTCCCCGGGCAGCGGCGCATCATGGTGCACGGGAAGTTGATCGACCATTTCGGCCCTGGAGGCAGACCGTGCGGACAGCCGCATTCCTGCAGCAACAGCCGCTGTTCGGCGGGGTGGACGACCAGGCGATGAGCGCGATCATGCCGCTGCTTCGCGAAGAGAACTTCGCCAGCGGGGAGTTGCTCGTCCGCGAAGGCGACCAGGGGGATTCGCTGTTCGTGATCTGCAGCGGCTCGGTCGAAGTCCTGAAGTCGAGCCCCGCAGCAGAAACGCCGTTCGGGGACCGCATCGCCATGCTCAAGGTTGGCGACGTCATCGGCGAAATGGAACTGATCGACACGCAGAACCGATCGGCAACGGTTCGCGCACTGGAACCTGTCTCGACGCTGGCGCTGTCCAACGGCGACCTGTTCCGCATCTACGAGTCCGACCTGCCGACTTTTTCGCTGCTGGTCCTGAACCTGGCCAGGGAATTGAGCCGTCGTCTGCGCAACATCGACGATCTGGCAGTACGCTACATGCCGCACGACGGTCACGCCGCCCGGCCCTGATTCGCCGGAGAAAGTTCGGCTGCCACCGCCCTCGCGACCCCGCGCCTTCCGGAATGTCCCATGGAAACATCGATCCCCTTGGCCCGCCTCCACGCCGACATCGAGTCGCGGGTCCAGGCCATCCGGGCGGATCACCCGCAGTGGCCGTGTGGCAAAGGTTGCGCCGGCTGTTGCCGGCGCCTCGCCGATGTGCCGCAACTGACGGCGCAGGAATGGGACTTGCTGCGTGCCGGGCTGGCCACGCTGCCGGCGGAGCGGCTCGGGCAGATCAGCCGCGATCTGGCTGCCCTGGCCGATCAGCGGGAGCCGCCCGTCGTCTGCCCGCTGCTGGACCAGTTAACCGACGCCTGCCCGGTCTATGCGCAGCGGCCCGTCGCCTGCCGCAGTTACGGCTTCTACGTCCAACGCGACCGCGGACTCCATTGCGGCGACATCGAAGCGCAAGTCGCCGCCGGCGCCCTTGCCGGTGTCGTCTGGGGCAACCACGACGCGATCGACCGCCAGCTCGCCAGCCTCGGCGGCGCCCACCCGCTGACCGAGTGGTTCGCGCGCTGGCAGAGCGGCAAACCGGCGGCGGAGCAACACCCGCCGGTAAGGTCGGACGGCGCTCCATTGACGTAGGGAGAGTACGTCGGGACGCGGCAGGCGGTATTCGGAAGGCTTCGGCTGGAAGTGCCCCGCCAAAATCTTCATGCCCGGACATTTCACCCTCGAGCGCCACGATCATCCACTTGTTGCACTTCGGGCTTGAAACCGCCATTTTTTGAAATAGAACTCTTGATTGCATATCATTTCAATGTGTTTCAATAGGAAAGGATGCCCATGCGACCGTCGGTTGCGCCTGACATGAAGCGAAAGGCGGCGTGCGAAGCAGCAGATTGTTTCCGCACGACGAACCCGCGTGTGAAGAGTCTGACTGACGCCATCTGGCCGGTTCTTCTTCCACAGCATGGCCCGCTTCTCAGAAATGGAACGCGAGCGGGACTGGAAGGGGCACGCCAACTCGGGCGCAAGGGTGGCCGCGAGCCCAGGATGACCGGGAGCAAGATCGAGTCGGCCAGGAAACTTCTGGCCAGCGGTGTGCGTCCCAGGGATGTGGCCAGAAACCTCGCCATCTCGGTTCCAACGCTGTACCGCTGGGTGCCCGCTTCTGCGCACACCCGGATTTGACATTGATTCCCCCGACAGGAACTGGCTTCTGAATGGAACACAACATACCCCTGATCACCACGCTTGCGGCCGCCTTCGTGGTCGCGCTCATCCTGGGCTTCCTCGCCGAACGCATCAGGGTGCCAGCGTTGGTCGGCTACCTTGTCGCCGGCATCATCATCGGGCCGGGCACACCGGGATTTGTCGCCGATGTGCATCTCGCATCCCAACTCTCGGAAATCGGCGTCATGCTGCTGATGTTCGGTGTCGGCCTGCATTTCTCTCTCAATGACCTGTTGGCGGTCAGACGCATCGCGGTGCCCGGCGCCGTCGTGCAGATGGGCCTGGCCACCGTTCTGGGTATGGCGATCGCCTGGTGGTGGGGATGGAGTTGGGGCGCTGGTCTGATTTTTGGCCTGTCGCTGTCGTGCGCGAGCACCGTGGTGCTGCTCAAGGCGCTGGAAGCCCGTGGTGTACTCGAAAGCATGAATGGGCGCATCGCGGTTGGCTGGCTGGTCGTGGAAGACCTGGCCTGTGTCCTGGTGCTGGTCCTGATGCCGCCGCTCGCGGACATTCTGGGCGGATCGGCCGCCGCAGCGGCGAGCACCCAGCCTCTTTGGCTGACGATCGGAAGAACCGTTCTCGAGGTGGTGGCCTTCATCGCCATCATGCTGGTGGCTGGCCGCCGCGTGCTACCCTGGTTGTTGTGGCAGATTTCACACACCGGCTCGCGTGAACTGTTCACCCTCCTGGTCATTGCGGCAGCCATCGGCATCGCCTACGGCGCGGCCCAACTGTTCAGCGTCTCGTTCGCCCTCGGCGCCTTCTTCGCCGGCATGGTGATGCGCGAGTCGGAGTTCAGCCACCGTGCGGCCGTAGAGTCCTTGCCTCTGCGCGACGCATTCTCGGTGCTCTTCTTCGTATCGGTGGGCATGCTGTTCGAACCGGGCATCCTGATGAAGCAACCGTTTCTCGTCCTCGGTGTGGTGGCCATCATCATCCTTGGCAAGTCGATTGCAGCCTTCGGCCTGGTGCTGGCGTTTCGTTATCCGCTGAACACGGCACTGACCGTTTCGGTCAGTCTGGCGCAGATCGGCGAGTTCTCGTTCATCCTGGCTGGCCTCGGCCTGTCGCTGGGCATTCTGCCTGCGGATGGCATGAGCCTGGTACTGGCCGGCGCGCTCATTTCCATCGCCCTGAATCCGGTTCTGTTTGCCGCCGTCGAGCCGGTGCGGCGCTGGATCCTGCAACGCTCGGACCTCGCCCGCCGCCTGGAGCAAAGGACCGACCCGTATGCCGAACTGCCGGTGAGCACCGATGACAAGTACCTGCAAGGACAGGTCGTTCTTGTGGGCTATGGCCGGGTCGGCAAGCGGATTGCCGGCGCGCTGGATGCGCATGGCATTCCCAACGTGGTGGCCGAGCAAAACCGCGAACTGGTCGAAGACCTGCGCAAGAAGGGCATGGCAGCCGTATCGGGCAATGCTGCCGATCCGGCGGTGCTGATTCAGGCGCACATCGCCGAAGCCGCGATGTTGGTGGTGGCGACCCCCGATCCGCTCAGTCTGCGCCAGATGGCGAACACGGCGCGCGCCCTCAATCCCGCTATCGAAATCGTCTTGCGCACGCACAGCGAAGAAGAGTCGGTGATGTTGCGCAAGGATGGCGTTGGCACCATCTTCTTCGGCGAGGAGGAACTTGCCAAGGGCATGACCAGGCATGTTCTGAAGCGCTTCGACCCTCGGGCCGACGGCCAAGCCACCGCAGCCGCCGGCATCTGACCCGGCAAGCCGTCACGCCGTTGCCGTTGGCTCGCGTACCAGCAGCGTGTCACACGGCAGCCAATCCAACAGTTTGGCGGCGGTGCTGCCCAGCAGCAGGCTTATGAGGCCGCTGCGACCATGACTGCCCATGACCACCAAGTCAATGTTGTGCTCGCGCACATAGCGGGGCAGCATGCCTTCGATGGCGCCGCATTCGACGACGGAACGGACCTGCGTGCCCTCTGGAAACGCAGTCGCCGCCAGGAAGGCGGCGCATTCTGCCTCTTCGGCGCCGACGCAGCGACCCGAATGCTGTGAAGGATCGGCCAGTCCTGACATTACCAAGGGATGGGCGTGGTACAGGATCAGTTCGCGGTCTGGAAAAAGCCGGGCTGCGGCCAGCAGGGCGTGTCGTGAACACCCGGAAAAATCGCTGGCCACGACGATCCGCCGATAGGGCTCATGCGTTCGTCTGCGAACCACCAACAAGGGCTGCGCGAGTGAACGCGCCAGGTTTTTGACCGTCGAGCCAAGCAAAAAGCGTCCTGGCGTTTCGTTGCAGGACACCCCCGTGACGACAAGGCCGCATTGGGTACTGGCTGCCGCTTCCCGGATGGCCGCCGCGGCATCCTCGCCGCGCACCATGCGCAGGGTTGCGGATACATCCAGCCCCGCGAGGTCATGGGCAAGCTGTTCTCGTGCCACATGCACGAGCTGTTCATCGGTTGCCCCGCTGGCCCAGGCCAGCACTTGATCGGGGGATACGGTGGGGTCGAGCACATTCAACGCCACCAGGCCGGCATGCCACTCCCGGGCCAAATTGGCGGCGCGGTCCAGTGCCCGGTCGCATCGTGCGCTCAGGTCCGCGGCCAACAGCAGGTGATGCGGCGTGGCGCCCGGTCTGCCACTTTCGGTCATGAGCTTCTCCTTGGTCTGGGGCGCTGTCATGCCAGGTGCAAGTGTAGCGCCAGAGGGGTGCGTCGCACGACGAATTTCTCCAGCTCGGCGACACTGAATACCAGCAGGCCGGCCGCCAAGACCTTGCCCCATTCCAGCAGCGTCAGGTCGGCGGAATCAAAGATCGCCTGCATGGCGGGCAGATGGGTGTAAGCGAGCTGGAGAGGGATGCAGGCGCCAATGGCAAGCAGGATGTAGCGATTGCCGGTCAGACCGTTGCGGCTTACGACGGGCTGGAGGATGAAGCGGCTGTTGAACAGGTAGAACATTTCCGCCACCACCACCGCATTGACAGCCATCGTGCGCGCTGTCTCGATGCTGGTGCCTTCGTTCAATTCCCACAGGAAGAGGCCCAGCGCGCCGGTCATCATGAGCACGGACACCATCAACACCCGCCAGACAAAGAAGCCGGACAGCAGCGCCTCACCGGGTGCGCGTGGCTGGCGGTTCATGATGCCGCGCTCTGCCGGCTCAAAGGCTAGCGCCAGGCCCAGCGTGCTGGAGGTGACCATGTTGATCCAGAGCACCTGGGCCGGTGTAAGCGGCAAGGTTAGTTCGAACAGGATGGCAGCGATGACCACCAGCGCCTCGCCGCCGTTGGTCGGGAGCATGAACAGGATGAATTTCTTCAGGTTGTCATAGACGGCCCGGCCTTCACGCACGGCAATGGCGATGGTGGCGAAGTTGTCATCGGCCAGCACCATGTCGGCTGCCTCCTTGGCCGCCTCGGTACCCTTCATCCCCATGGCCACGCCCACGTCCGCACGTTTCAGTGCGGGAGCGTCGTTCACCCCGTCCCCGGTCATGGCAACCACCTGGCCATCGTCCTGGAGCGCCTGCACCAGACGCAGCTTGTGTTCGGGCGCGGCGCGCGCGAATACATCGACCTCCATCGCCACCCGGCGCAACGCGGCGTCATCCATGATGGCCACTTCCGCGCCGGTGATGGCCGGCTTGCCCACGCCGATGGCCAACTGCGCACCGATGGCCCGTGCCGTCTCCGCATGATCGCCGGTAATCATCTTGACCCGGATGCCGGCATGATGACATTCACTGACCGCGCGCACCGCCTCTTCCCGCGGCGGGTCGATGATGCCGACCAAGGCCAACAGGACGTAACCGGATTCCATGTCCGCAAAAACCAGGTGCCCACCCTGCGGCGCACTCCGTTTGCAGGCCAAGGTCAGCAGGCGCAGACCCTGCGCCGCCGTGTCGGTAGCCATGCGCCGCCAGTAGTCGACGTCCAGCGACCGTTCGCCATCGTGGCCCAATTGCGCAACACACATGTCGAGGATGCGCTCCGGAGCGCCCTTGACGAAAATCCACGGCTCATCGTCGCCGTCACGGTGATGGGTCGCCATGAATCGGTGTTCGGACTCGAACGGGATGGTGTCCATCCTGGGCCACGCCTCGTCACCAAGGCGCTGGGTGAAGCCGGTCTTGCCTCCGAGTACGAGCAATGCGCCTTCCGTCGGGTCGCCCTCGACCCACCATCGACCTTCGTCATCGCGCAGACGGGCGTCGTTGCACAGCACACCGGCCCGGATCGCCATCGCCAGGGCGGGATAATGTTCCGGGTCGATGATCCGGCCGTCGATGCTGATATCGCCCACCGGGGCATAGCCCACACCACCCACATCGAAGACGTGTCCGGCACATGCGATGCGCTGCGCGGTCATTTCGTTGCGGGTCAGCGTCCCGGTCTTGTCCGAGCAGATGACCGTCACCGATCCCAGCGTCTCGACCGCGGGCAAGCGGCGAATGATCGCGTTGCGCCGGGACATGCGCTGGACACCCAGCGCCAGGGTCACCGTCATGATCGCCGGCAGACCCTCGGGTATTGCCGAGGCGGCCAGGGCAACCACCATCATGAACATTTCTGCCGGGCTGTGATCTCGCCACAGGGTGCCGAGCACGAAGGTTGCCGCCGACAGGCCCAGGATCGCCAGGGCCAGGACGCGGCCGAAACGATCCACTTGGCGCAGCAGCGGCGTCGTCAGGCCCTGGATGCCCGAGAGCATCTGGTTGATCTTGCCCAGTTCGGTTGCCGTGCCAGTCGTCACGACGATGCCGCTGGCCTGCCCATAGACCACCAGGGTGCCCGAGTAGGCCATGCCGTAGCGGTCACCCAGCGGGACATCGGCAGCCACGGCTACGGTCGACTTCTCGACGGGGAGCGATTCACCGGTCAAAGCCGCCTCTTCGACACGCAACTGGTGAACATCGACCAGACGCAAATCGGCCGGCACCCGGTCGCCCGAGGCGAGTACGACCCGGTCGCCGGGCACCAGGTCGGTGGCTTCGATTTCGCGGCGCTGACCGTCACGAATCACCGTGGCACGCGGCGAGAGCATGGCGCGTATGGCATCGAGCGCCGACTCCGCCTTGCCTTCCTGGATGAAACCGATGATCGCATTGATCACCACCGCCATCATCAGAACGCCGGTATCGATCCAGTGCCCAAGCAAGGCCGTGATGACGGCAGCGCCCATCATCACGTAGAGCAGGATGTTGTGGAACTGCAGCAAGAGCCTCAACCACGGGCCGCGCCGTTTCGGCGGAGCCAGCCGGTTCGGCCCGTATTGCTTCAGCCGCAGACGGGCATCGGCTTCCGTCAGGCCGCCCGTGCCCGTTTGCAGCACACTCACCACCTGCGCCTGCGACAGGGTGTGCCAATCGCCAGGCGGTGCATTTTCCCGGACGCCTGCGGTCGACTGATGCATCATTGACATTGCCTCGTCCTGAGTTTCCTTACGCCGCGAGGTATTTCATCGAAGATTCAGCGACAATGCCGGAACATTGTACCCGGCGTTCGCGTTACCGTCCAATTGGCCAAGATCGTCGTCAATCCCGAGGAGGACACCATGAATCAAGCACATCGCATCCTGGCGGCGACCGACCTGTCCGCGCCGGCACGCCATGCCGTTGAACGCGCAGCCCTGGTCAGCAGGGACATGGCAGCCACGCTTGACCTGCTGCATGTCGCCAATCTCGCGCCGCTGGAGCGACTGGGGCAGATGATGGGTACAACGCCGCCCGACATCGAGCAGCGCGTACTGGATACCGCACGGCAAAGGCTCCACGATCTCGCAGCGACGGTTCAGCAACGCTTTGGCGTCACAGCCGGCACCCATGTGGTTGCCGGCGCCCTGCTTGCCGAGCTGGCCAGGAAAGTCGATGACTTGACCGCAAGCTTGCTGGTTTGCGGCGCCAAGGGAGAAAGCGTGATTCGTCGCTACGCACTGGGAACCATGGCGGTGCGCGTGCTGAGCACGACGACGTGCCCCGTCCTCGTCGTCAAGCAGTCACCGCATGAGTCCTATCGGCGGCTTCTCGTGCCGGTTGACTTCTCGCGCTCGTCGCTGCGCGCCATCGGCCTTGCTCGCAGCACTGCGCCCAAGGCCGACATCGTGCTGCTGCACGTCTTCAATGTGCCTTTCGAGGGGCAGTTGCGCTACGCCAGCGTGGGCGACGACACGATCAACAGCTATCGGGTCATCGCCAAGCGGAAGGCCATGCAAAAGCTCCATGCCCTACGCCTTGCAGCGGGGCTGAACGCTGACTTCAGCCAGGTGGTGGTGCATGGCGATCCCGTCTCACGCATCATCGAACAAGAGCAGGAATCGGATTGCGACCTGATCGTCATGGGCAAACACGGGGAAAACCTGCTGGAAGAACTGTTCATCGGCAGTGTCACCAAACAGGTCCTCGCCGAATCCCAGGGTGACGTGCTGGTTTCGGTATGACCACGATCGAAGCCTGACCGGACATCCCGAAGTTGGAGGAAGTCACCGGCCATTTGCACGTGACCAAGCGGACGCTGTACCGCCTTGCCCAGAAAGGCGGCTTGCCCGCGTTCCGCCCGGTGGCGCCTGGTGATTCGGGCGCGATGCACTCAACCAATGGATTACCGAGAATATCGGCAAACGGCGGGTCGAACACCAATGAAACAACCACACGAGGACGCGGAACAACGGCTGCTTTGGATCAGCCGCCCCCCCTGTTGGCCGGGGTCACCGTGCCATTGCGCGTGACCGTGGTCGACTGGATTGTGAACGCGCCGATCCGGAGCATCTTTCCATGCGCCTTCGCAGTGGGTTTGGTCGCCTGGAAGCAATGCTCTCCGAAATGAGTATCCGCTCGGCCCAGGCACCAGTACTCACGGTGGCAAGCAGAAGTGTCGGAGCGGCTCCATGCAGATCGTCCGTCCCTGACCTCCTGATTGTTCTTTGAATGGACCTCGCTTGCCGCGGACGCACCATGCCCGGCGGCGCCGGCTACCGGCAGTCGCTCTCGCTTCTCGCCGGCGGCGGGACCTGCGCCGCATAGCACCCGGCCATATTCGGCACCGCGCAACCCGATGCCTGCGGACCCGGCCAGTAGTTGCAGGAAACGTTGCCCCTGGCGCGGCCGCAGCCGAGGTAGCGCGCGTCCTTCCAGATCATCGCCGTGAAGTGACCGGTGCCACGCGAGCCGGCCGAGCCGTAGACGTAGCCCGCCGATTCGCTGTACCAGGCGCTCGCCGCGTCAGCCCCCGACGGCAAATGCGACGAACCGTAGAGATTTTCGCCCATCGGCCCCAGCGGCGAGCCGTAGCTGTCGCTATGCTCGAACACGCCGCGATTTACCCAGGCCTGGGCGTAGTCGGCGACCCGCGCGTGCCATTGCAGCGGCGGCACGCCGTGCAGGCAGCGATAGAAGTTGTGCGCCTGCAGGATCTCCCGCGCGAATCCGGCGCTGGCGGTTTCTCCGGACTGCTCACCCACCGCGGGCGCACCCGGCGCCAGGCTGGTCTCACCCGGCGCCCGGCGCGCTGTCTCATGCCCGGCGGGCGGTCGGGCCCCCGTACAGCGCGGACCCAGCATGTCCGCAGGAAGCGAGCCGCTGCCGCTGGCGCCCGCCGCGCGCCAGGCGTAGGATGCCTGCCCGTCGCGGACCTCGGTGATCGTCACGCACCGACCATCCACCAGAACCTGCGAACCGGGAGTCTGGGCTGCGGCGGCGGATGGCGCCGCCGCGAGTACCGCCAGAACGATGAGCGGAACGACGGCCGACCCTGGCTGCGGGGAGTTCCCGAGCCGGGCCGGCGCGGGAGCGGCGACCGCCCCTCGGACCTCGTGCGTGCCCAGGCTTCGCTCCCGCCGCCCGTTCACAGCATCGACTTGCCCTGGTCGAGAACCATGTCGCAGATGCGCTTCGTGGCCTCCTTCTTCAGGCCGCCGGCGCTCAGGTCGAGCTGGCTGCCGTCGCTGCCGTTCAGGATGCCCTTGGCGCCACTGCCGTAGCCACTGTCGGACGAAGATGATCCGCCCGGGAGCTTGCCCATCAGCGAGTCCTTGACCGCCGCCGCCTTGTCGCCGCCGAGATATTTGTTCTTGATGCAGAACTCGAGCAGGCCGGCGACGTTGCCGAGACTGCCCGAGGTGACGGACTGCCCGGTCAGCGCGCCACCCAGGCCAGCGGCGTTCCCGAGGCCACCCGGCAATCCGCCCCCGTCCTTCGGTTTGATGAGTTCCCCAAGCTGCGCGTGCGCGGCCGGGAAAGGCAACAGGGCGGCGATCAGGATTGCTGCGCCCATGGTGCGGAACTTGCGTTTGCTCATGCTCGAACTCCTTTTCCTGCTTACATCGCCTGGCGGCATTGCGCTGCGACCTCCAGGGATCAATTCCGCCGCCTCAGGATGACCGCCCGCAGACGATCGTACCCGTCGCCGGCACGATTGCCCTGGTCATCCGCGCGCCCTCGCTCGCCGCCCCGCATCGTCTCAGGTTCCCAAAGGCACCGGTTTCGGCTTCGGCTGCTTGCCCTTGGGCTCTTTCCTCTTGTCCTTGCTTCCCATGATCTTCTCTCCTTGACTGGTCGCACCGGGACTCCTTGCCCCGTAGCGGCAATGATAGTACCAAGCGGTGGCCCGCGGCGACTTTCGGGTGGAACGGTTGCGGCTCGTGCCGACTGGCGTCCGGCCTCATCCGCCTAGAGAGGCACTGATTTATTCCCGATTTGTCATTCCGGCGAAGGCCGGAATCCAGAAAAATCAAGGCGCTGGACACCGGCTTTCGCCGGTGTGACGAACAAATCAGTGTTTCCCTAGCGGTCGTCGCGAACTCCCTCATCCCCATGGTCGTTTCCCGCGGGCGACGGCTCGTCGGGCAGGGAGATCTCCGTGGGCGGCGCTTTCAGTTCGACCGGCTGCGCAAAGCTGCTGGCGAGACCGCCTGCGATCTGTCCCGAAATATGATGGACTCCCGCCATCACCCCGCTGGCGGGATCCTCGACGAGGCTCCGCCACATGTCGCCCAATGCGGCGTCGAGGCTTTCGCGAAGCTGCGCTTCGATCTCCGGGCGTTCCTTCTCGTGCGCGATGGCGCCGAAGCCGGCCGCCCCCAGAGAAATCACCATGCCGGCGACGCCGCCGACCGCCGCGGCCGCGGCGCTTGCCCCGACGGCGGGGCCGAGCCTCGCCACCATGTTTTCGCTGGCCCGCTTCGCCACCGGTGAGATTCTGGCCTCCGCCGGCCCTTCGCCGACGCCGCCCGCACCCTTGGCGAACCGGGACAGCAGCGCCGCATATGCCGGCAGCTTGTCGGCCGGGTCGGCGTGGACGATCTGGTAGAGCGAGGCGCCTGGCGCCGGTGCAATCGCCGGAATGTCCTGGAGACGCCGGTCGAAAGCGGCTTGCGGCACGCCGTGGCGCCGCTGGATGACCGGAAGCTGCTCGCCGAGGATCCGGATGTAGAGCATCGTCGCCTCCCCTCGCACCGCGTCGGGGTCGATCTCCCGGGCGACCGGCTCGAGCACGCGCTCGTCGTATTGTTCCTGGAGATAGGCCGCCAGGCGATCGACGGCCGGGTCGCTCCCCTCCTCGGCGCCGAGCTTGTACCAGGCGACCTTGATCGCCAGCCATTGCTGCGTCCAGTAGCCGGTGAACCACGGAATGAAGTCCGACTCGGTGAGCGCCCGGACACGGCCTCTCCAGCTTTCCATCCGGCTGCGCGCGTGGTCTCCGGCCGGTTCCGCCGCCGCCAGCGAGGCCGCCGCGATGTCATTGTCGACCCGCCACCAGGTACTCTCCGGGATCTCGACCGGCGGCGGCAACTCGCGGGGAGGCTGCGGCGTCGCGCATCCCGCGAGCGCCACCAGCAGGACGACGAAGAGCCAACGCAGATCGGCGATGGCGACCGCGCAAGATGCGCTCGCCGGCGATCGACCGCCGGCCGGTGCAAATCCCGGAAAGGAGCACTGCAAACCGCCCATGTTGTCCTGCCTGCCCTGGCTGCCTCGCTGCGTTGCGCTGTTTCGAGTATAGGCGGCGCCCGCCGGATCGGAAACATCGCAAAGCTTCCGCCGGCCCGCCGCCCGTCGTAAGATGCTCGGCACATTCGATGCAGGCGCCATCACGCGGCGGAACTCCAGGTGCACGACAAGAAGAACCTCTCGGAACGCGACATCTGCACGCAATACATCGCTCCTGCCCTGCGGCGGGCCGGCTGGGATTTCGCCACGCAGGTGCGCGAGGAGGCCGGCTTCACGGCGGGGCGCATCATCGTACGCGGCAAGCTGCACAGCCGCGGCGCCAAGAAACGCGCCGACTACCTGCTGTACTTCAAGCCCAACCTGCCGATCGCCGTCCTCGAGGCCAAGGACAACAACCATGCCGTCGGCGACGGCATGCAGCAAAGTCTTGGCTACGCCGAGACGCTCGCGGTGCCGTTCGCCATCAGCAGCAACGGCGACGGCTTTCTCTTCCACGACCGCACCGGGCACGCCGCGCAGGTCGAAACGGAGCTCACGCTCGACGAGTTCCCCTCGCCTGAAGAACTCTGGCAGCGTTACTGTGCGTGGAAAGGGCTCGCCACGCCGGCAAGCCGCGAGACCGTCGAAACGCCGTATTACGACGACGGCAGCGGCAAGTCGCCGCGCTACTACCAGGTCAACGCCATCAACCGCACCGTCGAGGCCATCGCCCGCGGCCAGCGGCGCATCCTGCTGGTGATGGCCACCGGCACCGGCAAGACCTACACCGCCTTCCAGATCATCTGGCGCCTGTGGAAGGCGAAAGCCAGAAAACGCATCCTTTTTCTCGTCGACCGCAACATCCTCGCCGACCAGGCGAGGACCAACGACTTCAAGCCCTTCGGCCCGGCGATGACCAAGATCGCGAAGCGCCAGGCCAACAAGGCGTTCGAGATCTACCTCGCCCTCTATCAGGCGGTCACCGGCAACGAGGAAGACAGGAACATCTACAAGCAGTTCTCGCGCGACTTCTTCGATCTCGTCGTCATCGACGAATGCCACCGCGGCAGCGCGGCGGAAGACTCGGCCTGGCGCGAGATTCTCGACTACTTCGCCAACGCCACGCATGTCGGCCTCACCGCCACCCCGAAGGAGACGAAGGAAGTCTCCAACATCCACTACTTCGGCGAGCCGGTCTATGCCTATTCGCTGCGGCAGGGCATCGCCGACGGCTTTCTCGCCCCCTACAAGGTCGTTCGCATCGACATCGACAAGGATCTGCAGGGCTGGCGGCCGAGCCGCGGGCAGACCGACAAGCACGGCAAGCTGATCGAGGACCGCATCTACAACCAGAAGGACTTCGACCGCACGCTGGTACTGGAAAAGCGCACCGAACTGGTGGCCAGGAAGATCACCGAATTCCTGCAGGCCACCGATCCCTTCGCCAAGACCATCGTCTTCTGCGAGGACATCGACCACGCCGAGCGCATGCGCCAGGCGCTGACCAACCTCAACCCCGAACGCATCCGGGAAAACCGCAAGTACGTCATGCGCATCACCGGCGACGAGGCGGAAGGCAAGGCCGAACTCGACAACTTCGTCGACCCCGAGAGCCGCTACCCGGTCATCGCCACCACCAGCAAGCTGATGACCACCGGCGTCGATGCGCAGACCTGCAAGCTCATCGTCCTAGACCAGCGCATCCAGTCGATGACCGAGTTCAAGCAGATCATCGGGCGCGGCACGCGGATCAACGAGGACTTCGGCAAGTTCTGGTTCACCATCATGGACTTCAGGAAGGCAACCGAACTGTTCGCCGACCCGGATTTCGACGGCGACCCGGTGCAGATTTACCAACCGACTGACGATCAGCCGCCCGTTCCGCCGGATGACGGACTGCCCGGCGACGATTCGCCGCCGCCCGACACGTCGCCCGAACCGCCGCTCCCTCCCGATCAGCCGCCCGCGACCCGGATCAAGTACGTCGTCGGCGGCGAAGTCACCGTGTACGTCGTCGCCGAGCGCGTCCAGTACTACGGCCCCGACGGCAAGCTGATCAGCGAATCGCTCAACGACTACACGCGCAAGGCGGTGCGCCGGGAATTCGCCTCGCTCGACGATTTCCTCCGGCGGTGGACGGGCGCCGAGCGCAAGAAGGCCGTCATCGCCGAGCTGGAGGCGCAGGGCGTCCTCCTCGAAGCGCTGGCCGACGAAGTCCGCAGGACGCGGGACAAGGTCTTCGACCCCTTCGACCTGATCTGCCACGTCGCCTTCGACCGTCCGCCGCTGTCGCGCAGGGAACGCGCCGAGCAGGTCAAAAAGCGCGATGCCTTTGCCAAGTACGGCGGAAAGGCGCGGGCGGTCCTCGACGCCCTGCTCGAAAAATACGCCGACGCCGGTATCGAAAGCATCGAGGACATCAAGATCCTGACCCTCGATCCCTTCTCGACCCTCGGCACCGCGCCGGAACTGATCGGCGCCTTCGGCGGCAAGCCGGCCTACCTCAAGGCAGTGCAGGAACTGGAACAACAACTTTACGCATAGCAGGGAGGAAACAGCCAGATGGGGAAAGCCAGCCGACGCAAGGCCGCATCGCGGACTCGGGTATTGTTGAGCGCCACGGAATCGAGACTGAAGTCATTGGGCGTCGATACGCCCGTGGTGGTTCAGCGCGATCTGCCGCAGGCGCAGAAAATCTCCAACGCCCTCAGCAAGATCCTGGAGAGCGAAGTTGAGGAAGCAATCTCGCTGGACGAATATCGCCATCGATTGAATGCCATCGTCCTTGCCTGGAATCTCAGCCTGTTGCCGCCGGAAAGACAGGCGAAGACCTTGAAGGATCTTGGCGACTTCGTCGAAAAGACCGACCCGTTTGGCGCACTGGCGGCTCAGGAAGTGATCTTGCGGCTGATGGAAAAAAAGCGCGCCATGTTCCCCAACGACAAGCGACACATCATTTCCTACGACGTGCAGTTCATAGGCAACAAAGTGCATGTGACCGCGGCAGCGCTTTCGGCGCCAGAGCAGCCGCCATCGGCGCCGTAGGGCCAGCGCCATGTCCCTCTCCACCACCCTCAAATCGATCCAGGACATCATGCGCAAGGATGTCGGCGTCGATGGCGACGCGCAGCGCATCGGCCAGCTCGTCTGGATGTTCTTCCTCAAGATCTACGACGACAAGGAAACCGAGTACGAGCTGCTCGACGACGATTACCAGTCGCCGATCCCCGAGCCGCTGCGCTGGCGCCACTGGGCGGCCAACCCGGAAGGCATGACCGGCGACGAACTGCTGAACTTCGTCAACAACGAACTCTTCCCCAGGCTCAAGGAATTGCAGTCCAGGGGCGACGACAAGCGCGGCTTCGTCATCCGCGGCGTCTTCGAGGACGCCTACAACTACATGAAGTCCGGCCACCTGATGCGCCAGGTCATCAACAGGATCGTCGCCGGCATCGATTTCAACAAGGCGCACGACCGCCACCTGTTCGGCGACCTCTACGAGCAGATCCTGCGCGACCTGCAGAACGCCGGCAACGCCGGCGAGTACTACACGCCGCGCCCGGTCACCCGCTTCATGGTCGACGCGGTCGACCCCGGATTGGGCGAGAAAATCCTCGACCCCGCCTGCGGCACCGGCGGCTTCCTCACCTGCGCCATCGAACACGTGCGCCAGCACCACGTGAAGACCGTCGAGCACGAGCAACTGCTCCAGCAAAGCATCTTCGGCGTCGAGAAGAAGCCGCTGCCGCACCTCCTGTGCACGACCAACATGATCCTGCACGGCATCGACGTGCCGACCAACGTCCGCCACGACAACACGCTCGCCCGCCCGCTGCGCGACTACGGCCCGCGCGACCGCGTCGATGTCATCGTCACCAACCCGCCCTTCGGCGGCATGGAGGAGGACGGCATCGAGAACAACTTCCCGGCCAATTTCCGCACCCGCGAGACCGCCGACCTCTTCCTCGTCCTCATCATGCACCTGCTCAAGGACGGCGGCCGCGCCGCCGTCGTGCTGCCCGACGGCACGCTGTTCGGCGAGGGCATCAAGACGCGCATCAAGGAACAACTGCTCGACACCTGCAACCTGCACACCGTCGTTCGCCTGCCCAACGGCGTCTTCAACCCCTACACCGGCATCAGGACCAATCTGCTGTTCTTCACCAAGGGCGCGCCCACCGGGGAAGTCTGGTTCTACGAGCACCCCTACCCGCCGGGGGTCAAGAACTACTCCAAGACCAGGCCGCTGCGCGGCGAGGAGTTCGCCGCCGAAAAAGCCTGGTGGGGCGGGGTCGACCGCAGCAACCGCGTCGAAAACGAATACGCCTGGAAGGTCAGCGCCGCCGACATCAAGGCGCGCAACTACAACCTCGACATCAGGAACCCGCACAGCCCGGACGCCGAGGTGCACGACCCGGAAACACTGCTCGCCGGCTACGCCGCGCTGCAGGTGAAAATCGGCGAGACGCGGGCTAAACTCAAGAGCGTGCTGGCAGCGGCGCTTGCAGGCAATCGTTGCGATGATTAAACTACCAGTGTAGCTTTATGTAGCAAGGGGTCGATCATGGGCATGCCAGTACGCATCGAAGACGAGCTCTACGAAAACGCCAAGACCCACGCCAAGGTGGAATGCCGGACCATCGCCGGCCAAATCGAGTTTTGGGCCAAAATCGGCAAGGCAGCGCTCGACAACCCCGATCTCCCCGCCGGATTCGTGCGCGATCTGCTGATCGCCCGCGCCGAAGGGCGGGAAAACGCCACGCCCGTCGTGTCGCCAAGCCTCCAGCGCAAACAGCAAAGCGATGCCGCGATCGACCGGATTCTGGCGCGCTTGCAGCAACGGACCTCCGTGAGCGAAGACGAAATCCGCCAGGCGCGCGAAGAAGGTCGGCCCTGATGCAACAGCTGACGCTGGATGCCAGCGTGCTGCTCAAATGGTTTTTCCAAACCCCCGATGAATCCGATTTCCCGCAAGCACTCGCGATCCTGAACGAGCTGCGGGGCGGGCGCGCGGCCCTCATCCAGCCACCGCATACCCTGCTGGAAGTCGCGGCGGTACTGATCCGCAAGCGGCCGGAATCGATAGCGGCCGACCTGGACGAAGTCGGCGCCATGCTCGTCGACACCACCATCGAGGCCAGCCGGGTGCTGCCCCACGCCTTGCACCTGGCCGAAGCACTGGATCACCACCTGTCCGATACGCTCTACCATGCCACGGCGATGGTTGCCGACGCCACCCTGATTACGGCCGACCGCCGCTATTTCGACAAGGCGAATAGCCGGGGTCGCATCCTGCTGCTTGAGCAATACTCCGCCGGCGTTGGCGCCGCATGAACCTCCCCGCCCACCTCGACCTCATCGCCGCCGCCCCGGACGGCATCCGGAAACTGCGCGGGCTGATTCTCGAACTGGCGGTGCGCGGCAAGCTGGTGGCGCAGGACCCGAGCGACGAGCCGGCGGGTGAACTGCTCAAGCGGATCGCCAGGGAGCGGGCGCGGCTGGAGGCGGAAGGGACTTGCAGGAAGTCCGAGGCAATGGCGGTTGTGGGTAAGGATGAGCAGCCGTTTGCGTTACCAGAAGGATGGGAGTGGTCTCGCTTGTCCGCTGTATCGCTCGTCAACCCGAGAAACGCGGCCGACGACTCAACCGTCGCATCCTTTGTTCCGATGGCGATGATCGGCACCAGCTTCGACGGCAAGCATTTACAAGAGCATCGCAAGTGGGGCGAAATCAAGCAGGGCTTCACACACTTCGCTGAAAACGACATTGGCGTCGCCAAAATCACGCCTTGCTTCGAAAACAGTAAAGCGTGCATCTTCGAGAACCTGCAAAGCGGGATCGGTGCTGGAACGACCGAGTTGCACATCGTTCGCTCAATGGGTGGAACCTTGGCCCCTCGCTTTGTCTTGGCCTACCTCAAGGGACCGATGTTTCTACAGATCGGCGAAACACGCATGACCGGCACAGCCGGTCAGAAGCGTTTGCCCAAAGAGTTCCTCGAACAAAATCCATTTCCGCTCCCGCCCCTCGCCGAACAGCACCGCATCGTCGCCAAGGTCGATGAACTGATGGCCCTCTGCGACCGGCTGGAGGCGGAGCAGACGGACGCCGACGCGGCGCACGCCCGGCTCGTCGACACACTGCTCGCCACGCTCACCCGAAGCGCGGACACCGCCGAACTCGCCACCAACTGGCAGCGCCTCGCCGGCTACTTCGACACCCTCTTCACCAGCGAATCCAGCCTCGACGCCCTCAAGCAGACCATCCTGAAACTCGCCGTCATGGGTAAACTGGTGCCGCAAGACCGCATCGACGAACCGGCGAGCGAACTGCTCAAGCGGATTGCGCTGGAGAAGGATCGACTCTCGCGGGAGGAAGGGTTAAGGACAACCGCTGAGCCACAGATTGAAGCTGGAGAGCACTACATTGCTCTCCCTGCAGGATGGCAATTTCAGCGCCTGGGTAATCTTGCAAAGTTCATCGACTATCGAGGCAGGACGCCCGACAAAATCAATTCCGGCGTTCCCCTCATCACGGCAAAGAATGTCCGTTTCGGCTTCATCAGCCGTGAGCCGTACGAATTTGTATCTGACAAGGAATACACGGAATGGATGACGCGGGGCTTTCCGCGCATTTGGGACATTCTTTTCACGACTGAAGCTCCGCTGGGTAACGTAGCAATTGTCGATATAGGCGAAAAGTTTGCGCTGGCGCAGCGCGTTATTTGTTTCCAGTTTCACGAACCGCAGATTGCAGCCTATTTGCGACTGGCCTTGATGTCCGAGCAGGTGCGCCTGCAAATCGGAGAGGAAGCAACGGGCATGACGGCAACTGGAATCAAAGCATCACGGCTAAAGGAAATTCCGGTACCCATCCCGCCCCTCGCCGAACAACACCGCATCGTCGCCAAAGTCGACGAACTGATGGCCCTCTGCGACCGCCTCAAGGCAGACCTCGCCACCTCCCGCGCGCGGCAGGAACGCCTCGCCGCCGCTCTGATCGAATCGGCCTTGCAAGCGGCCTGAAAACGGGTCCAAAATGGGCGTCGACCGCAACAAGGTCGATCCCGTCACCCCGGCGAAAGCCGGGGTCCAGTTCGTTGGTTTTTCTGGATTCCGGCCTGCGCCGGAATGACAGATTGAAGATGAATCAGCGCTTCCACAAAGTACAGGGAGGGTCAGGACCATGAACCCAACCATCGACGGCAGCGAGTTCGGCTCGATCACCATTGCCGGCCGGCGGATCGACAACGACGTGATGATCCGTCTCGACGGCGCGGTGGAGAAGCGCCAGAAGAAGTTGTCCAAGGCGATCTACGGCACGTCGCACGTCATCTCGCTGGCGGAAGCCGAGGTCATCTTCGACAGGGACGCCGAGCGTCTGATCATCGGCGCCGGCCACAACGGGATGGTCGGGCTCTCGGACGAGGCGGCCGGCTATTTCGCGAAGAAGAAGGTCGAGGTCGAGCTGGCCCGCACCCCGGAAGCGATCCAACGCTGGAACAAGGCCAAGGGCAAGGTGATCGCGCTGTTTCATGTGACCTGCTGAGCGCGCGAGACCTTCCGCCATGTTCGCCAACGCCGGACTGTCCGACATGCTGCGCGACATCGAGCGCGAGGTCGCGTACACCCGGGACGAAATCGGCCGGGACGCCTTCGCGCCGGAGGTCATGGCGGCGATGGCGGCGGTGCCGCGCGAGCAGTTCGTTCCCGACTACAGCCGCGGCCATGCCTTCGCCAACGGGCCGCTGGCGATCGGCCACGGCCAGACCATCTCGCAGCCCTACATCGTCGCGCTGATGACCGATCTGCTGGCGCCGCGTCCGCAGGACACCATTCTCGAAATCGGCGCCGGCTCGGGTTACCAGGCCGCCGTGCTGGCGGAACTGGTGCGCCAGGTGTACAGCGTCGAGATCATCGCGGCGCTGGCGACGGCGGCCGGCGAACGCCTGGCGCGGCTCGGCTACGCCAACGTCAGCGTCCGTCATGCCGACGGTTACCACGGCTGGCCGGAGCATGCCCCCTACGACGGCATCATCGTCACCGCCGCCGCGCCACAGGTGCCGCCGCCGCTGGTCGAGCAACTGAAGCCGGGAGCGCGCCTGGTCATCCCCGTCGGCATGCCCGGCAGCGTCCAGGAATTGCGGGTCGTGGAGAAGGACGCGGATGGCGCGATCGCCACCCGCAACATCCTGCTGGTTTCCTTCGTGCCGCTGACGCGCGCGCCGGCGGGCAGCGACCGGATCTGATTTCCTGCCGGACCGGCGCCTCAGTCCTCGCCGGGAAACTGCCAGGCGGCGACGCCGTAGATGAGCACGGCGAGCAGCACGACCGCCGACTGCCCCCAGTGGATGGCGAGCAGCGTCGCCAGCAGGGTCGCCACCACCGAGGCGAAGCCGTTGATTCCCCAGGCCCACGGCACCAGCGCCTCGGCGCGCGCCGCCACGGCGGCCAGCCCGAGCGGGAACGGCAGCCCGAGGCAGAAGGCCAGCGGCGCGATCAGCGCGATGGTCAGCACGATCTTCCAGCCCTGCGCCAGCCCCATCAGCTGGCCGAGCAAGGGCGGCAGGACGAGCACGTAGAGCAGCGCCAAGGCGGCGATGGCAATGAAGGGCCAGCGCGCGCCAGGCCGCAGCCGCGCCGAGAAGCGCGCCCCGAGCCCGGCGCAGACGAGGAATGCCGCCAGCACCACCGCCGCGGCATGCAGCGGATGGCTGAGGAAGAGCGAGAAGCGTTGCAGGAAGGGAATCTCGATGGCCATGAAGCCCAGCCCGAGGGCGAGGAAATACACCGCCACGCGCCGGCGCAGCGCCGGTGGCGCCGCCGCGAAGACCGCGCGCGTGCGCCCGAGCGCCAGCGGCAACAGGATCAGCAGCAGGCTTGCGACCACCGCCTGCAGCAGCGCCATGACCAGGATCGGATAGCCCCAGTCGAGCGGCGGCAACCCGCCGCGGGCGCGCAGCGTGACCAGTTCGGGCAGCGTGCGCCACTTGAAGAAATGGAAGAAATACGGCCGGTCGTCGCCGACCGGCGCGATGTCGAACTTGTAGCGGTCGACAAACTGCTGGCGGCCGGGGCCGAGCAGCGCCTGGGTGGCCGCGAAGAAATCGTCGCGCTCCAGGATGTTGAAGACGTTGGCCTGGGCGGCCGCGATGCCGGGGAGAACCACGGTGTCGAACGAGCGCTCGCGAGAGAACCCGGCGATGGCGGCGACCTCGCCTTCCGAGAACTCGCCGTTCTTCACCAGCAGCGTGACCGTGTTCCAGCTGCGGATCATTGCCAGCGAACGCCCGGGGTCGGCGACGCCGCGCCGTTCGAGCGCGGCGATGGCGGTGGCGAAGAGACGCAGGCTGTCGCGTGGCGGCAGCGCCACCCAGCGCGTGATGGCGAGCAACCCGCCGGGGGCCAGCCGCGCCAGATACGCCTGCAAGGCGTCGACGGTATACAGGTGGCTCTCGCTCAGCGCGCCGAGCCCCGCCGCGCTGCTGCCGAAGGCGTCGAGCAGCGCCACCTGGATCAGGTCGTAATCCTCGCGGCTGGCGGCGACGAAGCCGCGCGCCTCGGCGACGTACAGGCGCACACCCGGCGCCGAGTACGGTCGACCGGAAAAAGCGGCGAGATCCTGCTGCACCAGCGCCACCACCTGCGCGTCGAGTTCGACCGCGTCAATGCGCCGGGCGCCGTGCGCCAGCGCCTGCAGCACGTCGCCGCCAGCGCCGGCGCCCAGCACCAGTACGCGCGGGCGGTCGAGCAGACGATAAGGCAGGGCCGCGGTGGTGTCGGCCAGGTAGCCGAGCGGCGCCCGGTCGCCGTCGTACCGCGTCAGCGCGCCGGCGGCCTGGCCGTCGACGAACAGGCCCAGTTGCGGCGGCGGGCCGGCGGCGGCGTTGAGGCTGAGTCCCGGCGCATGATGCAGCGGCGCTAGCGGACTGTCGACCACCGTGACGACCCCGGGCGGGCTGAAACGTTGCGCGGCGATGCGGGCATCCTTGACGCGCAGCGCCTGCCGCAGATCCTTGTAGTCGGAGGGAACGAGTTCCAGCGCCGGCGCCGGCAGGAGCCACGGGCCGGCCAGCGCGGCGAGTGCGAAGGCGATGGCCGGACGTCGCGCATCGGGCCATGCCGCGAGCGCCGCCGCCGCGACACCGAGGCCGAGGATGACGCGCAGCGCGTCGGCCGGATGCAGCAGCGACAGCACCGCCAGCAGGCCCAGGCTGCCGAGCCCGGCACCGGCGATATCGGCGCCATACAGGCGGGCCACGTCGGCGCCGAACGCGGCATAGGCGACGCACAGCGCCGTCGCCGCGCAGAAGAAGGGTATGAACAGCAGTGCGTAGATGGCCCCCAGCCCGAGCAACTGCGCTGGATTCCAGGCGATTTCGAGGGCGTTGAACGGCACGCGTTCGGCAGCGGCGAAGCAGGCGACCGCGGCGACGGCGAAGGCCGCCGCGGCCAGGCTGAAGCTGTGCGGATAGAGCCCCAGCAGCCGGCGCCGCGCCAGCGTGACGAAGGCGCCGGCGGCGCCGATGCCGAGCAGCGCGACGCTGATCGCGAGGTAGGCGAAATGGTGCCACTGGATGATGGCGAAGAGGCGCAGCAGCAAGACCTCGTATGCCAGCGCGGCCCCCGAGAGGACGGCGACGGCGACGAGCGGCGGGCGCCGGTTCATGGCCTGGAAGTATTCATTCGATTTCCGGATCAATTGTGACGCGAAGACGAGTTGCCGACAGTGCAGGCGGCACGGCAAGGCGAAGTCGACAAAGTCACGGTTGGTCTGGAAACGGCATCAGTCGTGGCCGCCGGTGAGCGGGACGAAGCGCACCGGCATCAACTGCCGCGTCGTCAGCGCGCCGTCGGCGCGCTTCTCGACCAGCATCAACTGCTGGGTCTGGAACGCTGCGCCGATCGGGATGACCATGCGCCCGCCGCGCTTCAACTGCTGCACCAGCGGCGGCGGCACGTGGCTGGCGGCGGCGGTGACGACGATGGCGTCGAACGGCCCGCGTTCGGGCCAGCCGTGGTAACCGTCCCCGATCCGCGTCGCCACCTTCGCATGGCCCAGCCGCCGCAGCCGCTCCGCGGCTTCCTTCGCCAGCGGCTCGACGATCTCGATCGACGCGACGCTGACCCCCAGATCGGCGAGCACGGCGGCCTGGTAGCCCGAGCCGGTGCCGATCTCCAACACCTTGCCGCCGTCGCCAACCTGCAACAGGTCGGTCATCACGGCGACGATGTAGGGTTGGGAGATGGTCTGGCCGTGGCCGATCGACAGCGGCCGGTTGTCGTAGGCGCTGCCGCGCGACCCGAGCGGAACGAACTCATGGCGCGGCACGCGACCGAGGGCGGCGAGGACGCGCGGGTCGATGGCGCCCTTCCCGGTTCCTCCGTCGAAGGCGCGCGCCATCGCCGCCACCTCGTCCACCATCGCCTGGCGTTCCCGCGCCATGTCCTGCGCCTGCGCCGTCCTTGCGAACAGCGCGGCGGCAACGCCGAGCATGACGATTCGCGTAATGCCCCAAGCTGTTCTCGACATTGCGATTCCCTTTCCCTGTAACGCGCCACGCTGAGAGCCAGCGCGCAAAGGCTGCCGACCCCTGACCGGTTTTCATGATGGACCCGCTGAACGTTCACCGAAAGCTGCGGTCCGGAATTGATGATAATCTCTTCGCACAATCCGGAACCTCGCGACAGGCCCTGCGACATGATCGAACGCCCTGACAAGACCGATTCCCCGGCGTCGATGACACGCGCCGGGTTCCTCCGGCTCTCGGCCGCCGCGATCGCCGCCTGCGCCCTCGGCGGTCGCGCGCTGCCGTCGCTCGCCTCGCCGGCGATGCGGACACGGCCGATCCCGGCGAGCGGCGAGGCGCTGCCGGTGATCGGCCTCGGCACCTATCAGGGGTTCGATGTCGCCCCCGGTTCCGCTGCCTACGCGCAACTTCCCGACGTTCTGCGCGCCTTGTTCGCGGCCGGCGGTTCGGTGATCGACAGTTCGCCGATGTACGGGCGCGCCGAAGCCACGACCGGCGAACTGCTCGCCGCCGCCGGCGCCCGTTCCAGGGCTTTCCTCGCCACCA
>JAFLDQ010000038.1 GCA_017302355.1 Dechloromonas sp.
CGGCATCCTGGCCTTGGCGGCTGACCAGCTGATGCGATTGCGGCAATGAATACGCGCTACCCACCTGATTTCCAGGGGATGCATTTGCCGATGCAGGGAGCGCTTTGCACTGGATCATGAGAAAAATGACCTACGGATAAATTTGGCCACGAAGTTTACGTTTCACCATAAAAAAACGGCTTCAGCGAGGCCAAGCGTGCCGGCTCAACACTTGCCGGCTGGGAGTTTTGCAAGAGGCTCAGACATTTCATTTTTTGCCTATTTTTCCGGTCGACCGCAGCAGCCTGGATTCGTCTTCATCTGTTACGCCGCACCTCGCCAGTACCCTGTTCGGTCGACGCTAAAAATGGCCAAAAATCCTTATGCGGCAAGCCGTAGCGGATGAACCTCCGGCAAGGGTTTTTGCTCGGCCAGCCAGAGGTCGTGGGCGGTTTGCATTTCCAGCCAGACCTCAGGGTTGGTGCCTAGCCAGGCGGCCAGACGCAGCGCCATGTCGGCGGTAATGCCGGCTTTGCCGTTGAGGATTTTTGATAGCGTTACGCGCGAAATGCCGAGTTGTGCGGCAGCCGTGGTCACCGTCATGCTTTCGGGAATCCATTCTCGGAGTACTTCGCCCGGGTGGGCGGGGTTGTGCATTCTGCTCATCGCTACCTCTCAGTGGTAATCCTGATAATCGACCAGGACGGCGTCTTCGCCTTCAAAATAAAATGTCATCCGCCAATTGCCGTTGACCCAGACAGACCAGTGTCCATTGCTCAACTGGTGCAAACGCCAGCCCGATGCGCTCATGTCCTTGATCTGCCTGGCCTTGTCGAGCATGGTCAGTTGCAGACGGAGGCGGTTGGCATGGCGGGGTTGTATCCCCTTTTTGCTGCCGCTGCGAAAAAACGCTTCCAGCCCTTTGTGGACGAATGACTTGATCATGGACGGAGTGTAAAGTGTATATTTACAGGTTGCAAACGTATTTCTTCCGCCAGCAACTCCTCAAGTCGGATTTTTCAACCTGCTGCGGTCAACGCTCCAAAAAGGCCGAAAACCGGATCGCTACCTCACGCCCCCAGATGCACCGGAATCCGCCGCGGCCCGAAGGCACGTCCGTCGTGGCCGAGGATTGGTCCGAAGCGGCCGGCGATGGCGGTCTGGCAGTGCGGGCAGCGGCCTTCGGGGGTCAGGTCGTAGCGCCGGATGTCGTACCAGTCGCGGACGATCAGCGCGGCGTGGCAGGCCGGGCAGTAGGTGGTGCCGCCCTCGCTGTCGTGCACGTTGCCGGTGAAGACGTGGTGGAGGCCGGCGTCAAGGGCGATGCGGCGGGCCTGGGTCAGCGTGGCCGGTGGCGTCGGCGGCAGGTCGTCCATCTTCCAGTCGGGGTGGAAGGCGGTGAAGTGCAGCGGCACGTCGGGGCCGAGTTCCTTGCAGACCCAGGTGGCGAGTTCGTTGATTTCCGTTGCGCTGTCGTTCTGGCCGGGGATCAGCAGGGTGGTGATCTCCAGCCAGCAGTCGGTTTCGTGGTGGATGTAGGCGAGCGTGTCGAGCACCGGCTGCAGGTGGCCGACGCAGAGCTTGTGGTAGAAATCCTCGGTGAAGGCCTTGAGGTCGACGTTGGCGGCATCCATGACGGCGAACAGCTCGCGCGCCGGTTCCGGGTAGATGTAGCCGGCGGTGACGGCGACGTTGCGGATGCCCTGCTCGCGGCAGGCGAGCGCGGTGTCGATGGCGTATTCGGCGAAGATGACCGGGTCGTTGTAGGTGTAGGCGACGCTGTCGGCGCCGTAGCGTTTGGCAGCCGCAGCAATCATTTGCGGGCTGGCTTCGTCCATCAGGCGGTCCATGTCCTTGGACTTGGAGATGTCCCAGTTCTGGCAGAAGCGGCAGGCGAGGTTGCAGCCGGCGGTGCCGAAGGAGAGGATGCTGCTGCCGGGGTAGAAGTGGTTGAGCGGCTTCTTCTCGATCGGGTCGATGCAGAAGCCGGAGGAGCGGCCGTAGGTCGTCAGCTGCATGGCGCCATTGACCATCTGGCGCACGAAGCAGGCGCCGCGCTGGCCTTCGTGCAGCTTGCAGTCGCGCGGGCAAAGGTCGCATTGCACGCGGCCGTCGGGCAGGGCGTGCCACCAGCGGCCGGGGTGGAGGGATTCGGGCGCGCTCATGGCAGAGCCTCCTTCCATTTTTCGACGGTGTAGCGTTCAAGGCGGACATCCGGACCCCAGTAGCCGGCCGGCAGCCCCGCCTTCTGTTTTAGACGGGCCATGAAGGCGGCCGGTTCAGACAACTGTTCCCAGACTTGCGGCAGGAAGGTCGCGCGCCGGCCACCGGCAGTGAAGATGACGCCGTCGACGTTCGGGCGCAACCGGGCGAGGGCGTCGGCCTCGTCGCGGAAAGTCATGGGTCTGGCGGGCGTCAGCAGCGAGACCTCGACGCGGGTGAGAGGCAGTTCCTCGACACTCAGCGGGTTGAAGCGCGGGTCGCGGAATGCCGCATTACGGGCGTTTTCCTGAACGTCCTGGAGCAGCGGGCGCCAGGCTTCGAGGCTGCCGATGCAGCCGCGCAGGTCGCCATGCTGCGTGAGGGTGACGAAGCTGGCGCCCGATTTGTGCAGTTCCGGCAGGTCGACCGCAACCGGCGCGCCGGGCAGGCCGAAGCGGGCGGCGATGGCGTTGCGCGCCACCGTCAGCAGGAGGGCGCCGAGATCAGGCATCGCTTGCTTCCGTGAAAGTGAATGCGGCGTAGCCGACGACGCGCTGTTTGTCGCCGGCGGTGTCGCCGGAATTGCAACGATGGATCAGCTGCGGCGCCAGGCCGCGCTGGCGGGCGGCGAGCAGCAGGCCGTTGACCGGGTAGGCGCCGCAGGCCTGTTCGGGCCGAATGTGGGTGTCGAGCTGCAGGATGTGCGTGCAGGTGTCGCGATCCACCTGATTGGCGGCGCCATAGGGCAGGAAATGCGAGAGGTCGGAACTGATGACGATCAGCGTTTCCGGCCCGCCCCACAGCAGGTCGAGGACTTCGGCGACGGCTTGCGGCGTCGCGTGACCGACGGCGAGCGGAACGAGGGTGAAGTCGTCGAGCACGCGCTGCAGGAAGGGCAGATGAACCTCCAGCGAATGCTCCTCGGCATGCGCGCGGTCGCTGAAGACGATCTGCGGCAGCGTCGCGAGGCGGGCGATGGCGGCGCCGTCGAGCGGGATGCCGCCGAGCGGCGTGGCGAAGGCGCCGGCTTTCGGCACGGCGATGCCGTCGACCGCAACCCGATGCGTCGGGCCGAGCAGCACCACGCGGCGGATCGTCGAACGCCACGGGGCGAGTAACGCATACGCCATGGCGGCGGTCGACCCGGAGTAGACGTAACCGGCGTGCGGCGCGATCAGCGCCTTGGGTTGCGGCGCTTCGCTCGCCGGCGCCGCGGCCAGCAACTGGTCGACGGTGGCGGCCAGAACGGCCGGACGGCCGGGGTAGAACATGCCGGCGACGGCGGGAGAACGGGTGATTGTCACGGTCGACTCCTCAAACGAGCAATAATCCAAGGGCCATGCCGCCGCCGATGGCGAACAGGCCGGGCAGCGCATGGCGCGCCAGCTGGCCGCCGCCGATGCTGACGACGAGGCCGATCTTGAAAACCAGGTTGGCCATCAGCGCCAGCGTCACGGCCGTCACGGCATCGCTGGCCGGAATTTTCTCGAGGTTGTACAGGCGCAGGCTGGACAGCACGCTGGCATCGGCATCGGTAACCCCCGAAGCCAGCGCGACGGCAAAGAGGCCGCGGTTGCCGGCGATATCCTGCAACCAGGCGGAGGCGAGCAGCACGAGGGCGTAGAGAAGGCCGAAGGAGATCGCGGTCTTGAGTTCGGTCGGGTTCTTGACCGTCGGTATCGGCAGTTCCCCGCCGGCGTTGAGGATCTTCCAGCCATGGAGCGTGATCATCAGCCCGGGCGCCAGGCCGCAGGCGAAGACCACGGCAATCTTCCCGACCAGCGACGGTGCGACGACACCGGCGACGACGCCGAGACGGACCATGACCATCAGGTTGGCGATCAGGATGACGATCGCCGCCATGCGTACCAGATGCTCATGGTCACGGGCGTGGCGCGAGAACATCATGGTCGTCGCCGTGCTCGAGGCGAGGCCGCCGAAGAGGCCGAGAAGCGCCGCGCCGTGCCGGGTCCCGATGATGCGCAGGGCCAGGTAGCCGGCCAGGGCGAGGCCGGAAATGAGGACGACCATCCACCAGATCTGGCGTGGATCGAGGGCGCCATAGGGCCCGTAGTCCTGGCTCGGGAGAATCGGCAGGACGACCAGCGACAGCACGGCGAACTGGAGGATGGAATTGATGTCCTTCGGCGTCATCCGCCGGCTGAAACGGCTGAGCTCGGCCTTGAAGTAGAGCAGCACGGTGGCCGCGATGGCGAGCATGACCGCCAGCGTCGCGTAGCCGAACCAGACCGCGGCGCCGAGTCCGTAGGTGACGATGATCGCCGCTTCGGTGGTGAAGCCGCGATACTGCTCCTCCTGGCGGGCCGAGAAATTGGAGGCGATCATCGCGCCGGCGACGACCAGCAGGCCGGTGACCAGCAGCGCCGGGCCGCCGGTCTTGTCGCTGAGCAGGGCGAACAGGCAGCCGAGCATGGACACGAGGGCGAAGGTGCGCAGGCCGGCTGCCGACTCCGGGCGGCGCTCGCGCTCCATGCCGACGAGCAGGCCGATGCCCAGCGCCGTCAGGAAGGCCTGAACGGGACCGGCCAGCTCAGGAGTCACGAAACTCATGGTTCTCTCCGGCTTTCCTTTATTCGCTAAAATTAGTCCATGCCACGCCATTTCGCAATCGTTCCCGCCGCCGGCAGCGGATCGCGTTTCGGTTCGCGGAAGCCGAAACAGTATCTCGGCCTGCTCGGTCGTCCCTTGCTCCATCATACGCTGGCGGCGCTGGTCGATTGTCCCGAGATCGACCGGGTCTGGGTGGTGCTGTCGCCGGAAGATGGCGAATGGGATGGCTACGACTGGTCCGGACTTGGTCCCAGGCTGGAAACCCTGCGCTGCGGCGGCGCGACGCGGGCCGATAGCGTCCGCAATGGCCTGCGGGCGGCGGCCATGGTGGCGAGCGACGATGACTGGATCCTGGTGCACGATGCGGCCCGCCCGTGCCTGAGCCGGGAGATGCTCGCCGCGCTGCTGGGCGAACTGGCGGATGACCAGGTCGGCGGCCTCCTCGCCGTTCCGGTCGCCGATACCCTGAAGCGCGCCGATGGCGGGTGGCGCGTCGCCGCCACCCAGCCGCGCGACGGTCTGTGGCAGGCGCAGACGCCGCAGATGTTCCGTTACGGGCTGCTCAAGGAGGCGCTGGAGAAGTGTCGCGCCGTCACCGACGAATCCGGCGCGATCGAGGCGCTGGGTCTCCGGCCGCGCCTGGTCCGCGCCGACGCGACCAACCTCAAGGTGACTTACCCGGCCGATCTGGTCCTGGCGGCGCTGATCCTCAGGGGGCGAAAATGAGCTTTCGGGTCGGGCAGGGCTACGACGTGCATCGGCTGGTGCCGGGGCGCAAGCTGATCCTCGGCGGTGTCGAGATTCCCCACGCGACCGGGTTGCTTGGCCATTCCGATGCCGATGCGCTGCTGCATGCGATCACCGATGCCCTGCTCGGCGCCGTCGCGCTGGGCGACATCGGCCGCCATTTTCCCGACAGCGACCCGCGCTTCCACGGCGCCGACAGCCGCGTCCTGCTGCGCGCCGCCGTCGCCCTGCTGGCCGAGCGCGGCTGGCGGCCGGTCAATGTCGACGCGACGATCATCGCCCAGCAGCCGAGGCTCGCCCCGCACGCGGCGGCGATGGCGGCGAATGTCGCGGTCGACCTCGGAATTCCCCCCGATTCGGTGAATATCAAGGGCAAGACCAACGAACAGCTCGGCTACCTCGGGCGCCAGGAAGCGATCGAGGCGCAGGCGGTGGCGCTGGTCGAACGTGTGCCCTGAGACCGCCCGGCAGCCCGGCGCGCGGCCGGCAATGGCGCGTGTCTTCTTCGCCCTGTGGCCTTCGCCGGAAGCGGCGCGGCAGCTCGCGGCGGTCGCCGCTTCCTTTGCCGCCGCGGCTGGCGGACGGGCGACCCGTCTGGAATCGCTCCACCTGACCCTGGCCTTCCTCGGCGACGTGGCGGTCGACCGCCTGCCCGAACTGGAGCGGGCGGCGCGCGAGGTGCGCGGCGAAGCCTTCCCCCTGACCCTGGACCGTCTGGCCATCTGGCGGCACAACCGGGTTTTCTGGGCCGGCTGTAGCGTTCCGCCACTCGCCCTTGCCGATCTTTCGGCCGGACTCGCCGCCGCCTTGCGGGCGGCCGGCTTTGCCGTCGCCGATGGCGGGCGCACCTTCACCCCGCATGTCACGCTGGCGCGCAGGATCGTCGCGCTCGATGCGGCATGGCCGGAGTGCGCGCCCGTTTCGTGGAGCAACCGGCGGTTCGCCCTCGTCCGCTCGACGCCGTCGGCCGACGCTTCGTCCTACCGGAGCATTGCCGAATTTCCGCTGCTCGCCGGCAGCGGCTGAGCGCTGACCGCGACCGTTTCCCCGCTGGCGCCGCCTATTTCATGAATTGCAGCGGGCCGCCATCCTGCGGTTTGATCTCCTCCTTGAAGCGCCCCATGATGCGTGCCTGCATGGCGGTCGGCAAGGGCGCGAAACCCGTGTTGGTGATGATGTCGTCGCCCCTCATGAACGCCCAGTAGAAGAAGCCGAGGGTCTGCGAGACGCTCGCGGCGGTCTTGGGCGCACGATCGACGAGGACGAAAGTCGCTTGCGTGATCGGCCAGCTGGCGCTGCCCGGCATGTTGAGCAGCGGCGCGTATTCATCGGCCGTCAGATTCATGGGCGACGCCTTAACCGCGGCTTTCAGGCCGGCTTCCGAAGGCGCGACGAACTTGCCCCCACGGTTCTCCAGCAGAACCGCATGCAGCTTGTCGCGCGCCACGCGGTCCAGCGAGACATAGGCGATCGCCCCGCGCGCGCCTTTCAGGGCTTCGACCACGCCATCGTTGCCGCGCGCCTTGGTGACCGTACCGGGCCACGGCACGGTGTTGCCGCTGCCGATCGATCGTGACCAGTTTTCATTGACCAGGGAAAGGTAGCTGGTGAAGCCGGCGGTGGTCCCGGAACTGTCTTCGCGCACGATGCGGGTGATCGACGCCTTGGGCAGATCGGTCCCCGGATTCAATTCGGCGATGCGCGCATCGTTCCATTCGGTGATCCGTCCGGCGAAGATGTCGGCGAGGACCGGGCCGGTCAGCCGCAGATGTCCCGACCCGCCGGGGCGGAAGCTGATGACCGGAACGATGCCGCCGATGACGGTGGGAAACTGGAACAGGTTGTTGCGCTTGATCTCCTCGCGCGAGACGGCGGCATCGCTGGCGCCGAAATCGACCTCACGGGCGACGATGCGCTTGACGCCTTCGCCGGAACCCACCGCCTGAAAGGTCACGGGAAGCGACCTCTCCTTCGTGAAGCTCTGCCCCCAGGAGGCGTAAATCGCCGCCGGGAGACTCGCTCCGGCGCCGCGAATGCCGGCCGCATTGGCTTGCTGCGCCTGGGCCATACCGGCGTGGGCAAGCCCAACCAAGATGAGTGCGATGCGTGCGATCGACATGAAATCTCCCCCGTTTAATTGAAGTTCGAGAACCTGCGCAGATTCCCCCGCGCTTTCCCGACGGCGCGGCATGGATTTCAAGGATAGCACGCCGGATCAGCCGATCCTGCCGGCAATCACCAGTCGCGCCAGCAGTCCGCCGCCGGGATTGGGCAGCAGTTCGAGCCGTCCATCGTGCAGGCGGGCGATGCGGTCGACGATGGCGAGACCGAGACCGGTGCCGGTGGCGTTGCTGCGCGCGGTTTCGAGCCGGGTGAAGGGGCGCTTGAGGCGCTCGGTTTCGCTCTCCGGGATGCCGGCGCCGCGATCGCCGACTTCGATCCAGACTTCGCCCGCCCGCCTCGACATGCGCAACGACACCTCGCCGCCCCCGTATTTGACGGCGTTGTCGAGCAGGTTGGCGAGCGCCCGGGCCAGCGCGCGCGGGCGCACCGGCAGTTCGGGAAGATCGTCGGCGGTCAGTTCGATCGCCTGGCCGCGCTGCCGCTGGCGCTCCGCCACGCTGGCGAGCAGGGCGCCAAGGTCGGTCGCGACGGGTTCCTCGCCCAGGTCGGTACGCGCGTAATCCATGAACTGGGCGATCACCGCTTCCATCTGCTCGATGTCGGCGACCACCGCCTGCCGCGCCGATTCATCGGCGATGCTCATTTCGGCCTCGAGGCGCAGGCGGGTGAGGGGGGTGCGCAAGTCGTGCGAGATGCCGGCGAGGACTTCCGAGCGATCCTTTTCGTGCCGTTGCAGATCGGCGGCCATGGCGTTGAAGGCGCCGGCCAGCAGGCGCATTTCCTCGGCGCCGGATTCGGCGAGCGGCGCCGGACTCAGCCCGCGCCCGACCACCTTGGCCGAGATGGCGAGGGCCTTGAGCGGCCGGCTGATGCGCGAGGCGATCAGCCAGGCGACCGCCAGCGCCAGCGCCAGCGCCAGCAGGCCCCAGGTCAGCCAGTGGCCGGCGACACTGCGCATCGCCCGCTCACGCGGCAGGATCAGCCAGTATTCATCGTCGTCCTGGTCGTCGAGGCGGAAGCTTACCCAGAACCCGGGAACGCCGTCGACCTCGGCGGCGACCCGGGTGTGCGCTCCGAGGCGCGCCGCGAGTTCGCGCTGGATCAGGCGGTGGAAGCGGGAATCCGCCATCGCCTCGATGCGGTCTTCAGCCTCGGCGGGCAGGAGGCGAATGCCTTCGCGGGTGGACAGGTCGTTGAACAGCGCCGGGCGGTTTTCCGGGGCGGCGGCGAAAAGCGCCGCCCGGATCAGGTTGACGGCGGAAGCGGCAAGCTGGGCGGTCTCCCGGGCGCGCGGCTCGGCTTCGATGTAGCGGAAGAGGCTCAGCCAGGCGGTGGTCGTCAGGATGACGAGGGCTGCCAGCAACAGGAAGGTGCGCGCCAGCAGCGTGCGCGGGATCATCCTGGAAACCGCGGTTGGACGCGCCAGCGGGTGCGTAACGCGCTCACCGGTGATCCCCGTCGGCGGCACAGGAGCGGGTGTGGATGAGGCGCAACAAGGGAATCCCGGCGGTCAACCTCGGTTTCCAGGATCATTGCCGCTCGGCGCCGTCCGGGACGAAGACATAACCGAATCCCCAGACCGTCTGCAGATAGCGCGGCTGGGCGGGGTCGCTTTCGATCATCTTGCGCAGGCGCGAGACCTGGACGTCGATGGCGCGATCGAACGGCCCCTGCTCGCGGCCGCGGGCCAGCGCCATCAGCTTGTCACGCGAGAGCGGCTGGCGCGGATGCTGCAGCAGCACCTTGAGCACGGCGAATTCGCCGGTGGTGAGCGGCAGCAGTTCGTCGCCGCGCCTGAGCGCGCGCGCCGCGAAGTCGACCTCGATGTTGCCGAAGCGAATCGCCGGCTCGTCCGCCTGAGGCGCGCCGGGCGGCGTCGACGACTGGCGGCGCAGCACGGCATGGACGCGGGCGAGCAGTTCGCGCGGGTTGAACGGCTTGGGCAGGTAGTCGTCGGCGCCCATTTCGAGGCCGACGATGCGGTCGACCTCCTCGCCCTTGGCGGTCAGCATGATGATCGGCGTCGTGTCGCCGGTGCCGCGCAGCCGCCGGCAGATGGTCAGGCCATCCTCGCCGGGCAGCATCAGGTCGAGGACGATCAGGTCGAAATGCTCGCGTGTCCGCAGCTTGTCCATCTGCGGCGCATCGCCGACGGCCTTGACCTCGAAGCCCTGTTCGCCGAGATAGCGGACCAGCAGGTCGCGCAGGCGACTGTCGTCGTCGACGACGAGAAGACGCTGTTGTCTGTCGTTCATGGCGTGAAGGATAATCCGGCGGTCGTGGTGGGCATGCGGGCAATGGTAACAAGCTTTTTCAGCGGCGAAGCCGGAAACAAGTTGTTACAAAGCGGCCAGCAAGGCGGCTCGCTGCCTTGCCCGGGTAATGCAAGAATGGAGCCGGGTCAACAAGGAAGGTCGTGAAGATGTCTGCCTGGCGAAGGATCGCGCGTCTGCTGCTCGTGTCGTCAGCCTTTTGGGCTGGCGCGGGGGCCGTGCACGCACAGATTCCGCCAGACCAGCGCCGCCAGATGCGTCAGGAAATGCGTGAGCAGTGGCGGCAGATGCCGCAGGGCGACCACCAGCAGTTCCGCGACGACCGCCGCGGGCAGTGGCGGCAGATGCCGCAGGATGACCGGCAGCGGATGCGCGACGAGATGCGCGGCCACGGTCCTCCGCCCGGGTATGGCGGCGGAGGCGGCAACGGCGGCCGCGGGCAGCGGGGCGGGTGGCGCTGAACGGTGGCGGCGCCGCTCCGGTAGAATGCCGGGGATGAAGATCCTGGCCATCGAGACGTCTACGGATTCCGGCACCTGCGCCTTGTGGTGGGACGGCGCGCTCGCCGAGCGGATCTGCCCGCCCGGGCGTCCGCATTCGGAAACGCTGCTGCCGCTGCTCGGGGGTTTGCTGGCCGACGCCGGAATCGGCTTCCATCGCCTCGACGGGATCGCCTTCGGCGCCGGCCCCGGCGCCTTTACCGGGCTTCGCGTGGCCTGCGCCGTCGCCCAAGGGCTGGCGGTCGGCGCCGATCTGCCGCTGGCGCCGGTCTGCGGACTCGAGGCGATGGCGGAGAGCGTCGGCGAGGACCGCGTTTTCGGCCTGCTCGACGCGCGCATGGGCGAGGTCTACGCGGCGGCGTACGAACTGCGCGGCGCCGGCCGTGAACTGCTCGGGGACATTCGCCTCGGGCTTCCCGCCGTGCTCGAACTGCCGGCTGGAGAAGGCTGGGTCGCCTGCGGCAACGCGCCAGCGGTGTATCCGGCGCTTGCCGGGCGCTTGCTGGACGCCGGCATTCGTCTGCTGCCGGCGATCGTGCCGCAAGCCGGCGCGGTCGCGCGGCTGGCCGCGGGCCGTCTGCAGCGGGGCGGCGGCATCGATCCGGCGCTGGCGGCGCCGCTCTACATCCGCGACAAGGTGGCCAGGACGATCGGCGAGCGTCTCGGCGGCGGAGGCAGGGCGTGACGCCGGCCGGACTGCCCGAAATCTCCCGGATGACGGTCGACGACCTCGATGCGGTGGTCGCGCTCGAGGCTTCGTTGCAGGATTTTCCCTGGTCGCGCGGCAACTTTGCCGACTCGCTGGCGGCCGGCCACGACATGCGGGTTCTCCGGCTGGGCGGCGACGTCGCCGGCTTTTCCGTATTCCTGTCGATCGTCGACGAGGCGCATCTGCTGGACATCGGCGTCGACCGGCGCCATCAGCGCCAGGGGCATGGCGGCCGCCTGCTGCAACAGGTCAGCGAAGCCGCGCGCGCCGGCGGCGCGGTGCGAATGCTGCTGGAAGTGCGGCCGGCGAACACGCAGGCGATCGCCTTCTATCGGGGTTTCGGCTTCGCGCAGATCGGCGTGCGCCGCGGCTATTATCCGGCGGCGGCCGGGCGCGAGGATGCGCTGGTACTTGGAATGGAACTGCGATGAGCCTGACCCGCGAACAGATCCTGGCCGAAATGGGAATCACGCCCGTCTGGCGCCAGCGCGCGGCGGTCCCGACAGGCCTGCCGGGGGAACCGGCGGCGGCAGCGCCGGTCACCCCATCCGCCACCAGCGCCGCCAGCGCCGCCCCGGCCAGCAAGGCGGTTGCGGTCGACGCCCTGAACTGGCCCGATCTCGCGGCCGCCGTCGCCGCTTGCAGGGCCTGTCCGCTGTGCGGGCAGCGCCGCCAGGCGGTGCTCGGCGTCGGCGATCTCGACCCGGACTGGCTGTTCATCGGCGAGGGGCCGGGAGCCGAGGAGGATGTCAAGGGCGAGCCTTTCGTCGGGCAGGCCGGCAAGCTGCTCGACAACATGCTCGCGGCGCTCGGGATCGCCCGTGGCGACAAGGTCTATATCGGCAACGCGGTCAAGTGCCGGCCGCCCGGCAACCGCACGCCCGAGGCGGCGGAGATGGCCGCCTGCCGGCCCTGGCTGGAGCGCCAGATCGCCTTGCTGCGGCCGAAGGTGATCGTCCTGCTGGGCAAGGCCGCGGTGCATTCGCTGCTGCATGACGACAAGTCGCTCGCCTCGCTGCGCGGCAGGCGGTTCGAATATCAGGGTATTCCGGTGATCGTCACCTACCACCCGGCCTATCTGCTGCGCAATCTGCCGGAAAAGGCCAGGGCCTGGGAGGATCTGCTCTTCGCCCGGCGCTGCCTGCGCGAGTCCAAGGCTGCCGGCGGCGGGGAACCGCCCGCTTAGTGGTGGGCGCTGTCGTCGAGGTGGCGGACGTCGTCATGGGCGCGCTGGTTGGCGCGATGGCGCTGGCGGATCATGTACATGAGCCCGCTGACGCAGAGCCCGAACAGGGTCACCACGATGTAGATCGAAACCTCCATCCGGATCATCAGGTAGTACAGCCCGGTCATGAGCAGGATCGACAGGTTCTCGTTGAAGTTCTGCACGGCGATCGAGTGGCCGGCGCCCATCAGGATGTGACCGCGGTGCTGGAGCAGCGCGTTCATCGGCACGACGAAGAACCCCGAGAGGGCGCCGATCAGGATCAGCAGCGGCACGGCGAGCCAGACCTCGCGCACGAAGTTCATGGTCAGCACGATCAGCCCCATCGCGATGCCCAGCGGAATGACCCGGACCGACTTGCGCAGGGTGATGAGTCTTGCCGCGACGATGGCGCCGATCGCCACCCCGACGGCGACGACACCCTGGAGCATCGACGACTTCGACAGGTCGAGCCCGAGCGCGACCTCCGCCCATTTGATGACGATGAACTGGAGCGTGGCGCCCGCCCCCCAGAACAGCGTGGTGACGGCGAGCGAGATCTGCCCCAGGCGGTCGCGCCAGAGCAGGCTGAAGCAGTGCTTGAACTCGCGGGCGAGGTAGTAGGGGTTCTTCTTGAGCGGCTTGTGATCGACTCCGGTGTCCGGCACGTAGAGGTTGAACAGCGCGGCGACCACGTAGAGAACGCCGACGATCGAGATCGACATCTCGACCGGGGTGTTGATCCCGGTGTCGATCAGCGGGACATCGAACGACAGCAGCATGTGGGCGATGTCGGGCTTGATCAGCATGCCGCCGATGACGACGCCGAGGATGATGGCGCCGACGGTCAGCCCCTCGATCCAGCCGTTGGCGACGACCAGCAGGCGGTGCGGCAGGTATTCGGTGAGGATGCCGTACTTGGCCGGCGAGTAGGCGGCGGCGCCGAGGCCGACGACGGCATAGGCGACCAGCGGGTGGGCGCCGAAGAACATCATGCTGCAGCCGACGATCTTGATCGCGTTGCTGATGAACATGACCCGCCACTTCGGCATCGAGTCGGCGAAGGCGCCGACGAACGCGGCGAGCGCGACGTACGAAACCGTGAAGAAGGTCTTGAGCAGGGGCTCGTATTCGGATGGCGCGTGCAGCTCGCGCAGGGCGGCGATGGCGGCGATGAGCAGGGCGTTGTCGGCCAGCGCGGAGAAGAACTGCGCCGCCATGATGATGTAGAAGCCGAAAGGCACTTGCGCCCTTGTGTCGTTATGTTGCTTTGGCCGCAGGTTATACCACGGAATCCCGGTCACGCAAGGCGGCGGCCGGCGCGGTCGACACCGGAAAGCGGCCGTTTTTCGGGGCCCGGGTGGCTAGCAGGCCGCCTCTTGTGTTTGAATAGCGGGCGCGACCCACAGGGAGAAATACAATGGCGGACCGCCGTCTGCAGGTCTTTCATGCCGTAGCGGAACATCTCAGCTTCACGCGGGCGGCCGAGGCCCTGTTCATGACCCAGCCGGCGGTCACCTTCCAGATCAGGCAGCTCGAGGAGCAATACGACACCCGCTTCTTCGAGCGCCGGCATGGAAGCATCGCGCTGACTCCGGCCGGCGAACTGGCGTTCTCCTATGCGCGACGCATCCTCGGCCTCGCCGGCGAAATGGATACGCGGCTTGGCGAAATGACCGGCGAGGTGCGCGGAGTGCTGCCGGTCGGAGCCAGCGCCATGATCGCCGAATGCCTGATGCCCGGGGTGCTGGCCGGCTTCAACGCGCGCCACCCTCAGGTCAGGCTGCGCGTCTTCGTTGCCGGCTCGGACGAGATCGCCGGGCGCGTCGCCGGCCACACCGTCGCCGTCGGGCTGACCGAGGCGGCAGCGCGGCAGCCCGGGCTGAGCTCCGACATCTGCCGCGACGACGAGTTCGCCGTGATCTGCGCCCCCGGTTATCCCCTGGCCGGACTGAAGAAGGCCGGGCCGCGCGTGCTGGCCGACCACGAATACCTGTCGCGCGAGCCGGGATCGGCAACACGGGAGATCGTCGACGCGTACTTCCGGGACAACCGGGTGCCGCCCGAGAAGCTGAAGACGCAGATGGAACTTGGCAGCCCGGAGACGCTCAAGGCCGTGGTCGCGACCGGGCTCGGGTTCGCGATCATGGCGCGCGCCCTGGTCGCGCGGGAGGTGCAGCTCGGAACGCTGGTGGCGATTCGCCTCCATCCGCCCCTGCGGCGCAAGGTGTACCTGATCCAGCCGGAAGACCGCTTCCGCTCGCGGCTGGTCACCACCTTTGTCCAGTTCACCCGCCGCCAACTCAAGGATCTCGCTTCATGACCATCTCGCGACCGATCCGCGCGCGCATTTCAGGCGCGGCGCTCCTGCACAACTATCGCCTGGCCAGGACGCTGGCTCCGCGGGCCAGGGCGTGGGCGGTGATCAAGGCCGATGCCTACGGCCACGGCCAGTGGCGGGCGGTCGAGACGCTGCGCGGGGAGGCGGACGGCTTTGCCGTTCTCGAATGCGACAACGCCGTGGAACTGCGTCTGGCCGGCGTCCGCCAGCCGATCCTGCTCCTCGAGGGGATCTTCAGCGCGCGCGACGCGCGGGCCGTGGCGAAACACGGCCTGACCACCGTCGTCCATTGCCTGGAACAGATCGAACTGCTGATGACCGCGGTTCCCCGGGGTTCGCCGCTGGCGATCCACCTCAAGCTCAATACGGGAATGAACCGGCTGGGGCTGGGTGCGGTCGACCTCGCCAGGGCGCGCGAAATGCTGTCCCGAGCCGGCAACGTCAGCGTGACGATGATGACCCATTTCGCCGAAGCCGACGGCGGACGCGGCGTCGATGAGCAGCTGGCGCGCTTTTCGGCGATGACCGCCGGCTGGACGGGGCCGGTCAGCCTGGCCAACTCGGCGGCCCTGTTGCGCTTCCCGCGGACCCATGGCGACTGGGTGCGGCCGGGCATCATGCTTTACGGTTCGAGTCCCTTCGCCGATTGCACCGCCGAAGACCTTGGGCTGCGGGCGGTGATGACGCTCGAAAGCGAGATCATCGCCGTGCAGCAACTGGTTCCGGGAGATCGGGTCGGCTATGGCGGGACCTTCGTCGCCGGGCGCCCGATGCGCATCGGCATCGTCGCCTGCGGCTACGCCGACGGCTATCCGCGCCACGCCGGCAGCGGGACGCCGATCGCCGTGGCCGGCCGGCGCACGGCGACGGTCGGACGGGTGTCGATGGACATGCTCGCCTGCGACCTGACCGGCATCCCGCAGGCCGGGATCGGCGCGCCGGTCACGCTGTGGGGCGACGGTCCGGCCGGTTGCGTGGCGGCCGACGAGGTCGCGGCGGCGGCCGGCACCATCGCCTACGAACTGTTCTGCGCGCTGGCCCCGCGGGTGCCGGTTGCGGTCGACGGCGAATAAATGGCAAAAAACAGGGCGATCTACAGCTGCGGCGAGTGCGGCGCCACGAGCCCGAAATGGCAGGGGCAGTGCCCCGGCTGCGGGGAATGGAACACGCTGGTCGAGAGTGTCGCGGAGAAGCCTGGCGGACATCGCTTCGAGTCGCTGACTCCGGCTGCCCGGCCGCTCAACCTGTCGGAAATCGAGGCGCGCGAAACCGGGCGGATCGCCACCGGCATCGGCGAATTCGACCGCGCCCTCGGGGGCGGTCTCGTTGCCGGCGGGGTCGTGCTGATCGGCGGCGATCCGGGCATCGGCAAGAGCACTCTGCTGTTGCAGGCGCTGTCGCTGCTGTCGTCGGCGTGCCGGGTGCTTTACGTCAGCGGCGAGGAATCCGGCGAGCAGGTCGCGCTGCGCGCGCGCCGGCTCGGGCTCGACACCGGCTCGCTGCAACTGCTGGCCGAGATCAATCTCGAGCGCATCCTCGCCGTGCTGCAGGCCGGACAGCCGCAGGTCGCGGTCATCGATTCGATCCAGACGCTGTGGTCGGACCAGCTCTCGAGCGCCCCCGGGTCGGTGGCGCAGGTCCGCGAATGCGCGTCCCAGCTGACCCGGCTGGCCAAGCAGTCGGGCGCCGCCATCATCCTCGTCGGCCATGTGACCAAGGACGGGGCGCTGGCCGGTCCGCGCGTGCTCGAACACATCGTCGATACCGTGCTCTACTTCGAGGGCGACACGCATTCCAGCTTCCGCCTGGTGCGCGCGGTCAAGAACCGCTTCGGCGCGGTCAACGAGCTGGGCGTCTTCGCCATGACCGAGAAGGGCCTGAAGGGCGTGAACAACCCGTCGGCGCTGTTCCTGTCGCAACACGGCCAGGACGTGGCCGGTTCGTGCGTGATGGTGACGCTGGAGGGGACGCGCCCGCTGCTGGTCGAGATCCAGGCGCTCGTCGATGCGGCGCACGGCAATCCGCGCCGGCTGACCGTCGGTCTCGACGCGCAGCGCCTGGCGATGCTGCTGGCCGTCCTCCACCGCCATGCCGGAATCGTCTGTTTCGACCAGGATGTCTTCGTCAATGCCGTCGGCGGGGTCAGGATCGGCGAACCGGCGGCCGACCTTGCGGTACTGTTGTCGATCACATCATCCTTGAAAAACAAGCCGTTGCCAGCCAAACTTATTGTGTTTGGTGAAGTCGGGCTGGCCGGCGAGATCCGCCCGGCGCCACGCGGCCAGGAACGCCTCAGGGAAGCCGCCAAGCTCGGCTTCACGCGCGCGCTGATCCCGCAAGCCAATCGTCCGAAGCAGGCGATCGCCGGTCTCGAAGTCATCGCCGTGCGGCGGGTGGAAGAGGCGGTGGCGCGGATTCGCGACATCGAATAAGCTTCGCCCAAGCCCCCGGTAGCCAGACATGTTCAACCTTTCCCGCTATTTCTCGACCCTCAGCCTGATCCTCATCGGACTGGCGGCCGGTCTTCTCGGCGCGACGTACCGCGAAGTGTCGGTGCGCCAGATGACGCTGCTCGCCGAAGACCGCAATGTGGCGATGGCGCGGGTCATCGAGAACTCCCTTGGCGCGCCGCTGACCGGCCTGATGGCGGCATCGGTGGGCATCGACGCCTCGATGCTCGAGGCGTCGGACGAATCGCAGGAGATGCAGACCCGGCTCGCCGCGCTGATGGGCGGCACGGGGGTGGCCAGGGTCACGATCTACAACCGCCTCGGGGTGACGATCTTTTCGACCGATGTCGGGCAGATCGGGCAAAGCCGTCTCGACAGTCCCGGATTCCGGTCCGCGCTCGCCGGCACGGTGACCAGCGCCCTCGGCCATCACGACAGCATGGAAACCCTGGGCGGGATCCGCTCGAACATCGACCTCCTGGCCAGCTACGTGCCCATCTCCAGCGAGGGCAAGGCGGTCGATGGCGTGTTCGAGCTGTCCCAGGATGTGACGGCGTTCATGAAGCCGTTCCGGCAGGCGCTGTGGCTGATCACGGCGGTCGCCGTCGCCGTCTTTGCCCTGCTGTTCTTCGCCCAGCTCCTGGTGGTGCGGCGGGCGCAGGGCATACTCCACGACCAGGCGGAGCGCATCGAGTCGGCGCGCAGCACCCTGGAAGTCCAGGTCGACGCGCGAACCGAGGAACTGCGGCATTCCAATCGCCAGCTCGAGGGCGAGATCGTCGAACGCCGCCAGGCCGAGAGCAAGCTGAATTATCTCGCCTATCATGATCCCCTGACCGGCCTGGCCAACCGCCGCTATTTCATCGAGCGGCTGGAGGCCAGCCTGGGCGACGCCGCCCGCAAGGATCATCGCGTGGCGGTCCTGTTCATCGATCTCGACCAGTTCAAGCAGGTCAACGACTCGCTCGGCCACGTCGTCGGCGACGAGCTGCTGGTCCTGGTGGCCGCGGCCCTGACCGAGCATGTCCGGCTGATCGACCTGCTGGCGCGGCTCGGCGGCGACGAGTTCATCTGCGTCATGGAAGCGGTGCGCAGCGACGATGAGGTCGAGCTGGTGGCGCGCGAGGTCATCGAAGCCTTCGATCTGCCGTTCCACCTCGGCGAGCACGAACTCTTCCTGTCGGCGTCGGTGGGCATCAGCCTGTTTCCCGACGATGGCGCCTCGGTCGGCGAGCTCCTGCGCAACGCCGACAGCGCGATGTATCGCGCCAAGGCGCTGGGGCGCGGCCACTACCATTTCTATACGCCGGAAATGACGCGGGACGCGCAGCAACGGATCCAGGTCGAGATGCTGTTGCGCCGGGCCCTGGGCAATGGCGAACTCTCGGTTCATCTGCAGCCGCAGGTGGACTCCGCGAACGGGCGTCTGGTTGGCGCCGAGGCGCTGGTCCGCTGGGACAGCCCCGAACTCGGCAGCGTGCCCCCGGGGCGCTTCATCCCGCTGGCCGAGGATTCCGGCCTCATCGTCGCGCTGGGCACCTGGGTGCTGCGCGAGGCCTGCCGGCAGGTCATGCAATGGCAGGCGGGCGGCTTCGAACTGCCGCAGGTCTCGGTCAACCTGTCGGTGAAGCAGCTCGAGCGGCCCGAGTTCGCCGATACCCTTCTGGAAATCCTCGATGAAACCGGCATCGAGCCTTCCCGGCTCAAGCTGGAGATCACCGAGTCGGTGGTCATGGCCGTCGATGATGCCTTCTCGCTGCTCGATCGCCTGCGCAAGATCGGCATCGGCCTGGCGCTCGACGACTTCGGTACCGGCTATTCGTCGCTCAGCTACCTTAAGATGCTGCCGGTGCAGCAGCTCAAGATCGACCGTTCGTTCGTGACCGGCATCGGCAGCAATCCCGAAGACGAGGCGATCATCCGTTCGGTGATGGCGCTCGCCCGGAGCCTCGACTTCGAAGTCGTCGCCGAGGGTGTCGAGACCGCCGAGCAGGCGGAGTTTCTCAAGGCATCGGGCTGCCACCAGTTTCAGGGCTTCCTGCACGGCTCCGCGGTGGCGCCCGCGGAATTCCGCGCGCGCTGGTCCAGTCTGCCCGGATGACCGCCCTGGCCTGGCGGCTGCTCGGCAGGGAACTGCGCTCGGGCGAGCTGCGTCTGCTTCTCGCCGCGCTGGTGGTCGCCGTGGCGGCCGTCACGGCGGTCGGATTCTTCACCGACCGGGTTCGTCTGGCGCTGGAACTGGAAGCGCGGCAGCTCATCGGCGGCGACCTGCTGCTGATCTCCGATCATCCATGGCCGGCGCCGATCCGCGAGGAGGCGGCGCGGCGCGGCCTGCAAACGGCCGAAACCGTCGGTTTTCCGAGCATGGTGCTGGCGGGCGGGCAGGCGCAGCTGGCGGACATCAAGGCGGTGAGCAGCGCCTACCCCCTGCGCGGGACGCTGCGCCGGGCGGAGCGCGGCGGCGAGGCGGGCGAGGCGACGCCGGGCGGTCCCGCGCCCGGCGCGGTCTGGCTCGACGAGCGCCTGGCCAGCACGCTGGAGACCTGGCCGGGGCAGGATCTGCAGCTCGGGCAGCGCTCCTTCCCGGTGGCGGCCATCCTGACTTTCGAGCCCGACCGCGGGATCAACTTCCTTGGCCTCGCCCCGCGCCTGATGCTGCATCTCGACGACCTGCCGGGGACCGGGCTGATCCAGACCGGTTCCCGGGTCACCTATCGTTTCATGGTGGCCGGCGACATGGGGGCCGTCGCGGGGTTCCGCGCCTGGGTCGAGCCGCGCCTCGGACGCGGCGAACGCCTCGAGGACACGCGCAATGCGCGACCGGAAATCCGCAGCGTGCTCGACCGGGCGCAGCGCTTTCTTGGCCTGGCGACGCTGCTGACCGTGATCCTCGCCGCCGTCGCCGTGGCGCTGGCGGCGCGCCGCTACATGCAGCGCCATCTCGATGCCTGCGCCGTGATGCGTTGCCTCGGCATCACGCAGTCCGGCCTGATTCGCCTGCATTCGGCGCTGTTCGTCTGGCTGGCGCTGCTGGCCGCGGCGGTCGGCTGTCTGGCCGGTTTCGTGGTGCATTTCATCCTCGTCTCGTGGCTCGCCGGGTTGCTCGACCTGCACCTTCCCCTGCCGGGCTGGCTGCCGCCCTTCCAGGGGGCCGCGGTTGCCGCGGTCCTGTTGTTCGGTTTCGCCTTTCCGCCGCTGCTGCAACTGAGCAAGGTGCCGACCCTGCGCGTCCTTCGCCGCGAACTGGGGCCGCCGCGGCCGTTCCTCCTCGGCGGCTACGCGCTCGGCGTGCTGGCGCTGGCCGGCCTGCTGCTGCTGGTCTCCGGCGACTTCCGCCTGGGCGGCTATGCGATCGGAGGATTTGCCGGGGCGCTGGTCCTGTTCTGGCTGTTCGCCCGGGCCGGGGTCCGTGCGGTTTCGCGACTGCGCGGGGGCGGCGGCTTCGGCTGGCGGCAGGGGCTCGCCAATCTCGAACGGCATGCGGCGGCCAGCACCCTGCAGGTCGTCGCGCTGGCGCTCGGACTGATGGCCATGCTGCTGCTCACGGTGACCCGCAGCGAGCTGGTCGACGTCTGGCTGAAGGCGACGCCGGCCGATGCCCCGAACCGTTTCATTGTCAATATCCAGCCGGATCAACGGCAGGCCGTCGGCGACGCGCTCGCCGCCAGCGGGATCGCCGTCGAGCTGGCGCCGATGGTTCGCGGGCGACTGATGCGGATCGGCGAGCGGGCGGTCAGCGCCGCCAGCTACCCGGACGACGAGCGCGCCCAGCGTCTGATCGAGCGCGAGTTCAACCTTTCCTGGCGCGCCGATCTGCCGTCGGGCAACCGGGTCATCCGCGGCGACTGGTTCGGACCCGGAGATGCGGGCAGGGGGCTCGCCTCGGTCGAGGAAGGACTGGCGAGGACGCTGGGAGTCAAGGTCGGCGATGACTTGCGTTTCATGATCGGGGGCCAGGAGACGCGGGTGCGCGTCAGCAGTCTGCGCAAGCTCGACTGGGATTCGATGCGGGTGAATTTTTTCGTCCTGACGCCGCCCGGCGTGCTCGATTCGGCGCCGGCGAGCTACGTCACCAGTTTTCATCTTCCTGAAACTCAGGCGTCCCTGGTGCGGACGCTGGTGGCGCGCTTTCCCAACCTGACGCTGATCGACGTCAGCGCCATCCTGGCGGAGATCCAGACGGTGATGGGGCAGGTCGTCCGGGCGGTACAGCTGATCTTCCTGTTCTCGCTGCTGGCCGGGGCGATCGTTCTCGGGTCGGCCCTGCTCACGGCCTTCGACGAACGGCGCTACGAGCTTTCGGTGATGCGGGCGCTCGGCGCCGGGCGCGACCAGTTGCGGCAGTCCCTCCTCGCCGAACTGGCCGTCGTCGGCGCGCTGGCCGGACTGATCGCCGGCGCCGGCGCGGCGGTGGTCGGCCAGGTGCTGGCGGAGAACGTCTTCCTGCTCGACATGCCGCTGAGTCCCTGGCTCTTTCCGCTGGCGACGCTTGCCGGAGTGGCGCTCTCGGTCGGCGTCGGCTGGCTGGCGGTGCGCCAGTTGCTCGGCACGCCGCCGCTGCTGGCGCTGCGCGCCGGCGCCTAATTCGCGTCGTAATCCGGCACTGCGCACTGTCGCAGCCGATTCCGCGCCGGGCGGCGGCGACGGCTCGGGTAAAATGCACCATGGCTTCTGATCTGCAAGCGGCGCGCCCGCTCTTCGGCTATCGCAAGTTCTGGGCGGCCCGCCTCGGTCCGGCCCCGTTCCTGCCCATGTCGCGCGCCGAAATGGACGCGCTCGGCTGGGATTCCTGCGACGTCATCCTGGTCACCGGCGATGCCTACATCGACCACCCGAGCTTCGGCATGGCGCTGGTCGGGCGCCTCCTCGAAGCGCAGGGTTTCCGCGTCGGCATCATCAGCCAGCCGGACTGGAATTCGGCGGCTGATTTCCGGAAACTGGGCAAGCCCAGCCTGTTCTTCGGCGTCACCGCCGGCAACATGGATTCGATGGTCAACCGCTATACCGCCGACCGCAGGATCCGCTCCGACGACGCCTACACGCCGAACGGCGAGCCCAACAGGCGCCCGGACCGCGCCGTCACCGTCTATGCCCAGCGCTGCCGCGAGGCCTTTTACGGCGTGCCGGTGGTGATCGGTTCGATCGAGGCCAGCCTGCGCCGCATCGCCCATTACGACTACTGGTCGGACAAGGTGCGCCGCTCGGTGCTGCCCGATTCCAAGGCCGACCTGCTGCTCTTCGGCAATGCCGAGCGCGCCATCGTCGAAGTGGCGCATCGCCTGGCCAGGGGCGAGAAGATCTCCGAACTCCGCGACCTGCGCGGCACGGCCTTCATGGTGCCGGCGGGCTGGCTGCCCTCCGGCGAATGGGAGGCGATGGATTCGACCTCGGTCGATACGCCGGGGCCGCTGGTCAGGCATGCCGATCCCTACGCCATGGAAATGGGCGCTTCCGGGCCGTCGACCGCAACAGCCGCCGGCGAACACGCGGTGCGCATCGTTTCGCGCGCCGAACGGCTGACCGCGCTCAGGGACCGGCGCGCCCACACCGTCGTCCGCCTGCCGTCCTGCGAGCAGGTCAGCGCCGATCCGGTGCTCTACGCCCACGCCTCGCGCACCTTCCACCTCGAATCCAACCCCGGCAACGCGCGGGCGCTGGTGCAGGCGCACGGCGAGCGCGACGTCTGGCTCAACCCGCCGCCGATCCCGCTAACCACCGAGGAACTCGACAGGGTCTACGAACTCCCCTATGCGCGCCGTCCGCATCCGGCGTACGGCGAGGCGAAGATTCCGGCCTGGGAGATGATCCGCTTCTCGGTCAACATCATGCGCGGCTGCTTCGGCGGCTGCACCTTCTGTTCGATCACCGAGCACGAAGGGCGCATCATCCAGAGCCGGTCGGAGGATTCGGTGCTGCGCGAAATCGAGGAAATGCGCGACAAGACACCGGGCTTCACCGGCATCGTCTCCGACCTCGGCGGGCCGACCGCCAACATGTACCACCTGAAGTGCAAGGACGAGAAGATCGAATCGGCCTGTCGCCGCCTGTCCTGCGTCTACCCCGACATCTGCGAAAACCTCGGCACCGACCATTCGCAACTAATTTCGCTCTACCGCAAGGCGCGCGCCTTGAAGGGCGTCAAGAAGGTACTGATCGGCTCCGGCCTGCGCTACGACCTCGCCGTGCGTTCGCCCGAGTACATCAGGGAACTGGTGACGCATCACGTCGGCGGCTACCTGAAGATCGCGCCCGAGCACACCGAGGCCGGCCCGCTGTCGAAGATGATGAAGCCGGGCATGGGCGCCTACGACCGCTTCAAGCAACTGTTCGACCGCTTTTCCAGGGAGGCGGGCAAGGAACAGTACCTGATCCCGTACTTCATCGCCGCCCATCCGGGAACGACCGACGAGGACATGCTCAACCTCGCCCTGTGGCTGAAGAAGAACAACTTCCGCCTCGACCAGGTGCAGACCTTCCTGCCGACGCCGATGGCGCTGGCGACGGCGATGTACCACACCGAGCAAAATCCGCTCCGCAAGCTGCAACGGCAGGGCGGGGAGGTCGTCGGCGCCGTGCGCAACGGCCGCCAGCGCAAGCTGCACAAGGCCTTCCTGCGCTACCACGACCCGGAGAACTGGCCGCTGCTGCGCGAGGCGCTCAAGGAAATGGGCCGCGCCGACCTGATCGGCAACGGCAAGAAGCAGCTGATTCCCGCCTGGCAACCGGCCGGCACCGGGCTGAAGGCCGCTGCCGCCCCGAAAAATGCCGGATTTTCGCGGTCGACCGCGACAGGCCGCCCGCAACCGCCCGCTACCGGGCGCGGGCCGGCAGCGCGCCCGACGAGCGCCGGCATCCGTCATGCTGGCGCGTGCAAGCCGCGATCCACTCGTTGACCCGGCTTAGATTCTTGGAGGCCGTACCGTGAATGTCGACCGCTCAGCAGCTACCATTTCGACGAGCGACCTTGAAGAACTGTTTGCTGAATCACTCGCGCGCCTAAGGGGGTATTTCGTACAGGGTGCTGGAAAGAAGTGGAGCAAACTCTATGACATTCAGCGTCCACTCGGGGCAGCCCTTTGCCAAGGTGCGGCCATGCACTACTGCGACAAAAACAATGGCGTAAAGGACTTTGATGTCTGGTTCTTTTATCCCTTTAATCAGACGCACCTCCCATATAGAACAATCTGGAACTGGGATTACCAGAATCCGAAATTTGGTCACCGTGCTGCCGAGACGGGCTATTTTGGGCGCCGAGTCGATGTTCTTGTAAGGTCAATCCATGTGTCACCAGATACTCCACCAGTTTTTGCAGTTCAAGAGTATCTTGAGAGGGGAGCATCATCTTCAGCAAAAGCGCTCGCTCAAAAAGCGGTGGTAATGCTCTATCCGGAATCCGAACGGGGTAGGGTTGTTTGGTACCGGAAAAGAATCCTGAGTCCGTGTTCATTTGTCATAGATCAAGCGTAGTGCGTTGATTATTTGAGAGTGGAGAGGATCAGGTCTTGCAATCAAACACTTGACGACTTACCTATACCGGAAATGTCGTAATGCAAGACCTGACCCCGGCCTGTGATCATGCCAGAAATGGCCGCCCGCACTTCCTTAGAGTCGCACGCCCGCGCGAATAAATCCTCAACAAAACTCGAGTTTTGCAAGAGGCTCCGCAGTGAGCATATTCTTCTGGATTTCGTCAGTGGTTTTTATGCTGGTCTGCAAGCTTCTAACAGGCCGTTTTCCTAGCCAAGCAAGGCAGGCGCGCAAGATGCTAGCTGAGGCCGTAGTACAACGGCAATCTGAGGTTGTACCGGCCCGGATTGATTGGACACTGTTTTGCAACTCAGGCTGCCTTTCGCATGGCATAGGCCTGACGGGCTTCGAGGGGTGACATGAAGCCCAATTTTTCGAGACGCCAATGGTGATTGTAGCGGTCCTTGAACGCGGTGACGGCGGCGCGCAGCTCCTCGACGTTTTTGAAGACGCGGCCGTGAATGGTCTGTTCCTTGAGTGTCCGGTTGAAGCGCTCGGCGACGCCGTTGGTCTGCGGCTCGGCAACGA
>JAFLDQ010000039.1 GCA_017302355.1 Dechloromonas sp.
GACGGCGACCGCCGATCAGGTCGGCGAGGGCGGCGGCCGAGCCGCAGGCCATGGTCCAGCCGAGGGTGCCGTGGCCGGTGTTGAGCCACAGTCCGGGATAGCGGGTGCGGCCGATGCACGGGACGTTCGATGGCGTCGATGGGCGCAGGCCGCACCAGAACCGCGGCTCGCCGGCCGTTTCGAGATCCGGAAACAGCTGGCGGGCGCGGCGCAGCAGCGCGGCGCAGCGCACCGGGTTGAGGTCGAGGTTGTAGCCGTTGAATTCCGCCGTTCCGGCAATCCGCAGGCGATCGCCGAGCCGGGAAAAGACCAGCCGGTGCTCGTCGTCGGTCAGGCTGACGGTCGGCGCAGCCGCTGCGGCGGACAGCGGCACGGTCGCCGAATAGCCCTTCGCCGGAATCAGTGGCAGACGCACCCCGAGCGGCCGCAACAGCACGGGCGTGTAACTGCCGAGCGCGGCGACGTAGGCGTCGGCGGTCAGCAACTGGCTGCCCACCGGGCCGCTGACCATGACTCCGGCGATGCCGCCGCCGCTGGCGGTGATGCGGTCGACCGTCGAATCGAGGCGGAATTCGACGCCCTGCGCAACGGCGCGCCGAGCCAGCGCCCGGGTGAACTTGTGCGCATCTCCCGACTCGTCGGATGGCGTGTAGTGCCCCCCGGCCAGCAGCTGACGGGCGCCGACGAGCGCCGGCTCGATTTCGATGCAGCGCGCGGCGCTGACGGGCTCGCGGTCGAGCCCGAATTCGCGCATGGTGCATGCCGCATCCATGGCCAGGGCAAAGGCCCGCGGGTCGGTGTACAGGTGCAGGATGCCCCGCTCGAGATGGTCGTATTCAAGCCCGAGTTCGCGGCGCAAGGCTTGCAGGCAGCCGCGGCTGTAGAGCGCCAGCGCGACGATGGCGGCGATGTTGCGCCGCGTGCGGCCGGGCCGGCACTCGTTCAGGAAGCGGAGACCCCACGCCACCTGGGCGGGATCGGCGCGCCAGCGCCAGAGCAGCGGTGCATCCTCGCGGCCCAGCCACCGGATGACCTGCGGCAGGACATGCGGATTGGCCCACGGTTCGGCATGCGAAACCGAGATCTGGCCGCCGTTGGCGAAACTGGTTTCATTGCCGGCGACCGGCTGGCGGTCGACGACCACCACCTCGTGCCCCGAGGCTGCGAGATACCAGGCGCTGGCCGTGCCGACGACACCGGCGCCCAGAACGAGAACCCTCAAACCTCGACCCCGCGTTCGCGCCAGATCCGGGTGACTTCCCGGACGCGGCGCAGGCTGCGCATCACCTTCGCCAGATGGACGCGGTGGGCCACCTGGATGGTGAAGCGGAGCAGCGTGCGCAGGCCCTCGGGGTCGGTCTCCATCGTCACATGCTCGATGTTGGAGCCGGCTTCGGCGATGGCCGCCGCCACCTGGGCGAGGACGCCACGTTCGTTCCTGACCTCGACCGTGAGGTCGATCTGGAACAGCTTGCCCTCCTCCGGCTCCCACTCGACATCGATCCATTGATGCGGCTCGCTCGAACGGGACTTGCGGATGGCCGGGCAGTCATGCGCGTGGATCACCAGGCCGCTGCCCTTCTTGATCGAGCCGATGATCGGATCGCCGGGGATCGGCTGGCAGCAACGCGCCAGCTGGATCGCCATACCTTCGGTGCCACGGATGGCAAGCGCCACCTGGCTCGGCGCATCGGCGGACAGATCATCACGGGCCAGCAAGCGGCGCGCGACGATCGACGGGAGCCGCTTGCCGAGGCCGATGTCGGTATACAGTTCCTCGAGCGTCTTCTTGCCGCAGCTCCTGACCAGGTGATCCCAGGCTTCGCCCCGAACCGAGAGCGGCACGACCCCGAGCGCCAGCAGTTCCTGGCGCAGCAGCCGCTCGCCGAGCTGCGACGACTCCTCGTTGCGCATGGTGCGCAGGAAATGGCGGATCCTGCCGCGCGCACGGCCGGTCTTGACATGGTCCAGCCAGTCCGGATTCGGTGTCGCCTGCGGCGACGTGATGATCTCGACCATGTCCCCGTTGTGCAGCTCGCTGCGCAATGGCGCCGGATCCTGGTTGATGCGCGCCGCCGAGCAGTGATGGCCGATGTAGGTGTGCACGCGGTAGGCGAAATCGATCACCGTCGCGCCGCGCGGCAGTGCCATGATCTTGCCCTTGGGGGTGAATACGTAGACGTCGTCGGGAAAGAGGTCGATCTTGACGTTGTCGAAGAACTCGGCGGCATCGCCGCTCTGCACCTCGAGAAGCGACTGCAGCCACTTCTGCGTCCGGATGTGCAGGTCCCTGCCGCCATCCTCGCTATCCTTGTAGAGCCAGTGCGCCGCCACTCCGTCCTGCGCGACGTGGTGCATTTCCTCGGTGCGAATCTGCACCTCGACCGGCGTGCCGTAAGGGCCGATCAGCGTCGTGTGCAACGACTGGTAGCCGTTGCCCTTGGGGATCGCGATGTAGTCCTTGAACTTCCCGGGAACCGGCTTGAACAGGCTGTGCAGCGCCCCGAGCGCGAGGTAGCACGCCGGCACGCTGTCCACGATGACGCGAAAGCCGTAGAGGTCGAGGACCTGCGAGAACGAGAGGCGCTTCTCGCGCATCTTGCGATAGATGGAGAACAGGCTCTTCTCGCGCCCGAACACCTCGGCATGCAGACCCGCTTCCGCCAGCTTGCCGGCGATCCCGCGCTCGATTCGCGACAGCATTTCCTTGCGGTTGCCGCGCGCCGCCCGCAGGGCCTTGGACAGGACGCCGGCGCGATGCGGATGGATCAACCGGAACGACAGGTCCTGCATTTCGCGGTAGAGCTTGTTCAATCCCAGGCGCAGGGCGATCGGCGCGTAGATGTCGAGGGTCTCGATGGCGATGCGCCGGCGCTTGTCGGGGCGCACCCCGGCCATGGTCTGCAGGTTGTGCTGGCGGTCGGCCAGCTTGATCAGGACGACGCGCAGGTCGCGCGCCATCGCCATCAGCATCTTGCGGAAGTTCTCCGCCTGCGCCTCCTGATAGGACGCAAACTCCATCCGGTCGAGCTTCGACAGGCCGTCGACGAGATCGGCAACCTCGCGCCCGAACCTGTCGACAAGCTCGCGCTTGCTCGTCCTGGTGTCTTCGAGCACGTCGTGCAGGAGGGCTGCGGCGATGGCTGCGCCATCCATGCGCCATTCGACCACGGCGCCGGCGACCGCCAGCGGATGCGTGATGTAGGGCTCGCCGGAAATGCGCGTCTGGTCGGCGTGGGCGCGCGCCGAGAAGGCGTACGCCTCCTTGATACGCCTTACGTCGGCAGTTGGGAGATAATCGAGACTATCGAGGAAGACTTGGTAGGCAGGATCCTCGGTGGCGGGCGGGTGAGATGACGGGACCTGGTCCATCGGTCTTCACCGCCCCCGACCTCAGGCCTGTCCGCGATTGAGCACTTCCAGGCCAAACTTGCCGAGCGCCAGCTCGCGCAGCGCGATGACCGTCGGCTTGTCGCGGCCGGCCGCGACCATCGGCGTTGCGCCGTTGGCGATCTGGCGCGCCCGATAGGTTGCCGCCAGCGTCATCTGGAAGCGGTTGGGAATCTTCTTGAGGCAATCGTCACTCGTTACGCGGGCCATCCAAAACCTCGGAATCTGATGAATCTGGTCAATGTGCGAAAAGGCCGGCGTGCCGCGCACGCTGTGCCGCCAGGGTCAGGCGGGAAGCGCGTACCACGGCACGCAGATCGTCCACCGCCTGTTCGAGACTGTCGTTGATGATAACATAGTCGAATTCGCCGACATGGCGCATCTCGCTCTGCGCCGCCGCCAGCCGGCGGGCGATCACGTCGGCGCTGTCGGTGCCGCGCCCGGTCAGGCGCCGGGTCAGTTCCTCCAGCGACGGTGGCAGGATGAAGATTCCGATCGCCCGGGGAAACGCCGAACGCACCTGTTGCGCGCCCTGCCAGTCGATCTCCAGCAGAACGTCATCACCGGCGGCCAGCCGCTCGGTAATCCACTTCTTCGAGGTGCCGTAGAAGTTTCCGTGCACTTCGGCCCACTCGACAAACTCCTGGCGCGCGATCATCTCGCGGAACGCGGCGGCATCGACAAAACGATAGTCGCGGCCATCGCGCTCACCCGCCCGCGGGGCGCGGGTCGTGAAGGAAACGGAGAGATGCACGTCCGCCTCGTGTTCGAGCAGCAGGCGAACCAGCGTCGTCTTGCCGGCTCCGGAAGGAGCGGCGACCACGTAGAGATTTCCCGCCATCTGGGAGTTTGCGTATGCCGGAGGCCACGGCGGCGACGCCGTGGCCGGTTCCGTCTCAGAGCGGTGGAATGCGCAGGTTCTGTCCCGGGTAGATCTTGTTCGGATCCTTCAGCATCGGCTTGTTGGCCTCGAAGATCACCGGATACTTGGAGGCGCTGCCATACTGTTCGGCGGCGATCTTCGACAGCGTATCGCCGCTGACCACGGTGTAGAACCGCGCCTCCGCCGCCGGCGCTTCAACGGTCAGATGATCCTCGACGTTGTCGACGCCCTGCACATTGCCGGCGGCCAGGATGATCTTCTCGCGGTTTTCCTGATCCGGCGTCGAACCCGAGATCGAAACCTGGCCGCTCATGAAGCTGACCATGAGGTTGCTCCACTTGAGGCCAAGGCTGTTGATGTGGTCAAAGATCGCCTGGGCGGCGGCCTGGTTGAGCCGCGTCTTTTCTTCCGGAGAAACCGCCTGTTCCGCTTCCTTGTGGCCGAACAGCTTCTCACCCGCTTCCTTGATAAAGTTGAACAATCCCATTTTGGTCTCCTTGGAAGTCCGCCGGCACCGGCCGCCGTGACAGGAACGTACCCTAGACGCCCGTCGCCCGCAGGTCAAGACAATACGTCATCGCCTCCGCGTCGCGCGGAGGCGCCGTGAATCCGCACCCCGGGGCGCCAGCCTCGCCGCAACCTCACTCGGACGTCATTTCCGGTGGCACTTCAGGCGCCTTCCGGGGAGCCGCGCGCGGCACCCGGGTCGCCGGCGCCCTCTTGGCCGCCGGGGCTTTCTTGGCCGCCGGCGCCTTGTCGCCGGCCGCCGTCTTGCTGGCAGGCGCCTTCGCGGCCGGAGCCGCCTTGACCGCGGCCCGCGGCACCCTGACGGCCTTTGGCTTCGCCGCCTTGCCGGCCGGCCTGGTTCCGCCCGGATCCTTCCAGGTCAGGCGCGCCTTCCTGGCCAGGGCGACCACCTTGGCGATATCCTGGTCGGTATAGACCCCCTTGACGCCGGAAATCGCGGCCAGTTTCATGCCATGCTTGAGGCCCAGCTTGTAGATCTCCTTGACCTTCTCCCACTCGGTGTTGCGCCCGATGGTGAACACCTCGAAGCGGCCCTCGAGCGCCAGGACGATGGTTTCGGCGAGGCAGGCGTAGATGACGTTGTCCGGAAGGCCGATGTTCTTCATGCCGCGAACCTTGGTCGGGAGTTCGATCTCGCCCGATTCGATGACGAGAACATCGGGGCGCTTGGCCACCTCCGACGCCGGAAGATCGAGCGGCCGCGCGACATCGGTGATGACGCAGCCCGGCTTGACCCGGGTGATGTCGAGAACCGATTTTCCGGCGCCCGAGGTGCTGGTCACGATCATGTCCATCTCCGCCAGCAGGTTGTCATAGTCGATGGTGGTGAACACCTTGGCGTCCGGCGTGTCCTTCAGGATCGAGGCCTTCAGTTCCTCGAGCTTGTCCAGGGTCAGCCCGGCAAGGTAGACCTCGTCGAACGACATCGCCAGCAGGCGGGCGCTGACCGAGCCGATCGAGCCGGCGGCGCCGACGACCATGGTCTTGCCGGCAACTCTCCCGGTTTTCGGATCGATCTTCGCCAGACCCATGCGCCGCATCGCGTCGGCGGCCGCCCACAGGGCGCCCGAGGCCGAGTAACTGTTGCCTGTGGTGATCGGCAACCGCGAGCGCCGCGCCACGGTGATCCCGGCGTCGCCCACCACCTTGGTGAATGCGCCGAGGCCCATGATCTGCGCCCCCAGTTTCTCGGCGATCTTCGCCGCATGCAGGAGGCGGCGATAGGTGAATTCCGGACTGCGCGACAACATCTCCCTGGGCGTGCCGCCGACCGAGATCAGCCAGCCCTCCGCCTCGGCGCCGGTGGGCGAAACGATGTTGCCCATCCGGCAATACACCATCGGCGGCATGTACGCCGCCAGTTGCTCGACCTTGTCCATGATGAACTGCGGGGTGGCATCGGGAATCGGGTAGGCGCTCCTGATGTATTCCTGGCTCAGCGGGTGAATCACGAAGGCAAAGCGGCGGATGTTGCGGAACTTGCCGGTCGGATGCAGCAGGCGCGGCACGATTTTCAGGTCGTCGAGGATTTCCTCGAAGTCGTCGTCGGAAATCTCCTCGGGCGACTTTTCCAGCGCCGCCAGGACCATCGCCTCGATGGTGTTGATGCCCACCACCTTCTCGAACAGCTTGGGCGAGGTATCCACCACCAGATTGACCTTGCAGGCCTTGAAAAATGCCATCCGTTCGTCGTCGACCGCGGAAGTGATGAGCGTCTTTCCCGCCAGATTCGCTGCATTGCCGACGCTCTTGATCTCGGCGAAGGTGCCGACGATCACATGCGACTTGGCTACCTCGCCGCGGACCATCATGGCCTTGAAGTCGGTCAGGGCGCCTTCGAGGATCTCGCCTGGCTTGCCGCTCAGGACCAGGTTGCTGCCCTTGGCATAGAGTTCCAGCTGTTCCAGCGAGCCGAGCATCGCCGGCGCGCCGGTCTGGAAAAGGGCATCGGCAAAGCTCAGGTTCCTGGTGTAGTCGGACATGGCCTCTGCCATGTTGTAGTTGCGCATGCCGGAAAGGAACAGGACCAGGTTGTTGTTGAAGTAGTGGCCGAGTTCCTTCTGCACGTAGCGCACGGCCCGCACCTGCAGCAGCCGGCGCAGGGTGGCGCCGGTCGTCACCGGCACCCGCGTCACCACGTTCGTCAGACGCCGCGTTTCCTTGTTGATCAGCGTGTCCTGTCCGACATGATAGTGGTCGCCGATGTCACCGAGGCCGATGGCGTCGGCGGACGCCTGCTGGCGGCGCATCAATTCCCAGGCCTTGGTCGTGTCCTGGTCGGCGCCCATGCGATGAACCGAGAAATCCTGGCCAAGGAACGTGGTCTTGAACTCGAAATCCTTCCTCGAAGAACCCAGCGAGACGGTGACTACCTTTTTCATCGAATCTCTCCTCTATCGCATTTCCCGGATCATTCAGGTCGACAACGGCCTGCGGCGGATGGCCGGCGCCGCCTCAGTCACTTTTCTTGCGCGCTGCCGCCTGTCTTGTCTTTGCCTGGGCCTTGGGCAGCGCCTGGCGGATGATGCCCTCGCACACCTCCTGCGACATGTAGCGCGGTACCGGGTAGCCGGTGTGCGCTTCCCAGCAGGCGGCCCTCGCCAGATCGGGGATGTCGGCTTCCCGCAGGGTCTCGAGAAAGGTCGGAATGCCGAGGTCGGCATTCAGCTGGTCCACCGCATCGAGGAACTTCTCGGCCAGGACTTCCGCCGATTCATCCTCGCTGCCGACCCCGGCCCGCACCGCCAGCAGCGCGAGACGCCCGGCGATGGCGGGCAGCGAGTAGCGCAGCACGTAGGGCAGCATGATGGCATTGGCCAGACCATGCGGCGTATGGTACTTGCCGCCGAACTGGTGGGCGATCGCATGCACGTAGCCGACGTTGGCCCGTGTGAACGCAAACCCGGCATAGGTCGAGGCCAGCGCCATCTTTTCGCGGGCCTCCAGGTTGTTGCCGTCGCGGTAGGCGGTGCGCAGGTTCTCGAAGATCAGGCCGACCGCGGAAAGCGCCATGCCGTCGGAGTAGGACGTGGTCCAGTTGCCGACGAAGGCCTCGATGGCGTGGGTCAGGGCGTCGATCCCCGTCGCCGCCGTCACCTGCGGCGGCAGACCGGTCATCAGCAAGGGATCGAGCGCGGCCATTTTCGGCACCAGGCGCGGATCGATGATGACCATCTTCTTGCCCGCCTCGGGGTCGGAGATCACCGCAGCCACCGTGACCTCCGAACCGGTGCCCGCGGTCGTCGGCACCGCGTAGATACGGACGGGCGAGCGCAGCCCCTTGAAGTAGCCGGCCAGGTTCCGCAACGGTTTCGGGTTGGCCACCGCCACGGCGATGGCCTTCGAGGCATCCATGGGCGATCCGCCGCCAAAGGCGACAATCGCGTCGCAGTCGTGCTCCCGGAAAAACTCGATGCCTTTCTCGATCAGCGGGATGGGCGCATCCGGGGTAATTTCGTCGAAGACCACATAGGTCGCGCCACCGGCGGTCAGCGCATCGGTCAGCGAGCGCAGCAACCCCAGCCTGGAAATGATCGTGTCGGTGACGATCAGGATCTTCCGGTGGCCAAACCCCGCGATCGCCTGCCCGAGGCGCCCGCTCGAGCCGGGACCGACGAGCAGCGTCGGCTGGGGAATGGGGATGAAACGGGTCACCAGGCCTGCACCCTTCATCAGGGCGCCAAGCCCGGCGGCGCGGACGGAATCGCTCAACAGATCGGCCAACAAGTCACTTCTCCTCAGGAAATTCACCAACGGGACGTCCCGCAAGTATGCCTTCAATTCAGGCCGTTGCGGAACCGGTTTGCGCAGCCGACTCTCGGACGCGGTCGAACCGCTATTCCAGATTCTGGATCTGCTCGCGCATCTGTTCGATCAGCAGCTTGAGGTCCATCGACGCCTGCGAGACTTCGGTGATCGCCGACTTCGAGCCGAGCGTGTTGGCCTCGCGGTTGAGCTCCTGCATCAGGAAATCGAGGCGCTTGCCGCAGGCGCCCCCCTGTCGGAGCACCCGCTCGACCTCATCGAGGTGCGTCGTCAGCCTGCTCAATTCCTCGGCCACGTCGATGCGCGTCGCGAAGACGGCGATCTCCTGCAGGACGCGCTCGTCGTTGGCGCCGCCCAGCGCCTCGGCCAGGCGCTGCCGCAACTTCTCGGTATACAGGGCCTGCGCCTCGGGAATCCGCGGCGCCACCCGGCGGACAATGTCGCGCATGGCATTGACGCGGTCGACGATCATTGCGGCCAGTTTTTCCCCTTCGCGGCCGCGGCTCGCGGAAAATTCGTCGAGCACCCCGCACGCCAGTTCGAGCACCTGCGGCCCGAGCGCCGCGTGGTCGATCGACTGGTCGCCGAAGATCCCCGGCCAGCGCAGCACGTCGTTGACCGACAGCGGCGCCGCTTCCGGCAGCACCCGGCCGACGCGGTCGTTGAGGACGCGCAGTGTCGCGAGAAGGTCGGCGTTGAGATCGAGCTGGTCGGCGCCGTTGGCCGACGCATTCAGGGACAGGCGGCACTCGACCTTGCCGCGGGCGATGCGCGCGGCAAGCAGTTCGCGCAACGGCATTTCGAGCGCGCGCAGATCCTCGGCGATGCGAAAGTGGAAATCGAGATAGCGCGAATTGACGCTCTTGAGCTCGAATTGCAGCGTCCCTCGCGCAAATTCACGCGTCTTCACTGCATAACCGGTCATGCTGCAAATCATCGTTCGGGGGTCTCCAGCTTTACAGGCCGGACAACACGCCCGACAATGCCTGAATTTTGCATCATAACCGCGAGATCGATGGCGCAACAAGCCAACCACGCGTTACCCGATGGCTTCCAGATCGAGGAATACACGATAACCCGTCAGCTCTCGCTCGGCGGCTTTTCGATCGTCTATCTGGCGACCGACGCCCAGGGCAACCGCGTCGCGATCAAGGAATATCTTCCGAACAGTCTCGCCCTGCGCGACCAGGGGGAGATCAGGCCGCTGATCACGGCCGAACATCAGGGTGCGTTCCGCTACGGGATGAAGTGCTTCTTCGAGGAAGGGCGCGCCCTGGCCCGTCTTTCCCACCCCAATGTCATTCGCGTGCTCAACTTCTTCCGCGCCAACGACACGGTATACATGGTCATGGAGTACGAACGCGGGCGCACGCTGCAGGAATACGCCCAGACCCACCGCGGCGGGGTTACCGAGCGCTTCCTCCGCGGCGTCTTCACCCGACTGCTCAACGGCCTCCGCGAGGTGCATTCGCACAAGCTGCTGCATCTCGATCTCAAGCCCTCAAACATCTACCTGCGCGGCGACAACACCCCGGTGCTGATCGACTTCGGCGCCGCCCGGCAGACGCTGGCATCCGACCAGCCGATGCTCAAGCCGATGTACACGCCGGGCTTCGCGTCGCCGGAACACTACGGGTCGCGCCAGGATCTCGGTCCGTGGAGCGACATCTACAGCGTCGGCGCATCAATGTACGCGTGCATTGCCGGCAGTTCCCCGCAGGCCGCCAACGAGCGTTACCGGAGCGACACCCTGGCGCCGGCCATGATGCGCTGGGAGGGCCAATATTCGGATCGCCTGCTCGAAATCATCGACTGGTGCCTCAACCTCAATCACTTCTACCGCCCGCAGAGCGTCTTCGCGCTGCAGAGGGCGCTGGTCGAGACGGCGACGCCACCCGTCCCCAAGGAATCACGCAACTGGCTCAACCGCTTTGTCGGCAATTACAAGAAAGAACACCGATGAGATTCACGATCTACCAGGACAGTCGCCAGGGAGGGCGCGGCAACAACGAGGACCGGACCACCTATTGCTACTCGCGCGAAGCGCTCCTGATGGTGGTTGCGGACGGCATGGGCGGTCATCACCACGGCGAGATCGCCTCCCAGATCGCCGTCCAGACCCTCGCCGACAGTTTCCAGCGCGAGGCGCGGCCGGCCCTGGCCGACCCCTTCCGCTTTCTGCAGAAGGGTCTGACCAACGCCCATGACGCCATTCTCGACTATACGGTGCGGCATCGCCTGCGCGACACGCCGCGCACCACCTGCGTCGCCTGCGTCGTCCAGGACAACGTCGCCTGCTGGGCGCACGCCGGTGACTCGCGGCTGTTCCAGATGCGCGGCGGCAAGGTGATCGCCCAGACGCGGGACCATTCGCGGGTCCGCTTCCTGATCGAGGAAGGAGTGCTTTCGGAGACGCAGGCGGCCCTGCACCCCGAGCGCAACAAGATCTACAGCTGCCTGGGCAGCCCCAGTCCGCCGGAAATCGAGTTCTCGCGCAAGACCCCGCTCAATCATGGAGACATCCTGCTGCTGTGCAGCGACGGGCTGTGGGGCGAAGTCAGCGGCGGGGAGATGGCCGTCGCCCTCAAGGGCGCCAATCTGGTGCACGCGATGCCGATGCTGCTGGCGCAGGCCGAAGCCAGGGGCGGCATGCAAGCCGACAACCTTTCGGTGGTCGTCGTGCGCTGGGAGGACGCCTATGTCGAGGAGCCGAGCAGCGTGATTTCGACCCAGGCAATGGGCTGCAACGAGGTTGCCACGCACATGGAAGAATTCGGCCGCGATCCCGCGCACAAGATCGATCTCAGCGAAGAGGAGATCGAGGAGGCGATCGAGGAGATCCGTTCCACCATCGAGAAGTTCAACCCGAGGAAGCCAGGACAATGAGCATGCGCCCCAGCCAACGCCTACCCGACCAGATGCGCCCCGTCCGCCTGACCCGCAACTTCACCCGCCACGCCGAAGGTTCGGTGCTGATCGAAATGGGCGACACGCGCGTGCTGTGCACCGCCAGCGTCGAGGAGAGCCTGCCGCCCTTCCTGCGCGGCAAGGGCCAGGGCTGGGTCACCGCCGAATACGGCATGCTGCCGCGCTCGACGCACACCCGCACCGCGCGCGAGGCGGCCAGGGGCAAGCAGAGCGGCCGCACCCAGGAAATCCAGCGCCTGATCGGCCGCAGCCTGCGCGCGGTCACCGACCTGAAAGCCCTCGGCGAACGCCAGATCACGCTCGATTGCGACGTCCTCCAGGCCGATGGCGGCACCCGCTGCGCCTCGATCACCGGCGCCTGGGTGGCGCTCCACGAGGCTTGCGAGAAGCTGGTGCGGACCGGCAGGCTGCCGGCCAATCCGCTGCGTGACCACGTCGCCGCAGTCTCGGCAGGCATCTACCAGGGCGCTCCGGTGCTCGACCTCGATTACGCGGAAGACTCCGGTTGCGACACCGACATGAACGTCGTCATGACCGGCGCCGGCGGCATCGTCGAGATCCAGGGCACCGCCGAAGGCGCGCCATTCACCCGGCCGCAGATGAACACCCTGACCGACCTCGCCGAAGCCGGCATCCACCAACTCATCGCCGCCCAGCAGAGGGCGCTCGCCACATGAAGAAGATCGTCCTCGCGTCGAACAACGCCAAGAAGATGAACGAGCTGAACGCCCTGCTGGCGCCGCTCGGTTTCGAGGTCATTACCCAGGGCCAGCTCGGCATCCCGGAAGCCGAGGAGCCGCACTGCACCTTCGTCGAGAACGCGCTGGCCAAGGCCAGGCACGCCGCGAAGCTCTCCGGCCTGCCGGCGCTCGCCGACGATTCCGGACTCTGCGTCGCGGCGCTCGGCGGGGCCCCCGGCGTCCATTCGGCGCGCTATGCCGGCGAGCCGAAATCGGACGCCCGCAACAACGAGAAACTGCTGGCCGATCTTGGCGGGCATGGCAACCGCGCCGCCCACTTCGTCTCGGTGATCGTCGTCGTCCGCCACGCCGACGATCCGCAGCCGCTGATCGCCGAGGGCGAATGGCACGGGGAAATCCTTCGCGCGCCGCGCGGCGAGAGCGGCTTCGGCTATGACCCGCTGTTCCATGTGCGCGATTTCGACCGGTCCGCCGCCGAACTCGACGCCGCCACCAAGAACCGCCTGTCGCATCGCGGCCAGGCCATCCGGAAGCTGATCGACCGCCTGCCGACGCTGTAAGCGCCTTGGTCCGCAGCATCCCGATTTTTGCCCAGATTGGGGCGTCGACCGCGACCGGCAGCGAATTCCGCGTTGCGCCGCCACTGGCGCTCTACGTGCACGTGCCGTGGTGCGTGCGCAAGTGCCCCTACTGCGACTTCAACTCGCACGAAGCTCGCGACGCCATTCCGGAAAGCGCTTACGTCGCCGCGCTGATCGCCGACCTGCAATCGGCGCTGCCGCTGATCTGGGGCCGGCCGCTGGTCAGCGTATTCTTCGGCGGCGGCACGCCCAGCCTGCTGTCGCCAGCGGCCATCGACGAACTGATCGCCGCCTTCCGCGCGCTCGCCATGCTCTCGCCGGCAGCCGAAATCACCCTCGAAGCCAACCCCGGCGCGGTCGAGGCGGAAAAGTTCGCCGGCTTCCGCGCCGCCGGCGTCAATCGCCTGTCACTCGGCATCCAGAGCTTCGACAACGCCCATCTCAAGGCGCTCGGCCGCATCCACGGCGCCGCCGAAGCAAGCCGCGCCGCGCGCCTCGCGGGCGGTCACTTCGATTCGTTCAACCTCGACCTGATGTACGGTCTGCCCGGCCAGACGGAGGAGCAAGCGCTCACCGACGTCGAAACCGCGCTGGCCTTTGCACCGCCGCACCTCTCGTGCTACCAGTTGACGCTGGAGCCGAACACCCGCTTCGCCGCCTTCCCGCCGCAACTGCCCGACGATGATCGGTCCGCCGACATGCAGGAGGCCATCGAAGCCCGGCTGGCTGCCGCCGGATACGCCAACTACGAAACCTCGGCCTTTGCGCGGACCGGCCACCAGTGCCGTCACAATCTCAACTACTGGCATTTCGGCGATTATCTCGGCATCGGCGCCGGCGCCCATTCCAAGCTGACGCTGCACGACCGCGTGCTGCGCCAGATGCGCTGGAAGCACCCGGGCGCGTATCTCGAAAAGGTGCGCGCCGGGTCGCCGGTGCAGGAAACGAACGAGGTCGCCCGCGGCCAGCTTCCCTTCGAGTTCCTGATGAACGCGTTGCGTCTCGCCGCGGGATTCCCGCCTGCGCTGTTCGAAGCACGGACGGGGCAGCCGGTCGGCCGCATCCTGCCGCAGCTGCGGGCCGCCGCCGCCGACGGCCTGATCGACCTCGTTCCCGAGCGCATCGCCCCGACGCCGCGCGGACGGCGCTTGCTCAACGTCCTGCTCGAACGTTTTCTCGACGACGAGCGGGCGAACTGACACCGTCCGGCCGGCGGCCGCCGGACAAGCGCCGATTCATTTGCGATGGGTCATTCCGGCGCATGCCGGAATCCAGAAAGACCAAGCTACTGGATGCCGGCTTTCGCCGGTATGACAAAAAGATCGGCTTTTCCCTAGCCGAACAATCCGCCCTTCTTCAGCAGGTCCAGTCCCTGGCTCAGCAGATCGCCCCCCTGCGGCAGCTGGCCATTCGGCGTCAGCTGGTCGATCAGTTGCGGCAGGACGCTGGCCAGGCTGCCCGAAGCCTGCTGCGGGCTGACGCCGAGTTGCGCGGCGAGGTCGTGCAGCGCCGAGCCGCCCAGCACATTCTCGACCTGCTCGCCCGAAACCGGGAGATTCTGGCCGTTCGCCACCCACGAGTTGACGACATCGCCGAGCCCGCCCTGCTGGAACGACCGGATGATCCCCTCCAGACCCCCGGTCTGCGGGTTGTTGATGAGTTGCAGCGCGGCTTGCAGCATGGCGCTGCTGCCGCCGGACTCGCCGCCGGCAAGCGCGCCGGCAACCTGATCGAGAAGGCCCATGAGTTGATTCTCCGGTAGATGGTGTGATCGTCATCGTAACCGAAGCCACGCAGGAATGGCGCGCGGAATGGCCCCTGCCTCCCGTCGGCGAGAGCGGCTCCCGGCGGCCGGGCCGCGGCGCGTGGATGGTCCGTTGGCTTTCTGTGGATTCCCGGCGTCTTTTCGGGGGATTTCTTGTGGATTCCCTGTTGACCGGGGCGCGCGAGGTGCACATACTCTCATGTGGGGCGAGGGGCGTTCCACATTGCGGGTGCAGGTGGTGCGGTGAGGTTCTGTCCATTATTACCCGATGCGTGCTGGTTGCGGCATCCTTTCCGACGGAGCCGCGGAGAGTGAACGAGTGACAACAACTGGGGCAGATCAATGAGCACCTTACTGATACTGACGATCGTGGCGGTTGCGATCGTCCTTTTCTTCGACTACACGAACGGTTTTCACGACGCTGCCAATATCGTCGCGACGATCATCGCATCGCGGGCGATGACCCCGGCGCAGGCGGTGATCATCGTCGGTACCTTCGAGTTTCTCGGCCCACTGCTCGGCGGCACGGCGGTCGCCAACACCATCGGCAAATTCGTCACCCTGAGCGACGTGCAGGCGCTGCTGTCGCTGGCGATCCTCATCAGCGGCTTGGTGGGAGCCATCGTCTGGAATCTCGCCACATGGTATTTCGGGATTCCTTCTTCGTCGTCGCATGCGCTGGTGGGCGGCCTGATTGGCGCCGTCTGCGTCTCCGCCGGCATCGACCATGTGGTCTGGGGCTTCTCGGAACTGATGCAGGGCAGGCTGACCGGCATCACCAAGGTTCTCGCCTCGCTGATCCTTTCGCCGCTGCTCGGCTTCTGGGCCGGCTTCATCATCCTTCGTTTGTTCAAGTTCGCCCTGACGGCGGCGACGCCCGCCGCGAACAAGGGGCTGCGCTATGCCCAGTTCGTCACGTCCGCCGGCCTCGCCTTCTCGCACGGCGCCAACGACGCGCAGAAGAGCATGGGCATGCTGACCCTGGCCCTGCTGCTCGGCGGGTTCATCGACGAGTTCGTGGTTCCGTTCTGGGTCATGCTGTCCTGCGCCGCGGCGATCACCCTGGGAATCCTCTCGGGCGGCTGGCGCATCGTCCGCACCCTCGGCTTCTCGATCTACCGCGTCCGCCCGGTTCACGCCCTCAGTTCGCAACTGACCTCGGCGCTGATCATCATGTCGGCATCGGTGCTCGGCGCGCCGGTGTCGACGACGCACGTCGTCGCCACCTCGATCATGGGCATCGGCGCCGCCGAGCGTCCGAAGTCGGTGCGCTGGAAGAAGGCGAAGGATATCGGCATCACCTGGCTGATCACCATCCCCGGTTCTGCCATTGTTGCAATCATTACGTTCGCATTGGTTAATCTCTTCATCGGAAAGGCTTAAGAAATGAACGCAGAAGCAAGCAAAGACAGCGCCAAGAAGTCCCTCGGCAAACGGGTGGTCGAGCGGGTATTTCCCAAGGTCCCGAACTTCTTCGCCTTGCTCGCCGAACAAAGCGCCGTTGTGTGCGTCACCGCCGGCCTGCTGGTCGAGTACATGGGGTCGAGCAGCGCGGAGGTCTTGAAGAAGGTCACGGACGCCGAGCACGAAGGGGACCGGGTCAAGATCCAGAACCTGACGCTGCTCAACGAGGCGTTCTCGACTCCGATCGACCGCGAGGACCTGCACCGTGCCATCATCAATCTCGACGAGATCATCAACAGTTGCAATACGATCGTCGTCGAAATGGACGCCGACCTCCTCGGCGTCAAGGCCGACAAGCACTGCATCGAGATGGCCGCCTATCTGAAGGAAGGCGCCGAGTCCATCGCCCAGGGTTACGGGCGCCTGGGCACCGACCCGAAGGGCGGCCGCGCCGACGCAGACAAGGCCGAAAAGGCCGTCAAGAAGTTCACGAAGTCGTACCGGCGCGCCCTCGCCGAACTGTTCCAGGATAACGATTTCCACAACATCTTCCGGCGCAAGGAAATCTATACCCAGCTGTCGCATGCCGCCCTGCGGATGAACGTGTGCAACAGCACGCTGCTCGACATCGTCGTCAAATTGACCTGACACAGCCCCCCGCGCGCGCCGGGCGAAAACTCGGCGCGCGCCGGCAACTCTCATCGGGGAAGGCCGCGAGGCCTTCCCCGATTCGTTTGGGCGACCCGCCGCCCGCTCCCGGGTACGTTACCGCCGGCCAGCCAGGCCGGCGAACCACGGCCATAGTTCCATTTCCGGATCCATCGTCACGCGACGACCAGGCGGCGCCAGGGAAGCGCCGCGGCAACCCGAGGTCGACAAGGTCCAGGCCGGTCGGCAAGCGGAACGAACGTGAGTCGCGGCGACGCCAACCCGCGTCCGGATGCGCCCGGGTCTTTTCCTTCGCCGCAGGGCGCGCTCCCTCGGGGTATGGTTCCCGCCATTCCCGAGCCTCGCCGGCGGCGCTCGGATGTCCCACGGCCGGCGCACGCTGGCCGCAGCCTCCCGGAGGCATCGCCAGTGGCCGCCAGCAACCCCCTGAACGGCGACGCGGGACCGCCCGCCTTGCGGCATGGAGGCGAGACCCGATCCCCAGGATATCGCTCCGTCATGGCAGAAACGCCGAATACATGCGGATGGCATTGCGTATGTCATGGATTGATGACATTCGTAATCAAATACTTCTTGACAAATTAGAAAAAATCCGAACTATTTTTTGCAAACCCCTTGTCGGCCCGGTTCCGACCCAGTAGAGTGACCGCCTTACCAGTCCGGTCTTTTTACCTCAGGGGGAACTCGTCATGCTCAGCAGTCTCATGCCTCAACGCAGGGAATTCTATGAACTCCTTGCCGCTCTTTCCGATCGTGTCGTCGCCGGGGCCAACGCCACCCTGCGCTTGATGAACGGCCTTGGCGGCAACACCGACGACCTGCCCACGCTGGTCGCCGAAGTCAGCCTGCTCGAACAGGCCGGCGACAAGATCAAGGCGCAAGTGGTCACTCTGCTGCACCGCTCGTTCACCACGCCGATCAACCGCGACCAGATCCATTCGCTGGTCATCGAGCTCGACGCCGTGCTGAACGCTCTCGAGGATGTCGCCCGCGCGGTGACCATGTACAACATCAAGGAATCCACCGCCGAGGCCCGCGAACTGGCCTCGCTCGGAGCCGACGCCTGCATGCGCCTGAACCGCGCGGTCGCCGGGCTGGCCGAAAAGGGTCGCCGCCCGGAGGTCATCGGCTTCTGCAAGGAGATCGAGGAAATCGAGGCGAAGGCCGATATCGTCCAGCGCAAGGCCATCACCAAGCTTTTCGACGGCAGCAGCACCGCCTGGAACGCGGTGAAGCTGAGCCGCTTCTACGCTCTGCAGGAAGTGGTACTTGACGCCTGCGAAGAGGCCGCCAAGACCATCGAAGAAATCCTGATCGAAAACTCCTGAGGGGCGCGCGAAATGGAAGCACTCAACATGAGCATCTGGACGCTTGGCATCCTGATCTTCGTGGCATTGGCCTTCGACTTCATGAACGGGTTTCATGACGGCGCTAATTCCATCTCGACGATCGTCGCCACCGGCGCCCTGACTCCCAAGCAGGCGGTATTGTTCGCCGCGTTCTTCAACTTCGCCGCGCTCTTCATCTTCCAACTCAAGGTGGCGGCGACCATCGGCAAGGGCACGGTCGACCCGCAGTTTGTTGATTATTACGTCATATTCGGCGCCCTGATCGGCGCGCTCGCCTGGAACATCATCACCTGGTACTACGGCATCCCGTCGTCGTCGTCGCACGCGCTGGTCGGCGGCCTGGTCGGCGCCACGTGCGCCAAGTCGATGTCGGGTGCGCCGATCGTCTGGTCGGGCTTCGGCAAGATCCTCGCGTTCATCATCATCTCGCCGCTGGTCGGCTTCATCATCGGCGCCCTGCTGATGATCCTGACCGCCTGGATCTTCCGCAAGCATACGCCGCACGAGGCGAGCAAGTGGTTCCGCAGCGGGCAGTTGCTGGCGGCGGCGCTCTACAGCCTCGGTCACGGCGGCAACGACGCGCAGAAGACCATCGGCATCATCTGGCTGCTGCTGATCACGGCCGGCGTCGCGACCAAGGATGTGTCGACCCTGCCGATGTGGGTCGTCTACTCCTGCTACTTCGCCATCGCGTGGGGCACCTATCTCGGCGGCTGGCGCATCGTCAAGACCATGGGCTCCAAGATCACCAAGCTCAATTCGGTCAGCGGCTCGTGCGCCTCGATGGGCGGCGCGATCGCCCTCGGACTGGCGACCTTCGCCGGCATCCCGGTATCCACTACGCATACCATCACCGGCTCGATCGTCGGCGTCGGCGCGGCATCGGATGTCAAGGCGGTGCGCTGGGCGGTCACCGCCAACCTCATGGTGGCGTGGATCGTCACGATTCCGGCGTCCGGCCTGATCGCCGGGATCTTCTGGTACATTGGCACGAAATTCCTCTGATCGATACAAGGAACGCTGATCATGTCATCAAGCAATTTTTTACCGAAGCGCGCCGAGTTCTTCGCCTTTCTGGCAGCCCACACCGATCGTGTCGTCGCCGCGGCAAACGCCACGTCGCGGCTGGTGAACGGCCTCGGCGATCCCGCCGGGGCCGGCGAAACCGCCACCCTGATCAACGAGGTGGACGCCAACGCGAGCAGCGGCGACCGCATCAAGGACGATTTCGTCCAGATCCTGTACGAGGCGTTCACCACTCCGATCAGCCGTGACCTGCTGCACACGCTGATCCTCGATCTCGACCGCGTGCTGGGGAAACTGCAGAACGTCGCCGAGGCGATCAGCATGTACGGCGTCGTCGAGGCGACGAGCGAGAACCGGGCGATGGCCGCGCTCGCGGTCGACGCCTGTTCCCGCCTGAACAAGGCGGCGATCGCCATGGGCGACACCAAGCAGAAGCCGGAAGACGTCGCCAGGCTCTGCCATGAGATCGCCGACGCCGCCACCAAGGCCGGGCAGGCGATGAGCGCGGGAATCACCAAGCTGTTCGCGAGGGAGGGCGACGACGACGCGACGATCCACGCGCTGAAGATGAACCGCTTCTACTTCGCGCAGTACGACGTGCTCAACGCCTGCAAGCGCGCCGCCCAGGGCATCGAGGAAATCCTGCTCGAAACCGCCTGATCGAGGCTGGCGGGGGCCGGCGCTGGCCCCCGCCTTTCCTGCCGTCCCCGCGCCAGCGCGGAAGTCTTCCCGCCAGCGCTTCCCCCCGCACTTCCCTCCCCGGATCCACGACCGCCAGGATCCGTTCTCCGGTGTCATGCTCGCACTGCCCCAGGCGCGTTCGCCGGGTGCGGCCAGCCGCGAGCGCATGACCGAAACGTTGCCCGGAGCATTCAGCGTGCTGGGCGGCCTCGGCCCGTCGCCGCAACGTCCGCTGCTGACGGCCGCCGCCGCCAATGCCATCGGGAAACAGCCGGGACGCTGCGAATACCTGCCTGGGCAGGTTGTCGCGGTCGACGGTCGCTGGCAAGTCAAAACCACCGGCAATCAGGGATCGGGCGTGCCGCGCTCGATGGCGCAGGCGAACCGCTTCGTCGTCCTGCCGGAAGACCGTGCCGGGGTGCGGACCGGTGACAGTGTGCAGGTGCAGCTGTTCGACGGTGTGCAGGGCTCTCAGTCGGCGACTTCGACCTGCCCGCTGACGGTCGTCGTCACCAGGCTTTCGCCGGCTTCCAGCGGCATCGGCGGCGGCGCCGCATCGGCGGCCATGCCGCGGCTGGCGCGCAGGATCGGAACCGGCGGCATCTGGCCGCTCTGCTGGATGCTCAGGTGGCGGATCCTGTACGGCTTGCCGAGCACCTCGGCGACCACGGCGGCGCGCTGGCGAAAGGCGGCGATGGCGTCGCGGGTCGCCTCGTCTTCCACCTTCCGGCGTGTCTCCGGCGTCGGCAGCTGGGCGACGCTGCCGACCGCGAGGCGCATCTGCTGCAACTGGCCAAGGAGTTCGGATACCGCCGCCGCATCGCGCGACTCGAGAACCAGTTCCGAGTGGACGCGCCAGCTCTCGATCCTCTGGTTCTGTCCATGGACCGGAAAGGTGCTCTGGCGGCCGCTCTTGACCGAGACGCCCGGCTTGCCCTTGATGATCCTGAGCCCCGCGGCGATGTCCTGATTGACACGGCGCGCCAGCTCGGCCGGGTCGTTGCCCCCGGCTTCGGCGAACACCGTGGCGCGCACCATGTCGTTGGCCGCCGGGCGGCTGGCTTCGGCCGTCAGGTCGACGGTGGTCGCGGCCCCGGCGGCGCCGGCGAGCGGCAGGCAGATCAGGACGGCGCGAACGGTCGGGGGCATGCTCGGTTCCCGGCGCCGGGCGCTTGCAGTTCGCTCATGAGGCGTTCGCAGTGGGCGATGTGGCGCATCGCCACGGTATTGATCGACCAGTAGCCGATCCCGGCGGCGATGAGTTGGCCGGCGATCGGCACGAGCCGCGCGGCCTCCATCGTCGTCAGGCGCAGCCCGACGATGCGAACGATGCGCGCGACCAGCACCGGCGTCGTCAGGCGCGCGGCAAGCGTGCCGCCGGCGCCGGCGAGCAGCCGATAGACGAGGGCCTGGCGCTGGCTGGAGAGCCTGCCGATCTGTTCCTCGCTGAGGCCGAAATGCTCGTTGATCCGGTTGATCAGCCGGGTCAGCATCGCCAGGTCGGTCGCTAGGTCGATTCCCGGAATCGGAATCAGCGAGGTCGCCGCCGCCAGCGCCGCGCGGCGGCGGGCCATGGCGCGGCACTCCCGGCGCAGCGACTCGGTCGAAAAGCTCGCGGGTGCGTCGGCCCAGGCGGAATCGGCGGTGGCGGCGGTCATCTCGCTTTGCCTCCGCTCAGGAACCGCCCGACTGGCCGCCGCGCACCTTGCCGTAGATGACCAGCAGCAGGATGGCGACAATCACCGAGGCGATGAAGCCGGCGCCCTCGCCCGCCTGGTACCAGCCGAGGTACTGGCCGATGACGCCGGCCAGGAAGGAGCCGGCGATCCCGAGCAGGATGGTCGAGATGAAGCCCATGTTCTCCTTGCCCGGATGCAGGAATTTGGCCAGCACCCCGATGACGAAGCCAAGGACGATGGTCCACAAGATGCCCATGATCAGATTTCTCCTTGAAAAGTATTTTGGACCCGGGAGCCGGGAAAGGGTTTCATGTTAACCCCGGTTGCGCCCGGCGAGTTGGCGGAACCGTCAAAATTCCGCCGGAGCGCTTTGCCGGCGGCGCGAGCGGCGGATGTACCGCCATGCCGGCAACCAGCGCGAGCCTGGCCAGCATGCCGCGGCCGGCGGCTTCGGGGAGGTGCGCCGGTTTGGCCCCGAGAAGCACGGCGCCGGGCGCCACGACGCCCGCAGGGCGGACGGCGCGCAGTTCCAGGTCGCGCCAGCGGCGGCCCGAAAACTCGCGGGGATGGTCACGTTGCCCGAGCATGAAGACGCGGACAGGTATAAGATCCGCGATTATGTCCGAAGTCGAACTGCTTGCCGAACGTCTCGGCCGCGAGTTGCTCAATCGCGGGGAATCGCTGGCGACCGCCGAATCCTGCACCGGCGGCTGGGCAGCGCAGGCGGTGACGGCCATTGCCGGCAGCTCCCTCTGGTTCGATCGCGGCTTCGTGACCTACTCGAACGAGGCCAAGGTCGAAATGCTGGGAGTGGCGGCGAACACGCTGGAGCGCCACGGCGCGGTTTCCGAGGCGACGGCGCGGGCGATGGCTCAGGGCGCCCTCAAGCACAGCCGTGCCACCTGGGCCTTGGCCATCACCGGAATTGCCGGCCCGGCCGGCGGGACTCCGGCCAAACCGGTTGGCATGGTCTGCCTTGCCTGGGCGCAGCGCAAAGGCGGCTGCGAGGCCCTGACCTGCCAGTTCGCCGGCGCCCGCGCCGAAATTCGCGAGCAGGCGGTGCGTCTGGCGCTGAGCGGCGCCCTCAAGCGGGTCATGGCGGCAACGCTGATGGCCTGAGCGCCTGTCGCGGTCGACGCCCTTTTTCGAGCGAATTCCGCGACCCGCCCCGGCGGCAACCCCCTTGGCATGACAGGTTCCACAGACGCGAGGGTGTTGCCGCAAATGCCAACCGTGCCGCAGCCGGCCCCGGACTCGCCCGTGGCGGCAATTCCTTCATCCCGGCAGCGGCTCGAACCGATCCGGCGGTTTCGCCAGCACAAAAAAACCCCGCCGCCGCGGGGTTGCAGTCATTCCTGTGAACCCGTCAGCTTTCGGTGTTGCGCCGCCGGCGCACCAGGCCGAGCCCGGCCAGACCGATGCCGAGCAGAGCCAGCGAAGCGGGTTCGGGAACGGAGTTGCCGCTACTCTTCACCCGGATGACCGCGTCGTTGAAATCGCGATCAGACCCAAACCACTGGTCTTCGGGAGCATGTTGGCGTTGTGGCCCGGGGAGTTGCGCCACTGGGTGAAGGTGCTCGAGGCGTCGGCGTTGCCCGCGGCGATGTTCTCCGCGCGGCCGGCGGTGTAGCCCGCGGCGGCCATGCGGGTGTAGGGCGTTCCTCCGGACGGGTCCGTGTGGCTGAAGAAGTTCTGCGAGCCCATCGCGAGGGAGTGGTCGTAGGCGACCTGGTTGAGAAGCCGCGTGGGCGTGAGCGGGGAGAGTCCGTTGGACGCGCGGTAGTTGTTGAGGAGCCGGACGAACGCCGCCTCCTCGGCGTCGAGGTCGCGGAGCTCGTCGACGGCGACGGCGGTGGGGTCTGCGGCGCAGCGCGCGGCCGTCGCGGCGAGGGCGATCACGAGCCAGCGGGTGCGCATCGCCGTGGATCATCGCGGCCGCGCGCGGGTCCGTCAACGCGGGTCAGACCCGATGACACGCTCCGCGGAGGGGGGGAGGTGACCCTCAGCCCCGCTCGGGGGTGGTCTCCGGCGTGAGGGGCACGCCGCGGTAGACCCGGTCGACCTCGATCGACGCCGAGAACGCCGAGAGCGGGACCGACTCCCCATCACCCGCCTCGCGCAGCTCCCACACGCCGTCGGCCCTGCGAGAGTACACCTCGATGCGCCGCTCGTGCTGCGAGACGAGGACGTAGTCGCGCAGCGAGGCGAGCTTGCGGTAGCGACGGAACTTGCCCGTGCGGTCCCACGACTCCGTGGAGTCTGAGAGCACCTCGACGAGCGCCGTGGGGTTGAGCACTGCGTTGGGATCGTCGGGGTGCGTCTCGACCTCGCCGCACACCACGGCGACATCGGGATAGGTCGCGAAGCGGATCCCCTTCGGGCGCACCTTCAGGTCCGACGTGTGGACCCCGCAGGGACCATCGCCGAGGATGCGGAGCAGCTCGCCGATCATCTGCGCGGCGAGGCGGCTGTGCGCGGGCGTTCCACCGGCCATCGCGTAGGCGACGCCGTCGACCCACTCGTGTCGCAGATCGGTCTCGCGTTCGAGCGCGAGGTAGTCCTCGTAGCTGAGTTCGGTGACCCGTGCGGCATCGCCCGTCATGTACCGACGATGCCACAAGGCCGCGGCGGGGTCAGTCGTCGACCATCCACTTCGGGACGAGGCCCGAGGCGAGGCCCGGCGAGAGCACCCAGAGCTGGTGCGCCGCGCGCGTGGCGCCGATGTGCAGCAGGTGCCGCGACTCGTCGTTCACCGGGTACTGCGAGCGCGTCACGTCCGCGAGGATCACGTAGTCGAACTCCAGCCCCTTCACCTGCCGGATGTCCGTGACCTCGATGCCCGGGCGGAACGAGAAGTCCTGGTCGGCCACGCGCTTGAGGTGCGGGACCTCGGCCTTCTTGAGCCCCTCGAAATAGATGTCCGCGCGCTCGGGGTCGCGGGTGATGAGGGCCACGTTCGCGCGCGGCTCGTCGATCATCAGCGTGCGCAGAGACTCCGCGAGGAAGGCCACCGCGGCGCCCGCGTCGCCGAACCCGTGGAACTCCACCGGCGCGCCCTGCCGCGTCGCCAGCGGGGGCTCCGGGTCCGCCAGGTGACCAAGGACGTCGCGCGCGAAGGCGAGCACCTCCATCGTCGAGCGGTAGCCGATCTTGAGGGGCTCGACCTCCACGGTGTCGAGCGCGAGCTCGCGCAGCACGCCCTTCCAGTCGCTGAAGCCGTTGTCCATCAGGAGCCGCTGCGCGGTGTCGCCCGCGAGGGTCACGCTGCGATCGGCGCCCGCGATCTCGACCAGCACCGCGAGCTCCACGGGGGAGAGGTCCTGCGCCTCGTCGACGAAGAGGTGCTCGTACTCCAGCGGCTGCTTGCCCTGCCCGCGGAGGGGGCCCCGCTTGCGCTGGTAGAGGCGCATGAGCAGCGCGTCGTCCTCGTAGTCGATGGCCTCGAAGGTCTCGTCCTCGACGCGGCCGTCCATCGCGACGAAGCGCGAGCGGTCCTCGCCGGTGTCGTACTCGTGCTCGTCGTCCTTGCCCCGGCGCGACTCGCGCAGCGACGAGGCGCCCTCGTCGGAGGCGATCTGCTCGTTCTCGAACCACTCGTCCCGCAGCTTCTTTCGCCCCTCGCGGTCGCCCCTCGCCGCGAGCCGCCC
>JAFLDQ010000004.1 GCA_017302355.1 Dechloromonas sp.
AATCGCGGGTAATCAAAGACGCGGATACCGTGCACGTACAGGTAGCTCGTCATCCCTTCCGCGTAGCAAGCCCCCGGCAACGTGCCGACAATAATCATTCGATCAAAACAGGACAACACACCGTGCAGATTCGCCGCATAGCGCTCTTCAAGCGTCGCCGTAGCCATGATCAGACTCCCTGTCATCCATCAGGCTCCCATCGTAACCCCTGTTTGGTTCCGGCTCGTCCGGCTTAGGGATTGGTGGTGCTGAGGCGACGCCACGCGGCCTATCAAGGATGCAATGGGTTCCAATGAGCACCTGTGAGCGGTGATTCTACGCTGATCGCCGCCTTTTGACGCCTTGTTGCCGCGTCCGCCCTCCTTTGTGGACGCCGGTTCAATCCCCAAAGGCGGAATCGAATGGGTGCTTGGCTGTTCCTTTATTTCGTCTAAACATTGCATTAGACGAATAAACGGAACATACTCCGAACCATGCTCCCCGACACCCACACCCAGCGCGTTCTTGATCTGGCCCGCCAGAAGGGACTGCTGCGTGCCAGCGATCTGGACGCCATCGAAGCGCCCCGAGTCGTCCTGACGCGCCTGACCGCTGCTGGCCTGCTGGACAAGGTCGGACGTGGCCTATACCGCCTGCCCAGCCATCCAGGGTCGGAACACGAAAGCCTTGCCGCCGTTGCCACGAAGGTGCCGCAGGCGGTGTTCTGCCTGCTGACTGCGCTCCAGTTCCACGAACTGACCACGCAGCTTCCCCGGCAGGTCTGGATTGCCATGCCGCGCGGCAGTCACGTTCCGCGCATCGACTACCCCCCGGTGAAGATGGTGCAGATGACGGGCGATGTCTACACGGCGGGCATTGAGGAGCACCTGCGCGACGGCGTGACGCTACGCGTGTACGGCGTCGCCAAGACCGTGGCGGATTGCTTCAAGCACCGCAACAAGATCGGCTTGGACGTGGCGCTGGAGGCGCTGAAGGACGTGCGCGCCAAGCGACGCGCCACGGCGGACGATCTGTGGCGCTACGCGAAGATCTGCCGTGTGGCCAATGTGATGCGCCCGTATCTGGAAGCCATTGAATGAACAACATCGCGGCTTCTGTTCGTGCCCGCCTGCTCAACGTCGCCAAGGCACAGGGCGTCGATTTCAATCAGGTACTGGTGCGTTTTGCGTTGGAACGCATGCTCTACCGCCTGACGCAATCGCCGCACGCGGATCGTTTTCTGCTCAAGGGTGCGTTGCTGTTCACGCTCTGGTACGACATGCCGCACCGGGCCACGCGTGATGCCGACCTGCTGGGCTTCGGCGCGAGCGATCTGGAATCGGTCGCGCGGGTGTTCCGTGAGATTGCCGGCATCAAAGTGGACGACGGCATTGTGTTCGATCCGGCCTCCGTCGCTGTCGAGGAAATTCGCAAGGAAAACGGCTACGGCGGCGTGCGCGTGGTCATCGCGGGCGAGTTGGCGAAGGCGCGTTGCAAGACGCAGATCGATGTCGGTTTCGGCGATGCGGTTACGCCCGGCCCGGTGGATTCGATCTATCCCGTGCTGCTGGACGACTTGCCCGCGCCCCGGTTGCGGGCCTATCCGACCTACACCGTCGTCGCGGAAAAACTCCACGCCATCGCGTTGCTGGGCATGACCAACAGCCGTGTGAAGGACTACTCCGACCTGTCGGTACTGCTGGAACGCGAAACCCTCGATGCCGACCTGCTGGCCCAAGCTATCAAGGCGACCTTCGAGCGTCGCGGTATGACCGTGCCCGCCGAACTGCCGGTCGGGCTTACGGACGAGTTCGCGCACGATGCATCGCGGCAGGCGCTGTGGCAGGCATTCGTCAAGAAGAACGAACTTGCCCCCGAACCCTTGGCCGCCATCGTGGATCGGCTGCGGGCGGCTTTGGAACCAGCGTTGAACCGCGCCGCCCGATAACGGCCACTTCGTGGGCGCGGCCAGCCCGCGCCCATCACCACGGTCGGTCGCGGCTTCCATGCGGATTTTGCATGGAGACCCCGACGATGACCCGATGCTGCGAATGTTGTGGCCAGCCCTTTGAGCCACGCCCCCAAGTTCCCAACCAGACCTTCTGCTCCTCACCCGACTGCCAGCGTGCCCGCAAGTTGCGCTGGCAGCAGGACAAGTTGCGTACCGATCCGGACTACCGCGACAACCAGCGCAGCGCCCAGCGTGCGTGGTTCGACCGGCATCCCGGCTACTGGCGCGCCTATCGTGCCGCCAATCCTGATCCGGTGGAACTCGCCCAGCCGCCAGCCGTCAACGGCGCGGGCAATGGCCTTGCAAAAATGGACGCGTCAATCCTGCCGCCCGGCCTGTACCAGCTTCGCCGGATCGGTGCGGAATCCGCCGAAAAGACAGAGGATTGGCTGGTCGAGATCACACCCGTGGCACCGATCCACCTTTGCAAAAAGGACGTGTGCAAAGAGATGACTTGATCGACGCCCCTGCACCCGGTCGTTATCGTCTTTCCCAAATGGGTTCTCGATCACCTCACATGGCAACGCATCCGCGTGTGCACATCACCTTTTGACGACCGCACCGCGCCAAAGGAAAGGAGTGGCAGACCCGATAGCGTCAACAAGATCAACGAGAGCGACCGGGAACCATGCCAGAGACAATCCTTCCTGACGATCCGCTGGGGTCATCGCCCAGGTTCCGCGCCGCGCAGTACGTGCGCATGTCCACCGAGCACCAGCAATACTCGACGGAGAATCAGGGCGACAAAATCCGCGAGTACGCCGCCCGGCGCAACATCGAGATCGTCCGCACCTACGCCGACGAGGGCAAGAGCGGGCTGCGCATCGACGGCAGGCAGGCGCTCCAGCAACTGATCGCCGATGTGCAGGCGGGCAAGGCCGATTTTCAGATCATCCTCGTCTACGACGTCAGCCGCTGGGGTCGGTTTCAGGACGCGGATGAAAGCGCGTACTACGAGTACATCTGCCGCCGCGCCGGGATTCAGGTCGCCTACTGCGCCGAGCAGTTCGAGAACGACGGCTCGCCGGTGTCCACCATCGTCAAGGGCGTCAAGCGCGCGATGGCGGGCGAATACAGCCGCGAGCTGTCGGCGAAGGTGTTCGCGGGCCAGTGCCGCCTGATCGAGTTGGGATTCCGTCAAGGCGGGCCAGCGGGCTACGGCCTGCGCCGCGTGCTGATCGACCAGTCCGGTTCGGTGAAGGGCGAGCTTTCGCGCGGCGAGCACAAGAGCCTGCAAACCGACCGCGTGATCTTGCAGCCCGGCCCGGATGCCGAAGTCTCCGTCGTGAACCAGATCTACCGCTGGTTCGTCGAGGACGGCCTGTTCGAATCGGAAGTCGCCGACCGGCTCAACGCCAAGGGCATCCAGACCGACCTCGGGCGCGACTGGACGCGCGCCACCGTCCGGGAAGTCCTGTCGAACGAAAAATACATCGGCAACAACGTCTACAACCGGCGCTCCTTCAAACTCAAGAAAGTGCGGGTTGTGAACCAGCCGGAGATGTGGATCAAGAAGGAAGGCGCGTTCGAGGGCATCGTGCCGCCCGACCTGTTTTACACCGCGCAGGGCATCCTGCGCGCACGGGCGCACCGTTTCAGCAACGAGGAACTGATCGAGAAACTGCGGCGGCTGTTCCAGCAGCACGGCTATCTCTCCGGCCTGATCATCAACGAGGCCGAAGGGATGCCATCGGCGGCGGCCTACGCACACCGCTTCGGCAGTCTCATCCGCGCCTATCAGACGGTCGGCTTCACGCCGGATCGGGACTACCAGTATCTGGAGGTCAACCAGTTCCTGCGCCGCCTGCACCCGGAGATCGTCGGCCAGACCGAACGAATGATCGCCGAGGTCGGCGGCACGGTCGTGCGCGATCCGGCGACCGACCTGCTTACCGTCAACCGCGAGTTCACTGTCTCGCTCGTCCTCTCGCGCTGCCAGTCACTGGACAACGGCCGCCGTCGATGGAAGGTGCGCTTCGACACCAGCCTGACGCCTGACATCACCGTCGCCGTCCGGCTCGACGAAACGAATCAAGCCCCGCTGGACTACTACTTGCTGCCGCGTCTGGACTTCGGCCAGTCGGGCATCCATCTGGCCGATCACAACGGCCTTGAATTCGAGAGCTACCGCTTCGACAGCCTGGACTACCTCTACGGCATGGCCGAGCGCAGCCGCATTCGGAGGGCCGCATGACGAAGAAACACCACGCCACTGATCTGCAAATGATCCCGGTCGATCAGATTGCCGTGCTCAACCCGCGTGACCGCAATGGCCGCGTGTTCGAGGAAATCGTCGGCAACATCAAAAACATTGGCCTGAAAAAGCCCGTCACGGTCACGCCGCGTAATGATCTGGAGGACGGCAAACGCTACTTGCTGATCTGCGGCGAAGGCAGGCTCAAGGCGTTCAAGTCGCTTGGTGAAAAGGAAATCCCGGCGCTGGTCGTTGCGGTCAACGATGAAGACGCCTTCATCATGAGTCTGACCGAAAACATTGCTCGCAGGAAATACAGCGCGCTGGAACTGCTGATGAGCATCCAGCAGTTGAGCGAACAGGGCTACGACAAGCGTATCATCGCCCAGAAGACTGGCCTGAGCCTCGACTACATCAAGGGCATTCTGCTGCTTTTCGAGAAAGGCGAGGAACGTCTGCTCGCTGCCGTCGAGTCCGGACGGGTTCCGCTCAACGTCGCCATCACCATCGCGGGCGCAAGCGACGAAGAATCCGTCCAGACCGCCTTGCAGGATGCCTACGAAAGCGGCCAGTTGCGCGGCGGGCAGTTGATGCAGGTGCGACGCGTGCTTCAGCGGCGCAGCACTCTCGGCAAGACACTGAAGCACCGGCCCGCACGCAAAGGAGCGGCCGTCACAACCTCCAGTCTGGTGCGCAACTACCAGAACGAGGTCGAGCGGCAGAAACTGACCATCAAAAAGGCTGAGTTCACGCAGCAGCGCCTGCTGTTCGTGATCGAAGCGCTGCGCCAGTTGCTGTCCGACGAGCATTTTTCCAATCTGCTGCGTGCTGAGGGGCTGGATACCTTGCCCAGACAACTTGCCGAGCGCATCTGGGGTGGAGGCCACGCGGCATGAGTAAACCGCCACTGAGCTTCATCCCGGAGCCGATCACGCTGGCGCTGGATCGGATTCTGCCGTCGCGCAAGCCCCCGGCGGGTTTGCAGGCATCTCGCAAGTTCAAGCAGATCGTAGCCTCGATGGAGTCCATCGGGTTGATCGAACCCCTGAGCGTGGGCAAGGCCGACAAGAAAACCGGCCAGCACATCCTGCTCGATGGGCATATGCGCCTGCTGGCCTTGCAGCAGCTTGGCTACACCGACGCGCCGTGCCTGATCGCCACCGACGATGAAAGCTACACCTACAACAACCGGATCAACCGCATCACATCCATTCAGGAGCACCACATGCTCCGGCGCGCGGTCGAGCGTGGCGTAACGCAAGACCGGCTGGCGAAGGCGCTGAATGTGGACATCAGCCAGATCCACAAAAAAATCAGCCTGCTTGACGGCATCTGCCCGGAGGCGGTCGAGATGCTCAAGGATCAGCATTTTTCGGCCAACCTCGGCTCGGTGCTGCGCAAGATGAAGCCCACACGGCAGGTCGAGTGCGTGGAACTGATGCTGACCGCCAACAACATGACCGTCGCTTACGCCGAAGCCTTGCTGGCGGCTACGCCGCCACACCTGCTGGTCAGCGAAAAGCGCCCCCGGAAACTCTCCGGCGTCACGGCGGAACAGATGGTGAAGATGGAGCGCGAAATGGGAAATATCCAGAACCAGTTGAAGCTGGTCGAGAAGTCCTACGGTCAGGACGTGCTGCTCCTGGTACTGGCGCGCGGCTACCTCGGCAAGCTGATCGGCAACAAAGCCGTGTTCCGCTTCCTGTCACAACGCCAGCCGGACGTGTTGGCCGAGTTCGAGAATATCGTCCAGACCGTGGCGCTGGACGGCAAATGACGAATGCGCCGGATCATCGATGTCACACCGGCATCTCAGGCCACGTCACCGCTTGACGTCACCGATGACGACGACAGTGCAGCCGTGGTCGCTCACCGCAATGCCCCGGATGCCGATCCGGCCTGTCTCTATGGCCTGATCGGCGACGTTGCACTCGCGGGCAGCGACGGCACGGAGACCAACGCCGTCGCCATCGCCGCCAACTTCATGGCCTACCTGTCCTGCGCGGTCGGGCGCAGCGTGTACCTGCCCATCGGCAACACCCGGCACCACGCGCGATTGTTCTGCCTGCACGTCGGACGTTCGGGCCGTGGCCGCAAGGGCGATGCGGTGTCACTGGTGCTGCGCATCGATCAGGCGCTGCGGGCGATGGATGACGCTTTCGCGCCGCAGATTCACCGTGGCGGCCTGTCCACGCGCGAGGGATTGGCGGCATTGATCCACGACGGCTACCGGCAAGGTCGGCAGGACGTGCCCGCCATCGACGACAAGCGGCTGTGGGTGGTCGAATCCGAGTTCGCCAACGTGCTGCACCAAGGGCGGCGCGACGGCAACACGCTGTCGGCGGCGCTGCGAGATTGTTGGGATGGCGTCGATCTCAAACCCGCCACCAAGTCGAACCGGCTCTACGCCAGCGACCCGCATGTCTGCTTGAGCGGCGCGATCTCGCCGGGCGAACTGACCGGCCTGATGAGCGCCCGCGAACTCACCAACGGCTTCGCCAACCGCTTCCTGATGATCTGGGCCGAGCGCACGCGGATGCTGCCGTTTCCGAGGGAAACGCCGCAGGCCGTGGTCGAACAGTTGGCGTGCAGGACGTTGGCGGTGCTGGCCTTCATTCGTGCCGACCGGCACGACGAGCGCGACCATCTGCGGATGGAACTGTCGCCGCAGGCGCAATGGCGCTACGCCCAGCTCTACCGGGGCGAACTGAACGAAGACATCGGCGACGGCGTCATCGGCGCACTGCTGGAACGCCGCGCTCCGATGTTGCTGCGGCTGGCAATGCTGATGGCGCTGGCCGACCTGCAAGCCCGCATAGACGCCCAGCACATCGACGCGGCGATGGCGTGGATTCGGCACGCCACGGCGTCTGTGCGGTTCGTGTTCGTCAGTGCCGCCGAGGAAGCCAAGCTCGCGCAGGTGCTGGAACTGTCAAACCGGGTGTTGGCCTTCCTGCGTGAGCGCGGTCAGGCCACGCGCAGCCAGATCAGCGCCGAGTGCTTCAAGGGCAAGGTGCCGAAGGCACGACTCGACGCCAGTCTGGAGCGCCTGCTGGCGGCCACCCCGCCGAAGATCAGTGTGCAGTGGGTCGAGCGCCCCAACGACGCGCCGGGCACGCCAACGCGGGTATATCGGCCTGCGTAGGCCGGAAGCTCATTTCGCTCGTTTCGCCATGCCGACACACGCGTAACTCCTTGTCGGGCTTCTCATTTCGCTGATTTCGCTCATTTCGCCGCTGACACCGCCAATCGTTGCCTCATCTATGTGCAGCAAGTAGTCGATACGGCTTCTTTATGGCAGAATTGGCTAGTTTTGGCTAACTGCAATCAATCTCTGCAAATGAAAAAGGCGCAGCCATGAGCGGGACAGAAGGCGAAATCCTGACACTCGATGATGTGGCCGCATACCTCAAGGCGGGGAAGCGGACGGTGTATCGCTTGGCGCAGGAAGGCAAGATTCCAGCCTTCAAGCTGGGAGGAACCTGGCGCTTCCGTCGTTCCGATCTTGAGCGCTGGATTGCCGAAAGCACCAATAAGCAGAAGCCGGAGGCTTGAGTGGGCCTTTTTCGCGCCAGCCACCGTATCGAGTCCGGGACAGGTCAAGGGGGAGTCATGATCAGCACATTCGCGTCATCTACTGACGTCGCCAGCTTCCCGGCGCTCGACAAGCTCGAACGGCTGGTTGGGGAAGTCGGCGATCTCCAGAGCAAGCTGATCCTGCTGGTGGGCAACGGCGGTAAAACCCGGCTTCTGCACGCACTGGCGCGGCGGTTGAGCGCCGCACCGTTCAACCTCGGCGTGAAGTTGGGGCATCGGCTGGCGACCACACCCGTTTCCGAACGCGGTTTCTCGACGAACGAACTGTTGCGCGAAATCACCGACAACGCGAGCGGCGACGCACCGCTGCTGCTCGACAACCTCGAAGTGCTGTTCGAGCCGAGCCTGAAGATCAATCCGCTCGACCTCATCAAGCGGCTGGCGCATTCGCGTCGTGTCGTCGCCGTGTGGCCAGGCGAAATGCGTGATGACCGCTTGCTGTACGCCAGCATCGGGCACCCCGAATACCGCGACTACAGCCGCGATGGCGTCGTCGTCTTTGAAACGGCGCAGGGCCAGTAAGGAATCAGAACATGAAATACAGAGATCTCATCCAGTTCGAGCAGATCGAATCCGTCGTCCAACTGCTCGACGCTGACCGCCCGGACGAAGCCAAGAAGCTCGTCTCGACCTTCGTCATCTCCGATGACATGGCCGAGCGCATCGCCAAGCTCATGGTGCCGCAACTTGGCTTCGATGAAGCCGTTGATCACAAGGGCGTGCTCATCGTCGGCAACTACGGCACGGGTAAGTCGCACTTGATGTCGGTGCTGTCGCTGGTGGCCGAGGATGCCGCCTACGCGCCGATGATTCGCCACCCGAAAGTCGTGGATGCGGTGGCATCCATCGCCGGGCAATTCAAGGTGCTGCGCATCGAAGTCGGCGGTCTGGAAATGCCGTTGCGCCAGATCATCACCCAGCAGCTCGAACGCTTCCTCAAGAAGCTCGGCGTGGATTTCACTTTCCCGGCGGCGGATCAGGAGCTGAACAACAAGGATTCCTTCGAGGAGATGATGGCCGCGTTCGGCGAAAAATTCCCGAACCAAGGCTTGCTGCTTGTGGTGGATGAGTTTCTCGAATACCTGCAATCGCGCCGCGACCACGAACTGGTGCTCGATCTGGCCATCCTGCGCCAGATCGGCGAAGTCGCCAAGCATCTGAAATTCCGCTTCGTCGCGGGCGTGCAGGAAGCCATCTTCGACAGTGGCCGCTTCCAGCACGTCGCCGACAGCATCCGCCGCGTCAACGAACGCTTCACGCAAATCCTGATCGACCGTCAGGACGTGAGCTTCGTCGTCTCCGCGCGCCTGCTCAAGAAATCCGCCGACCAACAGAACAAAATCCGCGAATACCTCCAGCCTTTCGCCAAGTTCTATGGCTCGATGAACGAGCGCATGGACGAATACGTCCGGCTGTTCCCGGTTCACCCGGACTACCTCAAGACCTTTGAGCAAATCCACTTCACCGAGAAGCGTGGCGCGCTCAAAACCATTGAAGCCGCGATGCAGGCCATCCTCGATCAGGACGTGCCGACTGATCGCCCGCAACTGATCGCCTACGAGAGTTTCTGGAACACGGTCAAGAGCAATCAGGTGCTGCGCGCCGACCCCAACATCAAGGAGGTGCTGCGCGTCTCCGAAGTGCTGGAATCCCGCATCCAGCAGGCATTCACGCGCCCGGCCTACAAACCGATGGCGCTGCGCGTCATCAACGGTCTGGCCGTGCATCGCCTGACCACCGGCGGCGACATCCATATTCCGATTGGCCCCACCGCCGCCGAACTGCGCGATTCCCTGTGTCTGTTCCAGTCCGGTGTGGCGGACATGCCCGGCGAACCTGCCGAGAACCTGCTCTCGATGGTGCAGACCGTCCTGCGGGAAACCTTGAAGACCGTCAACGGCCAGTTCATCTCCAAGGCCGCCGACACCGAGCAGTACTACCTCGATCTCAAGAAAGACATCGACTACGACGCCCAGATCGACAAGCGCGCCGAAGTGCTGTCCGACGACGCGCTCGACCGCGCCTACTACAGCGCCGTCAAGGCGTTGATGGAGTGCGGCGACGATCTGCGCTATCCCGGTTTCCAGATCTGGCAATACCAGATCGAGTGGCAAGAGCGTCGCGTCGAACGTTTGGGCTACCTGTTCTTTGGCGCGCCCAACGACCGCCCCACGGCGCAGCCCGAGCGCGACTTCTACATCTACTTCATCCAGCCCTTCGACAAGCCACGCTTTTCGGATACCCAGCAGCCTGACGAAGTGTTCTTCCGCCTGAAGTCGCCGGATGAAGACTACAAGCGCCACCTGTCGCAGTACGCCGCCTCGCTGGACTTGGCTTCTACTGCCAGCGGCGGCGCGAAAGCCATCTATCAGTCCAAGGCGCAGGATGCGCTGCGTGGCATGAGCAAGTGGCTGCAAGAAAAGCAGCTCACCGCGTTTGAAGTCACCTATCAGGGCAAAGCCAAGGCGCTGCAAGACTGGGCCAAGGGCGTCTCGCTGCGCGACCGCGCACGCTTGGGGCCGGAGGAAAAGATCAACTTCCGCGACATCGTGAACATCGTGTCCGGCTTGGTCTTGGGGCAGCGTTTCGCCGACATCGCGCCCGACTATCCGAAGTTTCCGGTGCTGGTCACCGAGGCCAACCGCAAGTCCCTCATCAGCAGCACGCTGCGCGCGCTGGCGGGCGGCACGCGCACCAAGGACGCCACCGCCGTCCTCGATGCGCTGGAAGTGCTCGACGGCGAACGCATCGACCCGGCGCAGTCGCGCTACGCGCAGGAGGTGCTGAACCGTCTCAAGGCCAAAGGCCACGGTCAGGTGCTCAACCGCAATGAACTCATTTCGGGTAGCACCGACGTGGAGTATTTCTCTCCGGCCAGACAGCGGCTGGAACCCGATCTGCTGGTCGTCGTGCTGGGCGTGCTGGTGTATTCCGGCGACATCGTGCTTTCGATCACCGGCGACAAGCTCGACTCCAGCAAGCTCTCCTTGCTGGCCGAACGCTCGCTCGACGAACTCAAAGCGTTCAAGCACATCGAAGCGCCCAAGGAGATCAACCTCGCGGTGCTGCGCGCGCTGTTCGAGTTGCTCGGCCTGCCGTCCGGTCTGGCGCAGAAAGCCAGCCAGGGCGACACCGAGCCGGTTGTCGCTTTGCAGGAAAAGGTCAGCGCGCTGGTGCCGCGTGTACTCAAGGCAGGCTCCGATCTCCAGCAAGGCAAGCTCGGTTTCTGGGGCCAGAACCTGCTGCGCGACGAAGAAGCCAAAGACTGGTATGCGCGGCTGGATGCACTCAAGAAATTCACCGAAGCGCTCTCGCCTTACAACACCGTCGGCAAACTCAAAAACCTGCGCGTCACGCAGGACGACATCGAACTCCAGAAGAAGAATCTCGACGTGCTCACCGGCGTCGAGCGGCTGCTGGAACTGGTTGGCGAACTGGGCACAACGGCGAGCTACCTGTCGCAGGCGGAGATGGTCTTGCAACCCGGCCACGACTGGGTGAAACAGGCGGAAGCCGCGCGCAAGGCGCTGTTCGACAAGCTGGGCGAAGATCGCACGGCGGAGCGCGCCGCCGCCGTGTTGGGCGAAGGCCGCCAAACGCTGGCCAAGCTCAAGAAGGACTACATCGCCGCCTACATCGCCAGCCACAGCAAGGCGCGGCTGGGTGTCAGCGAGGAGAAAACCCGCAACGCGCTGCGCCGCGACGACCGCCTGCTGTCTCTGCGCGTGCTGGCGGGCGTGTCCTTGATGCCCACCAGCCAGCTCACCGGCTTCGAGGATGCGCTCAACGGCCTGAAAAGCTGCTCCGCGCTGGACGAGCCGACGCTGCTCACCGCGCCAGTCTGCCCGCACTGCCAGTTCCGTCCGTCTGCCGAACAACTGGAGCTGCTGCCTGCTGCCAATCGCCTGAGCAAGCTGGATGACGATCTGGATCAGTTGCAGACCAACTGGCAGCAAACCCTGCTGGAAAATCTGGAAGACCCGTTCACGCAGGACAGCCTGGGCCTGCTGCCACCTGCCTCGAAGAAGCTGATCGACGCCTTCCTCGCCGCACGCAAGCTGCCGGAACCCGTCACTGCCGACTTCGCCAGCGCCGTGCAGGAAGCCCTGTCCGGGCTAGAGAAGATCACGGTCACCACTGGCGATCTGCGGCAAGCCCTGCTGCAAGGCGGCTCGCCCGCGACGCCCGAAGAACTGCGCAAGCGCTTCGACGCGCTCATCAGCGAGCGCGCCAAGGGCAAAGACGCCAGCAAGCTGAGGTTCGTGATTGAGTGATGCCATGACCAGAGACGAACTGCTCGCCCGGCTCCAGTCCATCGAATGGAGCGACATCGAATTCAAGGAAGCGGCGTGGGCCGCTCCCCGCGATGCATTGGAAACCGTCAGCGCCTTCGCCAACACGGCGGGCGGGCATCTGGTCTTCGGCGTCAGGCAGGCCAACGGCACGTTCACCGTCACCGGCGTCACCGATGCCGACAAGGTGCAGAACGATTTCCTTGGCTGGGTGCGCGACCAGAACAAGATCAGCGTGTTCCTGCCCATCAATGGTTCGGTTCACGCCTTGGCTGAAGGCACGGTTCTGGCCTTCTATGTGCCCGAAGCCCAGCGCAACGAAAAGCCTGTGTATCTGGATCGCAATCCACGCAAAGCCCACATCCGCCGGGGTGGCCGCGACGACACCTGCACCGGCGACGAACTGCTGCGCTTCATCCGCGACGCATCGAACACCCGCTACGACGCCGAGCCGCTGGACGTGGACACCAGCCGCTGCTTCGACGAAGCCACCGTGCGCTGGTATCGCGCGCGCTTCGCCGCCAGCAACCCCGGCAGGGACACCGCGACCGATGACACCGCCTTCCTGCGCAACTGGGGCTTCCTCGTCGAGCAAGGCGGCGTGCTGCGCCCCACCCGCGCCGCCATTCTTGTGCTGGGCAGCGGTGAATACGTCCGTCAGGTACTGCCACGCATGGCGGTGGACGTGCAGCTTTACCGCAACACCAGCGCCGACTACGACTCCGCCGTGCGCTGGGCCGACCGCCTCACCGTGGAAGACAACCTCATCAAGGCGTGGCAGACCATCGTCGAGTTCTACTTCCGCCACAGCGAGCGGCCTTTCGGCGTGGACGCAGCCACGATGCGCCGCGACGACGATCCGCCGGACTACATCTCCTTCCGCGAAGCCGCCATCAACCTGCTGATCCATCAGGACTTCGGCGACACCACCCGCGTGCCGGTGATCCGTTTCTTCCGCGACCAGACCGAGTTCTTCAACCCTGGCGATGCCTTCGCTTCGCGCGAACAACTGCTCGACCCCGGCGACAAGGAAGTGCGCAACCCCAGCATCGTCAACGCCTTCCGCCGCATCGGCCTGTCCGATCAGGGCGGCACCGGCGTGCGTGCCATCTTCGACGGTTGGCGCAGGCTGGGTTACCTGCCGCCGGAAATCGAAAACCACAAAGCCGAAAAGAGCTTCCGCCTGCGCCTGCGCAAGGAAAAGCTCATCACCGAAGCCCAGTTGCTGGCGCAGGCCAGTCTGGGCGCGCACCTGTCCGCGCAGGAAGCCGACGTCTTCGCTTACCTCACCCGCAAGGGCCAGATCGACCTGACCGACGTGAAGGCGCTGACCGGCCTTTCCGGTGCGGACGCCCGCCAGCTTGTGCAGCGGCTCACCGTACAAGCCCTGCTCGTGGCGCAAGGCGAAACCGGCAACTTGTTCGGTCTGGCCGAGCACCTGCGTGCCCGTTTTCTGCCCGCCGCGCCTGGACAGGCTGAAAAGTCCGAAGAAAATCAACGAGATGGCGAGGAGCCGGTAGCAGCCGGCGCAACTGCACAAGCCACCGATCAAGCCACTGCACAAGCTGCCTCTGGGCAGACCCAGCTTGTGCAGTCGCTTGTGCAGTTGTCTGTTATCCAGTGGCAGATCGTGGCCTTTGCCGACGTGCCGCGTTCCATCACCGAGCTGATGGGGCGCACCGGCCACAAGCAGCGGGCATTCTTCAAGCGCCAGCATCTGGAGCCACTGCTGGCGGGCGGCATCCTGCAAATGACCGTGCCCGACAAACCCACGTCCCCAGCGCAGCGCTACGTGCTCACCGATGCGGGCATCCAGCTCAAGTTGCTGCACGAACAACAAGGGGCCGCGCCATGAACACGTCGGTCAACTGGATAGCAGCATACAACCAGCTTTTTTCCTTGCTGGACAGAAAAGACTCTCCCACTTACCGCAGCGGGGGAGATTTTCTGCGCATGGTGCAACAGGTTGATCCAGGCTCACCCAGCTACAACCAGTTAATTCAACTGAGACAGCAGCAAGGGAAGAGCACATCCCGCAGAGACTACTACTGGGATGTGATCCGTGAACTTCCCGAGCAGCAGCGGTTCCAGTTGTTCAGAGTGTTCATTGATGCGCTTGAACCCCACGCCAAGAGCGAAGTGGATGCCATCAGGGGCATCGTTTTTGGCGGTGGCTATGCGGTGCCAACCACAGTGGTTCCTGTCGATCTCTGGAACTCGGAGAAGCTGAACAATAGCCTCAAGGATATTGACCATGCCGTTGATGCTCACCACTACAACCGGGCAACGACGCTGAGCTACACCTGCCTTGAGGGACTCTATAAAGCCTATGTGCGCAAGCATGTTCCTGATCAAGTGGCGCTGACGGATTTGATGCCCTTATGCAAAGTGGTGAAGGACGACATCAACAAGAAACTTCAGGCGCAAGGCCCATTTCCTGTTGAGATTGTCAATGCCATGCCGACGTTGACCAACGCGATTGCAAATTCAAGGAATGGCTTCAGCGAGTCCCATTTTGCTGGCGACTCTCAACGGTGGCTTGCTGTTTTTGCCCGTGACCTGACCAACTCCATTGGTCGTCTCTTGCTCAATTTCATGTGAGGCGAGCATGACGAAGACGCCACCCGTCAACCTGAGTCGCAAGTGCAAGGAAATTTACACGCTGCTCAATACGAACTCCCAATTTTGCGCTGCTGAATGTGGCGGGGAACGATACGAATATGAATGACCTGCTACACAACCAGCGCGCTGAAGCCACCGGCCCCGTCGAATGCCTCGGCCAGACCTTCGCCAGCGATGCCGCGCGGCGCGAGCACTACCTGAAGTTGCTGGCCGAGAAGCTGCAAGACCCGGCGTTCCGCAAGCAGGAAGGTTTTCCGCAGGGCACGGACGCGGCCATCCTCGCCATGTCCGATCCGCCGTATTACACCGCCTGCCCGAATCCGTGGCTGGCGGAGTTCGTGGCGCATTACGGCAAGCCCTACGACTCAGGCGTCAAGTACAGCCGCGAGCCGCTGGCGATTGACGTGAGCGTGGGCAAGACTGACGCCATCTACAAGGCGCACAGCTACCACACCAAGGTGCCGCACCTGGCCATCGTGCCGTCCATCCTGCACTACACCCAGCCGGGCGACGTGGTGCTGGACGGCTTTGCCGGTTCGGGCATGACGGGCGTGGCCGCGCAGTGGTGCGGTACGGCACCCACCAGTTACCGCTTTGAGCTGGAACAGGCGTGGAAGAAGGAAGGCCGCGCCGCGCCGCAGTGGGGCGCGCGCCGCGCGGTGCTCAACGACCTGTCGCCCGCCGCCACCTTCATCGGCGCGAACTACAACATTCCCTTCGATGTGGACGCCTTCGCCCAAGCGGGCAAGCAACTGCTCAAGGCCGTGGAGCAGGACATCGGCTGGATGTACGAAACGCTACACAGCGATGGCAAGACCACGGGCCGCATTGAATACACGGTGTGGAGCGAGGTGTTCAGTTGTCCGGAATGCGCGGGGGAAGTGAATTTTCTGGATGAAGCGCTGGATGAAGAATCCAAGCGCGTCAAAGACGAGTTCCCGTGCCCGCACTGCAATGCTGGACTGACGAAGAAGAAGCTGGAACGGCTCTATGTTTCGCGGCTGGACAGCGCCACGGGCAACACCCTGCAAGTACCCAAGCGCGTGCCCAGCTTGATTGCCTATCGCATTGGCAAGACCAAGCACGAGAAAAAGCCGGATGCAGCGGACTTGACGCAGCTGCAAAAGATTGATGCCTTGCCGCTATCCAGCGATGTTCCCATGGTTGCGTTTCCCTTCGCGGATATGTGGGAAGCGCCGCGTATGCGTGACAAGGGCATCACCCATACGCATCACATGTTTCTGTCGCGTGCTGCGCAGGCAATGGGCGCATTGTGGGCGAAGGCGCAAGCGCAGCCGGATGCGCGGCTTCGTAGCTTTTTGCTGTTCATGGTGGAGCAGGCGCTCTGGACTGCATCAGTTCTGAACCGTTACAGGCCATCAGGTTTTTCGCAGGTGAATCAGTTTCTCAGCGGCGTTTACTACGTTGCTTCGCAAACCGCTGAGTGCAGTCCTTGGTACATCCTTGATGGCAAGCTGGATCGGTTGGTCAAAACTTTTGGTAACTTCAAAGTCAGTGCTGGCGGAGCGGCGATAAATACTGGCACGGCGGCGCATATGCCGCTGGCGGATGGCAGCATCGACTACATCTTCACCGACCCACCCTTTGGCGAAAACTTGCCTTATGCCGAGCTGAACTTTCTGGTTGAGGCGTGGCATGGCGTGATGACGCAAGCCAAACTGGATGCCATCGTGGATCGGGCGAAGGAAAACCGCGCGGCGCAGAAGTCGGTGGATGACTACCGCAGACTGATGGCTGACTGCTTCAAGGAATATTTCCGCGTGCTCAAGCCCGGTCGCTGGATGACGGTGGTATTTTCCAACACGCAGGCGGCGGTGTGGAACGGTTTGCAGACGGCGATGCAGGAAGCGGGCTTTGTGGTGGCCAACGTGTCCGCGCTCGACAAACAGCAAGGCAGCTTCAAGGCCGTCACCACGGCGGTGGCCGTCAAGCAGGATTTGGTGATTTCCGCCTACAAGCCCAATGGCGGGCTGGAGCAGCGCTTCGCAGAGCGCGGCGCAACGCCGGATTCAGCCTGGGACTTCGTGCAGACCCACTTGAAGCAACTTCCCGTGGTGAAGATGAAAGGCGGCGAACTGGAATTCGTTGCTGAACGCGATCCGCGCATCCTGTTCGACCGCATGGTGGCGTGGTTCGTCCGGCACAGCGCGCCCGTGCCCCTTTCCAGCCAGGAATTTCAGGACGGCCTGCGCTCCCGCTTCCCCGAACGCGACGGCATGGTCTTCCTGGCCGAGCAAGTCACCGAGTACGACAAGAAGCGCGCACAGACCGCGCAAGCGCCGCAGATGGAGCTGTTCGTCTCCGACGAGCGCAGCGCCATCGACTGGGCGGCGGATTATTTGAAAGCGCGGCCATCCACCTATCAGGACATCCACCCCGAGTTCATCAAGCAACTGGGCGCGGGCTGGAAGAAGCACGAAACCCGCCCGGAACTCTCGGCGCTGCTGGAAGCCAACTTCCTGCGCTTTGAGGGCACAGGCGAAGTGCCCAGCCAGATCCACCGCTACCTCTCTACCAATTACCACGACCTGCGCGGGCTGGAGAAGAACGATCCGCGCCTGATCGCCAAGGCGCAAGACCGCTGGTATGTGCCCGACCCGAACAAGGCGCAGGACTTGGAGAAAAAGCGCGAGAAGGCATTGCTCAAGGAGTTCGAGCACTACAAAACCTTCACCGGCCGCAAGATCAAGGAATCGCGGCTGGAAGTGCTGCGCGCCGGTTTCCGCGCCGCGTGGGCGGGCAAGGACTACGCGACCATCCTCGCCATCGCCCACAAGCTGCCGGACGAAACCCTGCAAGAAGACGAAAAACTGCTCACCCTGTACGACATGGCGCTGACGCGCAGTGAGGAAACATAAATGGCCAAGCGCACCGCCCAGAGCGATCCGGCTGTGTCGCTGCAGCCCGTTCCCGAAGGTTACACGCCTTGGCTGGAGGAACTGAAAAGCCGCATCCACACGGCGCAGCAACGCGCCACGCTGGCGGTCAACCGGGAGTTGGTGCTGCTTTACTGGCAGATTGGCCGTGACATCCTGCAACGGCAGGCCGTGCAAGGCTGGGGCAGCAAGGTGATCGAGCGGCTGGCGCACGATTTGCGGGTGGCGTTTCCGGGCATGAAGGGATTTTCACGCGCCAACCTGATGTATATGCGGGCGTTTGCTGAGGCTTGGCCGGATGCCGAAATTGTCCAACAGGCTGTTGGACAATTGCCTTGGGGCCACAATCTGGTGCTGCTGAGCAGGCTGAAAGCACCGGAGATGCGCCTGGCCTACGCACAGGCCGCCATCGAGCACGGCTGGTCGCGCAATGTGCTGAACATCCACATCGAAACCCGGCGGCTGGAGCGCAGCGGCCAGGCCATCACCAATTTCGTGGAGCGCCTGCCCGTGCCGGGCAGTGATCTGGCGCAACAGTCGCTCAAAGACCCGTATCTGTTCGACTTTCTTGATGTCGGCAACGAGGCCGATGAGCGCGAGATCGAGTCGGCGCTGGTCAAACACATCACCCAGTTCTTGCTGGAGCTGGGCGCGGGCTTTGCCTTTGTCGGGCGGCAGGTTCATCTGGAAGTCGGCGGCGATGATTTCTTCATCGATCTGCTGTTCTATCACCTCAAGTTGCGCTGCTATGTGGTCATCGAGCTGAAGGCAGAGAAGTTCAAGCCTGAGCATCTGGGGCAGTTGAGCTTTTACATCACAGCAGTAGATCGGCAGGTCAAAGCCGAGCAGGACGCGCCCACCATCGGCTTGCTGCTGTGCAAAAGCAAGAACGAAGTGGTAGCCGAATACGCCTTGGGGGACAAATCCCAACCCATGGGCGTGGCCGAATACAAGCTGTTGGAATCCTTGCCCAAGGAGCTGCAAACCAATCTGCCCAGCATCGAGCAGATCGAACGCGAATTGGGTGGGCAGTGAGCCGCGAGTTCGACACCGGCGACTGGTGCTGGCACACCCGGCAGGCTGCGCCGTGCCGCGTGGTGGAGCGGCTGGCGCTGTGGGGCGAAGCGGCTTACCGCGTGTGGCTGCCGTCGAAAAACGCCGTGCTGCGCGCACGCGCGGTGGAACTGTCCGCGCTCTCCAGCGTGCGCCCGACCGTGGAGCAGATTCTGCACGCCACGGCAGCGGCCAAGTTGCAGGACGCGCTGGAAGACAACCTGTTGCTCGCGCCCATCCAGTCCAGCGTCATCCCATTGCCGCATCAGTTGTATGCGCTGAATCGCGCCGTGGGCCGCGACCGCGTGCGCTACCTGCTGGCCGACGAAGTGGGCTTGGGCAAGACCATCGAGGCAGGCCTGGTGCTGCGCGAATTGAAATTGCGTGGCCGCGCCAAGCGCATTCTGGTGGTCGCGCCCAAGGGACTGGTGCGCCAGTGGCAGGCGGAGATGCGTTCGCACTTCGGCGAGCCGTTTCACTTCGTTGATCCATCCGCGCTCGCCGCACTGCGCCAGTGGCGTGGTGATAGCGCCGAAGACAACCCGTGGCGGATGCACGATCAGGTGATCTGTGCGCTGGATTCGGTGAAGCCGCTGGAAGCGCGACGCGGCTGGAGCCTGGAACAACTCCAGACCTACAACCGCGAACGCTTCGAGGACTTGGTGTCGGCGGCGTGGGATTTGGTCATCATCGACGAAGCGCACCGCATGGGCGGCAGCACCGAGCAGGTGGCGCGCTACAAGCTGGGCGCGGCACTGGCGGAAGCCTCGCCCTATCTGCTGCTGCTCTCGGCCACGCCGCATCAAGGCAAGACCGACCAGTTCATGCGCCTGATGCAGTTGCTGGACAGGGACGCTTTTCCCGATGAAGGCAGTGTGAGCCGCGAGCGCGTGCAGCCCTTCGTCATCCGCACCGAAAAGCGCGCGGCCATCAATGCCGAAGGCCAGCCGCTGTTCCGGCCCCGGCTCACGCGCCTGCACGCGGTGGCATGGCAGGCGCGGCACGCGGCGCAGCAGCAGTTGTACGAGGCCGTCACCGACTACGTGCGCCACGGCTACAACCAGGCGCTGGCGGCCAAGCAGCGCCATATCGGCTTCCTGATGATCCTGATGCAGCGGCTGGTGACATCCAGCACGGCAGCGATTCGCGCCACATTGGAAAAGCGCCAAGCGGTGCTGGAAACACCGCAGGCGCAGACGCGACTGTTCGAGAACCTCAGTGCGGACGAATGGGCCGATCTGGACGGCGAAGCGCAGGTGGACGTGGCGCTACAGGCGGAAGGCTACGAGCGCGAAAAAGCCGAGGTGGAAACACTGCTGCAACTGGCGCGTTCCACCGAGGCCGCCGGTACGGATGCCAAGGCCGAAGCCCTGCTGGAACTGATCTACAAGCTGCAACAGGAAGAAGCCGATCCGGCGCTGAAGGTGCTGGTGTTTACCGAGTTTGTGCCCACGCAGGCGATGCTGGCGGGCTATCTGGAAAGCCGTGGCTTTTCGGTGGCGACGCTCAACGGCAGCATGGACATGGAAGCGCGCACGCGGACGTTGCAGCAGTTCGCGCAGGATGCCCGCGTGCTGATTTCCACCGACGCGGGCGGTGAAGGCTTGAACCTCCAGTTTTGCCACATCATTGTTAATTTCGACATGCCGTGGAACCCGATGCGCATCGAGCAGCGCATTGGGCGCGTGGATCGCATCGGTCAGAAGCACGTCGTGCGTGCGCTCAACTTCGTGCTGGAAGACACGGTGGAGCACCGCGTGCGGCAGGTGCTGGAGGAAAAGCTCGCCGTCATCGCCGAGGAGTTCGGCGTGGACAAGGCGGCGGACGTGATGGATTCGGCAGAGGTGGAGCCGGTGTTCGACGAGTTGTTCGTGCAGAGTCTGCAACACCCGGAAGCCATCGAGCAGAAAACGGATAGTGTGGTTTCGCAGTTGCGCGCCACGCTGGAAGAGTCGAACAAGCACAGCGATCTGCTGGCAGTGCCGCACGATCTGGATGCCGCCGACGCGCGCAAGTGGCGTGACCATCCGGCGCAGTATTGGTTGGAACGTGCCATCGTCAACGGACTGGCGGCGCGTGGCGGCGCGGCGACGAAGCAAGGTGATGTGTGGAATGTGCGCTGGCCTGGTGGTAGCGAAACGCCGCAGGCGTGCTTCGACGCGCGCGCAGCGGACGAACACCCGGCGGCGGAATGGCTGACGATGGAAGACCCGCGCACGCGGGCCATCATCGGTGATGTGCCGCGCTTCGTGGCGGACCAACCCTTGCCGGTTGTCCGCGTGACGGGTTTGCCGGAATCGGTGAACGGCATCTGGTCATTGTGGGAGATTGGGCTGGCCGCGCAGGGTGCGAGCCGCAAACGGTTTCTGCCGGTTTTCGTCAATGACGAAGGCCGCCCCTTCGTGCCCACAGCCAAGCGCGTGTGGGATTTGTTGTTGACCGAAAGCGTGTCCGTGCTGTCCGTGGCGGATGCGGAAGATTCGGCGCGCTGGTTCGATGCATCGTTCGCCGTGGCCAGTACGCAAGGTGAACCGCTGTTCGCGGCGTTGCTGGAAGAACATCGCGCCCGCATCACGGAAGAGCGGGATCGCGCCACCTACGCTTTCGAAGCGCGCTATCAGTCCATCGGACGCATCGGCTTGCCCGCCGTCCGCGAGTTCCGCCGTCGTCGTCTGCAAACCGAGCACGAGGCACGCTTGGCGGCGTTGGATGAAATGGAAAGCACCGTACCCGAATTGAATGCCGTGGCGATGGTGCGGATCGATGCGATGAAAGCCCGTGACACCAGCAAGAACAGCGAGGGCGCGGCATGACCCATTCGTCCAGTGCGTGGCATCAGCGCATCCTCGGCCTGTTCACGGCTGATCTTTCCCGCCTGTGGGTGGCCTGCGACCCGGACGGCGTGCTGCTGGACGAAAAACTGTTGTCCGAGCTGCGCGAGCGTGGCTTCGAGGTGATGGGCTACGACGACCCGTTCGCCTTCCGGGCGGAGTTCGAGGAGCGTTTTCGCGCTGCGTGGGATGCAGGCGAGCCTGCTCAGTCACCCGCATTGATCGTGCATCTGCGCCGCGACGATGCAAACGATCTGCCGTGGGACATTCTGCGCAACGCCCGGCCTGCGGTGCGCCTGATTCTGGCCGAGCTGTTCCCCAGGCTGGCCTACGGCGCGGTGCGGCAGGTGGAGCCGGAATTGCTGGCCGCGTTGTTCGACGCGCACCAGACCGAGTTGCAATCGGCGCGCGGCGAAGGCGAATCGAGGGACTTCATCCTCGAACACGTCTATCAACTGACGCCGCGATCCATCCGCACGCCGGTGGATTTCTGGCGCGAGGTGCTGCGCCTGCACTTCGCCAACCGCGCCTTGCCGGAGCCGTTCGCCGAGCACGCGGCGAGCATTCTGTGCGGCAGGGGCTTGTTCGTGGGGACACCCGTGGCTTCATTCCTGTCGTCCAAAAGCGCACTGCTGCGCGTGGTACAGGACGCCTGGTATCGCTATCTGGAGAAGCTGAAGCTGGAAGGCCGGCGCGTCGCCGAGCCTGATTTGCCGTCCTTCAGCGCAGACAAGGCCAGCGCGGAGATCGAGATCCCCTTCGATCACACCGATGTACGCGCCATCATCGATTCGATGTTCCTCGATGGCAGTTTGCATCCTCTGGCCGTGTCCGGCGTTCCGGCATCGGTACCGGGCTGGATCAGGGCGGGCATCGTCGAGGATGTGTGGTCGCAGTTCGCGCTGGCGGAAAAGAGCATCGAGGCGCTTGCTGCGGCGGTGCCGGACGTGGACGCATCGCACAAGCTGTGGAGCGACTTCGCCAAACGCTACGGCGAGATGTTGAGCCGGGTTCACGATTTGCCGAGCACGGATGGCGGCGAACGCTTGGCGACTATTCGAGATCGCATCAAGGCGATCCAGTCGCTGTCGGACGAACGTTTGCAAGCGTGGGTGGCGGCCCGTCACTACGCCGACCTGATCCTGCAACCGGCCACCAAAGGCCCGGTGATGGTGCATCACGTCCCGCGCTTCCTGCGCCAGCGCCGCAGCGCGGGCGAATCCAGGGTGGCACTGCTGGTGTTCGATGGCCTGGCATTCGATCAGTGGGTGCGGATCAGGGAGCATCTGATTGCCCGCCAGCAGCCGCTGGCCTTCGACGAGAACACAGCCTTTGCGTGGTTGCCCACGGTGACATCGGTGTCGCGACAGGCGCTGTTCTCCGGCTTGCGGCCACGCGAGTTCGAGGATTCGATAGATCACACCAACAAGGAAGAAACCTTGTGGAAGGCGTTCTGGCAGAACGAAGGCGGCGTCGCGCCCAATGACGTGATGTATCGGCGCGCGCTGCGCCAAGTCGAGCAACTGGACGCGCTGCAAACCGAAATCACCGACCGCAAGCCAAAAGTGCTGGGCTTGGTGATCGACGAAGTGGACGAACGGCTGCACAAGGAACGAAACAAGGAAGACGTGGCGCTGTGGATCGGACGCTGGCTAGCCACGGGCTTTGTTGATCGTCTGTTCGCTTTCTTGCTGGGCGAAGGGTTCAGTATTTACGTCACGGCGGATCACGGCAATGTGGATGCCGTTGGCGTCGGCAGACCCAATCAGGGCGTGATTGCGGAAACGCGCGGCGAGCGCGTGCGCGTCTATCGCAGCGAATCCTTGCGTGCCGATTCTGCGGCGGCGTATCCCTCCACGATATCCCTGGATGTCGCTGGACTGCCTGCGAACTTCATGCCTCTATTCGCAGGTGGGCGCAGCGCGTTCGTTCCCGACGGCGATCAGGTGGTTGTCCACGGTGGCGTGTCGGTCGAAGAGCTGATCGTTCCCTTTGTGAAGGTTTCAAGCGTGAATGGCATTGAATGATTTTTGAATAGTGATTTTGAACATGACAACGGCACCGCGAATCGGCTTTGACCGGTTCATACATCTCGATTGGGCGACGACTGCGCTGAAAATTCGCGCAGGCGTGGCGCAACGCGAAGACCTGGAGGCATTGCTGGATGCCGCCGGTTTGGGTGCTGCCGCACGAACGAAAACCCAAACCGTGCTGAACCGCTTGTGGTTGGAGCCGCGCGCCGAATTGGCGGGTTACGCGGATCGTGGCGTGGCGATTTTCAAGGCGAACCCCGATGCACCGGTTGCCGCACTGCACTGGGGTATGGCCGTGGCGACCTATCCCTTCTTCGGCAAGGTGGCCGAGCTGATCGGACGCTTGTCCGCGCTGCAAGGCGATTGCGCATCCGCCGAAATCCATCGGCGCATGAGCGAAACCTATGGCGAACGCGAAGGCACCTACCGGATGACGAATATGGTCATCCAGAGTCAGGCAGGCTGGGGCGCGGTGGAACGGGTCGAGAAGGGAAAGCGTGTGATCCGCTTGGCTCCCACCTTGGTGGAAGACGGTGAACTCACGGCGTGGCTGATCGAAGCTGCTGTGCGCTACGCAGGAAAACCGCTGGTGATCACCAGCCTGCAATCGCAGCCGGTATTGTTTCCGTTCAACCTGTCGCAATCATTGACCTGGCTGGTATCGAATAGCGAGCACTTGGTCGTGAGAGCCGAGGGGCCGGGCAATCGGCTTGTATCCTTGCGCGAGGCGGTTTGAGATGAGGCTCCGGTTATGACACAAGAGAATCCGCCATCCGGCGAGGAACCGAAAAAGAGCACATTGAAACTGCTGCTTCGGTCGAAGCCACTGGTCGATGTCGAGACATCTGCGGGTCGCGTCTACTTATATCCGCTGCGGGTGCGTGACATGACCGATTTCGGGAAGCTCGAATCCGGCGATGCGGTCAGCCAGATCAGGGCGTTCCTGCCGAGCATTGGCAGCTTGACCGTTGAGTCCGATGAAGCACCGGAACGCGTTCCGCTCGATGCCGCGATTGCTGCTGATCTCTCGAACGACGAGATCGAGCGGATTGCTGATGCCTATGCCAAATCGTCTGCGTGGCAGACGATCCGTGAAGGCTCGCAAGAGCGCAAGCCTGCCGTGCGGGAAACGGGTGAAGCGGCATCTGCCTATCTGGCGCGGTTGCTCAAGACCGAAGTCGATGACTATCACCAGAGCGCGAAGCGAATGCACGACAAGATGTTTGGCTCGGCGCGAAGTCTTTTCGACCACGTTCAAAAAAGCACCAGTCTTTTCGATCAAGTTCGCAAGAGCACGTCGGCCTTGGGGTCGACCTTGAGCGCCTACGAGGAACTCACAAAATTCACAAAGCCCACGCCACTTGAAGTCCATCCCATCCAGACCGATCACTTCAGCAGGGTGAACGATATTCTGACGAAGCAAGCGCGCGAGCGTGCGGAAGAACGCGCCGAAGAAATGGAGATAACGCGCCTGACGGGACAAATGACCGCAGAGTCCGCCAAGACCCTCAAAGACTTGGCGGAAGCGGCAACGACCCTGATGGAGCAGATGGACGAGCGCGACCGAAGAACCGATCAGTCCACGCGCAAGCAGATCACCATCGCGGTGTGGTCAGTGGGCATCTCGGCGGTCTTGGCCTTGTTTGCCTTGATCGTTTCCGGCTTCGCATATTTCCAAGACCAGGACAACAACACATCTGGCGATCAGTGGCAGGCGAGAATGTTGACCGCCATCGAACAGGGAAATCAGCAGCATGCCGCCGTCGAGCGGGAGAATCAGGCGCTTCGTGAGAAGGTGAAGTCTCTGGGCGCCCGCATCGTGGATCTGGAAACGGCTCAACACGCTGCCGTCAAATCGACGCCGTCCAAACAGAAGCCCGATTGAGGCGGCGGCGCGACAGAAGAACACAGAGGAACGAGTATGGCCCGTATAGAAAACCACAAATACAGCATCGAGGAAGCCTTCAGGGAGTGCTTCTACATCGTTCCGGACTACCAGCGCGAGTACGTCTGGACAGACAAGGAAGTGCATCAGTTGCTCGAAGACATCGACGAGCAGATCGATGCGGGGACGACGCGGGAATACTTCATCGGCACGGTGCTGGTGTCGCCGACCGACCAGAAGAACCACTACGAGGTCATCGACGGACAGCAGCGCCTGACCACGTTCTTCCTGCTGCTGTGCGCGTTGAAGCACCTGTTCCAGGGCGAACCGCAACGGCAGACCGTCAGCGGTCTGATTTCGACCAGCTACACGGACGGCGACGGCGAGACGCGAACCAGCCTGAAGCTGGAGCCGCGCTACGAGAACGCAGGCGAGGTCATCACCAAGCTGGTGGAATTAGACGCCGACCCGCAGGCAGTCCGGTCTGGCATTCAGTCGTCGGGCATCGCCAGCTTCGGGTCGCTGGAAAACTTGGTCAACGCCTACGGCACGTTGTACCGCTACCTGAAGGACAACTACGACAGCCCGGCCAAGCTGAAGAAGTATTGGGGCTATCTGGCGAACAACGTGGTGTTCATCCAGATTTCCACGGACGTGAGCAGCGCCCTGAAGATTTTCGAGACCATCAACGAACGTGGCGTCGGCCTCAACCCGATGGACTTGCTGAAGAACCTGTTGTTCACGCAGGTGAAACAGGCGCAGTTCACCCAGCTCAAGGACGAGTGGAAAAAGATCACAAAGCCGCTGGAGAAGGATAAGGAAAAGCCGCTACGCTTCCTGCGCTACTTCCTGATGGCGAACTACGTCATCAAGAACGACCGTGGCGACGCTGTGGTGCGCGAGGATGAAATCTACGACTGGTTCGTGGGCAAGGACAACGCGGCGCTGTGCGACTACGCTGGCAAGCCCTTCGAGTTTGTCCGCAAGGTCATCCGGAACGTCGAGCATTACCTCGCGTTTTCCAACGGGCTGGGCAACGACGGCAAGCCCAGTCTTGCGATGGACAGCCTCAAGCGGTTGGCTGGCGGCGCCTTCAGCTTGCACTACGTCCTGCTGCTGGCGGCGGCCAGTTTCCCGAAGCCGCTGTTCGATCATTTCGTGGCGCAGTTGGAGAGCTTCCTTTTCTACTACATCTTCACCAAGACGCCGACCAAAGATCTGGAGCGCAGCTTTTCCCAATGGGCCGATGAACTGCGCGCGATTGCGGGCGCGACCGATCCTGTGAAGCAGAAGGTGCAGCTCAACGCCTTCATCGCCGATCGCTTCGACACCAACATGGCGGGCAAGTCGCAGGAACTGGTCGACGCGCTCCGGCGCTTCACTTTGCATTCGATGCAGCAGTACCGCACGCGCTACCTGCTGGCGCGTCTGACGCAGCACGTCGAGATGGCCTTCAGCGGTTTGGAGACCCCCGGCAGCCTGGAGCCGTTCACCAATCTGGAGATCGAGCACATCCTGCCCAATAAGCCGCAGGCCGATCTGCGCAGCAAGTGGGCCACCGAGAATCCGGGGATGGCCTATGACGACTACAAGAACCGGCTGGGCAACCTGACCTTGCTGGAGAAGCCCATCAACATCGTTGCGGGCAACGATTTCTACACAGCGAAGCAGGCCGAGTACCGCAAGAGCGGCAACTACCTGACTCGCAGCTTGGTTGAACTGACCAGCGTCGGCCAGAACACTTCAATCTCCAGAATCAATGAGAAGTTGAAGGCGTTTCCCGCATGGAACGCCAAGGCCATTGAGGAGCGCCACGGGCTGCTGATAACCTTGGCGCAGGATGTCTGGAAGACAACGCCTATCGACGTTTGATTCTTTCAGCGCCTTATTTCATCTCCCTGACCCACGCTTGCAACGCCCTTAGTTGCTCGGCGTTCTCGTGGCAGGTCTGGTAGTTGCCGACGACGGCTTCGGTGACGGCAGAGAGCGTAATTCCTGCGGCGGTTGCATCAGCATCTCCGGCGGGTTCGGGCAGGTCACCGGCGGCGGCAGCGTCGTGCAGGCGCACAAAGCCACGGTTGATAGTGCAAGCAGCATCGGCTTGAGCGGGCACATAGACGGGAACCTCCTTGATGATGGTGTCGCCCTTTTCGCGGACGACGTGGACGCGGTCGACGTACTCGGTGACGACCTTGACGGTGGCTTCGGCCTGACGCTGGCGCATGGTGGCGGCTTGCAGGGTTTGTTGCTGGATGGCGGCGTCCCATTGCGCCTGAACGTGCCCGGCCCCTTTGATCCAGCCGAAGCCGATCAGCGCGGCGGCGAGTAACGCCAAGGCCAGCAGGCGGTACGGCCAAGGGATCAGCGTCATGGCGTGCTCTCCCCGAGGCACTGGCGGGACTCGGCCTGACGCCGCGTAGCGAGGCCACCGCACAGCCGCGCATTGACGGGCAGCGCGCAGTCCTTGCCTTGGAAGAAGCGCCAGCGCAGCAGTTCGGCGCAGGCTCCGGCGTAGTCCTCGGTGTTGAGTTTCCTCACCAGCGTGGACTGGCAGAACGCGCGGCTGCCGACGTTGTAGGCGAAAGACACGTAGGTGTCGTACTCGTGCTGCGCCAGCGGCACGGTCACGCATTGCTTCAGCGCCCCTTCGAATTGCTGCACATCGGTCAGCGCCCGTGCCAGCGCTTTTGGCGGCGTGGTGGTGTCGCCGATTTTCACGCCCGAAGTCGTACCGAACCCAATGGTCGGTACATCACCCTTGACCGGAATCACCGCGCGGTCGGTGTAGCCCTCGTGCAGCACGATGCCGACCAGTGCGGCGGCGGACAAGGTCAGCGCTGCCACGGTGCGTCGCGTAGTTGGCGATGATGGCGGGCGGATCATCGGTGCATCTCCGGCTGCGCCACCAAGCGTGCAATCGCCGCGCCGATGCTGGCGCTGAAGGCCAGCAGCACGAACACGCCACGCGGCAGCACGTCGCTGAACAGCGGCACCACCACTTCCGCCGCTGTGAAAATCGCCGCGACGATGGACAGGCGAATGCTCCACGCCCGGCGTGCGATCTTGCGCCAGTCGCCCAGCAAGCAGATTTTGCGGGCGGTCATTGCGGGCCTCCCATCAACTTCAACTTGATGGCGGCCCCGACCAGCAGCGCGGCCAGGAGGCCGGTGGTGATGACTTTCACGGTGGTCTGCCACGCCGTGCGACGGGCATCGCGCCATGCCTCCAGCAGGTCGCGCAGTTCGCGGATGTCGCGGGCGGCGTGGCCATTTTCCAAGCCGAGGTGGGCCAGCACCCGTTCGGCACCGCGCTCGGCGGCGCGGTCGAGCAGTTCGTCGAAGTCCTCGCGCCGGATGAGGAGCATGTTTTCGACGAGCGCAGGCTGTTGTTGTTCGGATTCGGTCATGGCGGTCTCCAAAAATGCGAAACCCGCCTCGTGGGCGGGTTCGGGTGGTTGCGGGTGGATAGAAATCAGATGGCGATGCCCGCGCTCCAGCCTGCGGATTTGTAGGCACTGAGCTTGGCCTCGTCCTCGATGTAGCAAAGCCAGCCGACCTTGGGCGCGTGGTATTCCCACACGCCATCGATGCGCACGGCGATCTGGTTGGTCTTGCCTGCCCACGCGCCGGTGGCGGCGGCAGGAATGAGGTAGCGGTCGCCATTGGCGGGGCTGGCCGGTGGCGTGGTCAGGTCGCGGTCTTTTACGGACAGGCCGACCGTCGCGCCGAGGCGTTTGAGGTTGGCGTCCATGCCGCTGTCCCAGCCGGACTCGCCGAGCGTCCAGCCGTAGGTGAGTCCAAGGTTCGGATCGGTCGATGACATGCTTATCTCCAGAGAGGGGCGGCTCGCCGGATGCGCCGAATGGCTTCCGGATCACCAGTGCGATGGCTTTGCTGCGGGTGCTGCCGCCAGTGCCGTCCGACGATGGGCAGGTGCAGCACGCCTCCGCGTTTGGCGACCAGCAGGGTCAGCAGCCAGTCGGCGAAGTTGTTGATGTCGGTGGTTTCCGCGAGCGCTGCCTCCACGGCAGACCGGCGCATCACGATCAGGCCGTGAACGTGGCTGGCGCTGTTGGCGTGCTGCCAGCGGCTATAGGCCAGACGCCGCACCGCGATGTCGCGCCCGGCTTCGTCCATCAGCGCCTCGTCGCTGTAGGCCATCACCGCTTGCGGGCAGGCATCCAGCGCATCGGCCAGTTGCTTGAAGACGCTGGCCTCGTACAGATCGTCGGGATCGACGAAGGACACCAGCGGCAGAGCGCCCTGTGCATAGCCAGCGGCGCGGGCTTCGCCGATGCGCCCGGCAATGCCCGGCACGACGTGCAACTGGATCGGCGCGCCATCGAGGCTGGCGATACAGGCCTCGCGCCATTCGGCAGGCTCGTTCAGGGTGAGCAGATGCACATCGATGCGGGCGTCGGTTGGCGTTTCCATCAGAGTCCTCCCCAATACTGGCCCCAGCGCAGGCCGTAGCCCACGCGATCCATGACGCGAACCTGCGGCTGCCAGCTCTCCAGTCCGTCGCGTTCGGCGCTGATTTCCACGCTGATGCGGTCGCCCAGCGCTCCGGCGTCTGCGGCAGCCGTGGCCACGTCCCACACGAAATCCGTTCCCGCGATACCGGATGCCGTATGCACCAGCGTGTCGTTGCGATCACGGATGCGCACGGTGTAGGTCACGCCCGGTTCCGGGCCGATGTCGCCCTCGTCCTGATGCACGAGGTAGGCGGTCTGCTGGATGCGGTCGCGGTGCGCCCACGCCACGGCGAGATTACCGGCCACCACGGCAGGCTCGATCTGACCGTTGAGGCGGATGCGCCCGGGTGGATACGGCAAGGCCTGCCGCCCGGTGAGCAGCAGCGGCTGGCCATTGGCGGCCAGTTCCGCATCGCCCTGATCGGTCGAGGTGCGCGGGATCGCGGCCACGAACACGGATTCGCCCGGCGCGCGTTCCGTCCCTTCGGCAGCCAGCCATTCGCCGACACCGATCAACTGCGTACCACTGGTGTGCGCTTGGGGCGTGGTGTCGAGCACGCCGCGCGCCAGATCGATGCTGGCCGCACCGGCATCGAAGGCCAGCACGGCGACGGCTTCGCGGATTTCGCCAGCGGCATCGACCAGATAGGCGTAGCTGCCCACGGCCAGCCGTTCCGGTTGGCTGATCGCCGTCACCGGCACCGCGACGGCATCCGCCTCGCTGGCGGACAATGCCGCATCGAGCGTGAGCAGCGGCGCGTAGTCCTCACCGGCGATGACTTCGATGTCGCCCGCCGATGCGCCGGTGGCGAGTTGCCAGTTGAGTTGCCCGTCACCACCCGCCGCCAGCGCGCCCACTGCCGCATCGGTGTCGGTCAGGTAATCCAGCTCGGCCCGCGACAGACTGCGCGCCAGTTCCCAATACGGGATCTCCACCGCCAGCACCAGGGTGGGCGGCAGCGGCTCCTGCGTGGGTTCGTCGATGATGGGCGGCGGCGGGGCCAGAACAGCGCTATCCAGCCCGAACACATCCTCCATCGCCTCGATGCGCCATTCGGCAGCGCCCAGCGTGCCGGTGTCGATGCTGGTGACCCGCACCACCATCTGGTCGATGCCCAGACGCGGCCAGTTGAGCAGGAACACATCGCCCGGCAACGGCGCGCGTTCCAAGGTATCGCGGGCCACGGTCAGGCTCATCCGCGCCAACGGCGACCCCAAGGCGCGCAGATCGCGCAGTGCCAGACGCGCAGCCAGCGGGCCGTAATTGACGCCCGGATAGTTGCGGCGCTGGTTGATCACGCCGCCCTGCAACTGGATGGCGGCGAGGTTTTCCACAGTGACGGTGGTGTCGCCGCCGGTTTGCCAGTCGGTGTAGACCACGCTCAGTTCGTTCGGCAGTTCGCCCCACTGCGCACGCTCGAAACGCTCCAGCCGCACGATCTCGTCCGGCCCCAACTGCGGCAGACTGTCGATCCAGTAGTCGTCGCGCAGCAGTTTCAGCTCGAAGGTGCCTTGCTCCGGATCGGTGTAGAGGATGCCGCCGATGTGGTCGATCACCTGACCGATGAAACTCTCGATGGACTGCTGCCGCGTCCAGATCAGGTTCAGGCCGAAGCCCTCGTCCGACAAGGCCCACGCCGCGTTCCAGAAACTCCAGCCGATGCTGTCCTGCGGATAGCCCATGCCCCAGTGCGGATCGGTGAGGCACTGCACCAGAATGTGCGCCGGGTTCATGCCCACACTCACCTCCTGGCCGCTGTCGTCATCCCAGACGCGCACCTCGGCGTTCCACTCCATCCACGGTGTGTCGTGCCAACCTGCCGTGAAGCGGCGCACGCGCACCGCCCACGGTTTGAGGTAGGGATTGTTGGCGGCGAACTGGATTTGCCGCACCACCAGCGACAGCACGCCCCGGAATGCCGGAATCGCGCTGCCGAGACGCGCCATCAGGTAGTCGTTGCGTCCCTGACTGGCATCGCCGGGCAGCACATCGATGGTGCCGATCACACCGCCTTCGCGCTCGTCTCCGCCAAACAACGTCGGCTTGTTGATCGACAGACTGGCGAGGCCGTGACCGCTGGACAGCGGGCCACGGTCGGCATCGCCCCACGCGGTGCGCTCGCCCATCTGGATTTCCTGCATAGCATCGACCGGCCCTTGGCAGAGCACCAGATGCAGGCCCATGCGGTAGCGGTAGCCGACGGTTTGCTTCTTGCTGCTGCCGCCCATCAGCCATGCTCCTGCGCAGATCGGGCGCGGGCGTGTTCGACCACGCGCTGTGCCATCGCATCACCGGTGGCCAGCAGCGTTTCCGCGTCCAGCCCGTCGCGCACAAAGGCGCGGAAATCCAGCGCGTGCCGTGCAAACCACGCACGCGAACCGTTCACGCACAGGCCCACGGCGCGCACGTCGTCGATGGTGACGATCACGTCGCTGTTCATTTCTTGCCGCCTTTCTTGCGGATCGGATCGGCGACCAGATCGCCGTACCAGACCACGTTGGCCCCGCGCAGCAGCACGGTGCCGAACACGACCGGGATCGGGCGGCCTTCTTCGGCGGTGGGCGCATCGACGTCGGAAAGCGATGCCGGTTTGGGTTCGGGCGGTTTCGGCGCGAGCGCGACCGACACCAGCGCCGCCACCACGATGACGACGAGGTACCACATGGCAATTCCTCAAAGGGGGTTCAGAACACGCCCGTCGAAAACGGGTTCTTGCTCGGGATGGCGGGAAAGCCGCCGTAGTTGTCGAGGTTGTCGAAGCGCGACTGGCAGGTGGCGGTACTGTGATCGCAGCCGACCGTCAGCAGCACTTCCGTGCCGGATTCGATGGCGACTGGATAGAGCAGCTCCACGCCGCTGCCGTAGTCGCTGATGATCATGTGGCGCGCACCATCGGGCGTTTGCAGCCAGCCACCGGCCAAGCCGCCGCTGACGCTGCCGGGCACACCGCCATCGAGTTCGACGTTGCGGCCATAGACGTCGAGAACGAAGGCGCTGCCGGTGATCGGCGATGCGCCGCAGGCACTGGAATACAGCACATGGGAACACTTGCGGCTGTAGAGCCTGCGCAGACCGATGCGCTTCAGGCTGACCTGCGCCGATTCGCAGCGGATACGGGCGGCATCGGCGTCGATCTCGACACCCAGCACCCGACCCATCCAGCGCGTGCCCGACAGCCACCAGTAGTCACCCCAGTTATCGCGCCGCCCGATGCGCAAGGTGACCGATGTGGTGTCGCCGGTCAGCGAGGCGGCAAGCAGATGGCGCACCAGATCGCAGCTTGGCGGCAGCTTGAGTTCCAGCGCCGATTTGGCGGCTTCAGCCCCCAGCGCCAGTTCGTTGCGTTCGATGGACAGGCTGGTGTACGGCGTGCCGTCGAGATCGACATCGAACTCGTGCGGCGTCAGATAAAACTGCGCCGAGCTGCTGGCGAAGGCGTACAGCTCGACTTCCTGCAAAGGGTTCTGGCTCATGGGTAATCTCGTCAGGCGGGCTCGTAAACGATGCGGTCGTTGCCGCGTGGCTCGGGCAGCTGGCGCGCGGTGAGGGACAGCTCCAACAGCTCGGGGCTGTGCCAGTACAGATCGACGGCGTCGTGATCGAGGCGGCAGCGCGCCAGACGGATCACCCGGCTGCCGACTGGCACCGGCTCATCAAGGCCGGAGCGCAACACCAGCACGCCGCCACCATCGAGATGGCAGGTGGCGGTCAGCGCGTGCTGGCGCTCGCCATCGGGATGGACGATGGCGCAGGCGGCGGGTCGATGCCAGAAGGCGCTGACAGCTTCGCCTGCGACGCGCAGGAAACCGTCCTCGGGATCGGCATCGAACGTCACCCACAGGATCGGGGCCAGACCATCAGGCAACCAGAAGGCGTTCAAACGGCCTTGGGTCTGCCACAGCCGCGCACGCCAGACCTCGATTTCTTCCAGATTGCTGGCGAGATAGCGGCGCTGGAAGGTGGTGGTCGGCCACGGATCGTCGCGGCGCAGCCACGGGGCGGCGGGCGAGAAATCCTGCAGGGTGATCACCGCCGATACCGCAGCAGCAGGGTCGTCGCGCCAGTTGCCATCGGGCCAGACCGGCAGCTCGTCCAGCCACGGATCGTCGAGCAGGTCGTCATCGGGCGGTGGCGCGGGTTCCAGCTGGGCCACCACGTTGCCGCCGACCATGCCCGGTACCCACTGACTCAGTTCTGCCGGATCGACGGCGCGGCCCCACACCAGCGGCATCACGCTGCTCCCCGTTCCGGCGGCGCGCGCCAAGGGTTCGGCCAGCCACAGCACCTCGCTGTCGACGCTGTTCAGGCGCACCTGCTGCCAGCCATCGGGGGCGATGAGCAGCGCGAACACGTCGGCCTCGTTCCAGCCCTCGATGCCATTCCACGTCAGCCGCAGATCGGCGCTGGCCGCCACGAAGTGTTGCCAGTCCGAGTCGGCCACTTCCAGCGCAAAGGCACCGGCTTCGGCGCTGGCGGTCAGCGGCACCGCGTACTGCGGCAGCGGCCACCACGACGCATTGCCGAGATGATCGGCCAGCCAGTCGGCGACCAGCGCATCGGTCGCCCGCGCGTGGCCGACGTGATAGCTCAACGAGCGCCGGGGCACCTTGCGCCGCGCCTGCCGCGATTCGTTGCCGCTGGCCAGCCGCGTGACGCTGGTTTGCCACTCCAGCCGTTCGACCAGTGCTTCAGACCAATCGTGGCGGAAGGCGAACACGCCGCGCTGCGCCTCCGGCCACGGCGCATCGCCGAAGGCATCCATGCCGGTGGCGACGATGGCGCTCGATGCCGTGTCCCGGCGCAGCACCTCGACCACGAATACCGGCCCGACCAGCGGCGGCCAGGGGCGCGCCAGCGTTTCCACCAGCCAGTGCGCGGCCTGATCCGGAGGCCACGGCGCGCTGGCGGTTTCTGGCGTGAAGGTGGCGACAGCGCTGCCTGCACCGGCGCGCGACAGTACTTCGCCCAGAACACGCAATGCTTCGTTGCCCGGCGCGGGCTGGCTGCCGGTTTCGGCGATGTGCGCCGCAACGCGCCGGTCGGTCATGCCGACTCCACGCCGAATTCAGCGGCATTGAAGGCGGCTTCCGTCCATTGCACATTGCCGTTCGGATTGCGTTCGAACAGCGCGCATTGCCACGCCTGCTGTTCCTGCAGGATCACCTCGGCGCTCGAAGCGGTCTGCGCGCCACTGACCACCAGACCTTTCAGCTTGCCGAGGCCCGCATCGGTCTTGCGCGAGAGCATCGTCAACTGCACGCCAAAGATCGCGGGCGTGGCCATCACCGGCAACGGTTCGACATCGAAGCTCTGGCGCAGTCCGGCGCTGGGCGCGCTGATGAAGGTGGATTCATCCTCGTCACTGACGGCCTCCCAGGCATTCACGCCGGAGGGCGTCACCGTCCACTGGTTCAGGCTGCCATCGGCCTGTGCGTGCAGCGCATCCACGCGCACGTCGCCCAGGAAGGTGTTGTTGATCGTGCCCGTGGTGTCGGCGATGTAGAAGTCGTCGACGTCGATGGTCAGCGGGCAGTTCTGGCCCGGAATCGCGCCAAGGAACGCCGTGAGCAACTGCCCGCCGCCCTGAATCGTGTTCTGCGCGTTCATCTGGATGGCGAGCACGCCGTTCAGGCGCACCGACAGCACGCCATTGCTGGTGCCTTGCGTCACCTGCAGCTCGACGTAGTGCCAGCCGCGCGCCGGGGCGGTGCTGACCGAGGTGGTGATCAACTGCTCATAGCCATACTGCCAGCGGTAGAGCTTGAGCCTGCCGTCCTCGCCGATCTTCACCAGATGCGCGATCTGCGCGTTGGCATCGCGCACGCCCAGCAGCAGCGGCTCGGTGTAGGTGTTCTCATAGGCCACGACACGGATGGATGCGCCCACGATCAGGCTGGTCTTGGTGGCGTCCAGATTCTTGACGTAACCACCGCCCGAGCCTTCGGGCAGGCGCAGCGCGAATGATGAGGGTCGCCGCCCCTGCTCGCGGGTGGCCTGCGGCGAGAGGTAGGCCGCCTTGCCGCGCGCCAGCCACGGCTGGCCGTAGTCATCCAGCGCTTGCGGGTCGTAGTGGTCGAAGCCGTCGATGAACAGCAGTGCCATGAGAGGCTCCTTGGATTTCAGTTCTGCAGCGCCGAGCGGATGGCCCGCGCGTTGCGCCCGATGATGTTGACGATGACCCGCTCGCCCGCCGGTGTTTGCAGGTGGTCGTGGGTGACACCGGGGTCGATGGCGTTGACGATGCGCACCGCCTGATTCATCTGCGGCTGCGCGGGTGGTACCTTCACTTCCGGCACCAGACCGCCAGCCGCAAAGGCCAGTTCGCCGCCTTTGAAGCGCGGCCCGATGGACAGGCCGTTGAGCGAATCCAGAAACGCCACGCCGACCTGACGCACGGCAGCGGCGCGCACCACGTATTCGCCTGCCGACAGCCGCGCCGGAATCGAATCGCTGGTCGCCGTGCCCGCGCCCGACACCAAGCCGCCAGTGGCGAACTTCTTCACCTTGCCCAAGAGCGCCATCACGGCGGCGACCATCGCCACCATCGCGGCAATCGCCAGCCCCGGCCCAACGATGGGGATCGAGGCTTGCGACGCCGCCGCACCGGCACCGGCCTTGGCGGCATCCATCGACACTTCCGCCGTGGTCTGGGCCGATTTCTGCGCGAGCGTGGTGGCGCTGGCGGCGGCATCGGCCACTTGTTCCTGCTGGATGAAGCCGAGCTTGAGCGCCAGCATCCGCGCCTGCATGGCGATCCACTGCTGGAAGGGCTGGATCACGATCTGTTGCAGGAAGGCGTCAGCCACCTGCTGGAACAGGCTGGCCATCGCACTGCGCCAGGTCTGCGCACCGGTGATCATGCCGTTCAATGCGCTGCCAAAACTCTCGCCGATGCGGTTCCACAGCGGAGCCATCTCATCGACGACCAGCCGCGTGCGCGCCAGCTCGTTCTTCCACGCCTCGACGCGCAGCACCGCATCCGGGCCGATGGCCACCGCCGCCTGCTGCATCGCGGGCAGGAGTTGCTCCATCTCGGTAGCCGATTGCTGTTGCAGCGTCACGATCTGCTGGCGCGCCTGCGCTTCGGTCAGCAATCCGGCCTGTTGCTGGATGCCGATGGCCTCCTGCGCATTGCGCAGACGCTCGGTGACTTGCCGCCATTGGGCTTCCAGCGCGGCGAGGTTGGCCTGCGCCGCCTTCACGTCGATCAGCCGATCCACCAGCGACACGCCGTCGGCATCGCTTTCCGCCGCCAGCCGTGCCCGCAGATCGCGGTAGCTGCGCGCAATCGCCGCCTGCCGGTCGGCATCCGTCGCCGTGCCGGTGATCTGCGCCAGTTCCTCGTGCGCCTGCGCCAAGGCATCGGCCAGCTCGCGTTCGGCCTGCGCGGCCTTGCGGGCGTTGGCCTGCTCGATGTCGGCGCGGCGATTGTTGAGGACGATCAGTTCGGCTTCGGTCTTGGCAACCTCCGCTTGGGCCTTGAGGCGGTCGTTTTCTGACTTTCCGCCCGTGGCTGTCTGTTGGCTACGCGCCAATTCCTGCTGTTTGCGCGCGATTTCGGCATCGAGTTCTCGCTGCTCCAGCGCGGTTTTCTGCGCGTAGTAGTCGCGCACCGACACCAGACGATCTTCCAGTGCCGCGTCCAGCGCGGTTTGCTCGCGTTGCAGGTTGTCCTTGAGCAAGGCGAGTTCCGCATCCATCCGTGCTTTTAGCAGCGCGGTTTGCGCACCCGACGTGTCCTGCGCGGGCTTGGGCCGCGCCATGCGCGCCAGCAGTGACGGATCGGCCTGAATCTGCGGCGCTTTGACTTCGATGGGCTTGGGATCGAACAGGCTGTCACGGAACTCGGCCAGTTCGTCGAGGCGCTTGATCAGGCTGCCCTTGATGTCGGCGATGATGGCCTTGGCCCCGGCGGTGTTGCCCTTGAGGGCTTCGACCGCTGCCGCCACGCCCGCGCCGATGGCCTCGCCCAAGGCAACGAAGGCCTTGCCGACGGTGGCCGCGCCCAGCGCCAGGGTTTTGAGCACCAGCACCACGCCATCGAGAATCACCCGCAGCGTGCCGCCTTCCTTGGCCGACTCGACCATGCCGCCCGCCATGTCGTTCAGTGCGGGCAGCAAGGACGCGATGATCTGGTTGCCGATGCTGGTGCTGGCGAGTTTCAGCTTGTCGAGCGCGTCGTTGAACGCGCCTGCCTGCGCGGCGGTTTCCCCGCTCATCTGCACGCCCAATGCCTGCATCTCGGCGGACAGTTCGTTGATGCCATCGCGTCCCTGATTGAGGAACGGGATCAGCTCCGCGCCGGACTTGCCGAACAGTTGCACCGCCAGCGCGGTTTTTTCCGCGCCATCGGGCATGGTCTTGAAGCGCTCGGCCAGATCCAGCAGCACCTGATCGGTGCCGCGCAGCGTGCCGTCCTGATTCTTGAACTCGACGCCAATCGTCTTGAAGGTGCGCGCGGCTTCCTCGCCGCCGGTGGCCGCATCGACCATCGTGGTGGAGAGCTTGCGCAACCCCTTCTCGAACGATTCGCCCGAAACTCCGGACTGCTCCGCTGCCGGTTTCCACACCGACAAAGTCTCGACACTGACGCCGACGCGCTGCGACATCTCATCCAGCGCGTCGCCAGTGTTGATGGCCGACTTCACCATCGCGGTCAGACCTGCCACCGACACGGCCACGCCGAGGTTGGCCAGCACGCCGTTGACGCTCTTGGCGGTGTCCGTGAGTCCGCCCAGTCCGCGTTTGATCGAGTCGAAGGCGGCCTTGGTCTGGTCGACGGCACTGATCAGGATTTGGGCACGATTGCTTGCCATCAGACTTTGTCCAGTTCTTGTTGAATCGCCCGCGCCAAGGCAGGCAGCGCACGTTGCACGCCGCCCGCCAGATTCAGCCGCCGTTTGAGATCGACGCGCTTGACCAGTACGGCGATGGGGATTTCCTGTCCGCGCTTGATCTGCTTCGCACCAGAGCGCCCGCGCTCGGCGCGCTTGAAGCGGCCCAGCTGCGAGGCGTTCTCTTTGATGTTCTCGGCCATCAGCAGCACGCGGCCGTTCTTCTCGATGAAGAAGGCATTGCCAGAGCGCATCAGGCCGTCAATGACCGCCTTGAAGCGCTTGGGGCCGATGCGCCCGGGCAGCAGAGGTATCAGCAAATTGCCGCTCACCGTGCCGCCTTTCTCATGCAGACCGAGCCAAGGAATCTTGCTGCCCACCAGCAAGGCGGGCAGCGAGTTGGGCAAATGAGCGGGCTTCTTGTCGAACACATTCACGCCCATCGAGGAGATGAAGCTGTTGCGCTTGACGGTGAAGGCACTGCGCATTTCAGCGCGTGCTGCATCACGCACCTCACGTCCGCCAGACTGCATGCCTTTGGCGACCGCAGTGTGGACGGCACGTCGCCGCTCGCTGCTCCACGCCGCCAACTGGCGCGGATCGAGCAGGCCGGTGGTGGTGAGTGACAGGCGCACGATGCGTTATTCCTTCAGAGGATCGCGTTGCAGTTGTTCGATGGAACGCTTTTCGCCCTGCGCGGCGACAGCGACCACGCCGACGAGTTGCGCCAGACGCTGGCGTTCCAATTCCCCTTCGATGCGCAGAAAGGCCAAGGCCTGCGGCACGCTGTAGCCGAGTACGGCGTGCAGGGCGTGCCCGGCGTGGATCAGGCGGGCGACGGCGCAGTCCCAAGCGTGCGGATCAGCGGAGCCAGCTGATCTGCCGAGCGGGCGATGCCTGGCACCACTCGGCGCACGAAAAAATCCGCGTTCACCTCGAACACGGCGGCGGCCAGTTGCACGGCATCGTCCAGCGACAGATCGTCGATCCATGCCCGCTCGCGCCGGGTGGTGAGCGCGAGCAGTTCCAGTACGCCGTTGCCGTGGCGGGCCAGCAAGTCCAGCCAGTCGGGTTCGGCACTGATGGCGTCGGCAAAGGGCTGCACCACGGCCAGGAGGCGCGGCAGCTCGCCCAGACGCACCGGCGTCAATTCCAGTACGCCGCAGGCAAGCTGCACCACCACCGGCGCAGGCGGAAAGGTTTGGAAGTCGGTCATCGTCGCCATCTCCGCGTAGGTCGTCACAGCAGCACCAGACGACCGAACTGGCCGAGATCGCCGCCGACCGGCTTGGTCAAATCGGCCAGCACCTGACCCGACAGCTCGAACTTCAGCAGTTCATCCGTGATGATCGACAGCTCCTTGGCCGGGTTGATGGCCACTCGGTAAAGATCGATCACCACCTCGCGGTTGCCGTCGGCGGTGTTCAAACCTTCGAAACGAATCCAGCGCTCGGGCAGCGGCTGGGTGAACATCGCCGTGCTCTGTGCTGCGCCGTAGGCGTAATCGACCGTGAAGGGTTCGGTGTACGGGCCGCCGGTGGTGGCATCCAGAATCACCAGCGAGCCGTGCTTGGCGTTGACGCTGTATTGGGTGTCAGGCAGCAGGTTGGCATCCGCATCCTGGATCTGGACGGCAGAGACGTTTTGCAGCGCCAGCGGATACAGGCTGCCGGGCGTGACCGGATTGGGCAGCAGTTCGCCGGTGACCGTGCCGGGCGTGATCGTGGTCGTCGTGCCGTAGAGCGCCAGCGCCAGATTGGTGGCGATCAGTTCTTCCAGTGTGCAGGCGAATTCGCCTTTCTTGGTCTTGATCAACTGCAGGTCGGTCAGGCGCTGGCCCGACTGCGCTTCCTGATGCTCGATGGTGTCCACCGACAGCGACACCTTCAGTTCGGGCACGTTGCCGACGAAGGTCAGTCCGGCCGGGTTGCCGAGTTCATCGCGCGCACCGATGTAGACGCGGCCTTGTCCGGAAAAGTAAGCCATGGTCAGTCTCCTTGAGTGGCTGCCGTTGTGGAAACACCGGACGTGGCATCGCGGCGATTGGGTTTGTTGTCCGCAACAGGGGCAGCCGTTTTGGCGACGCCCTGCGCGATCAGCCAGCGGGCGCTGGTGTCATTGAGTTCAAGGCGGTCGCCCACGGCGAGGCGTTTGCCTGCGTGGGTGTGCGGTTTCAGCAATTCGATGTGCATGGAAAGTTCATCCTGTTTGGGTGAGATCGAGGGCGTGGGTGCGGTAGCGGACTTCGTAACGGGCGGGCAGTAGGACGGCACCGGCATCGGCGTCGTCGACCTCCCATTCGCAGTCGATTTCGCGCACGGCAATCGCAAGGCCAGAGAGATTCGAGTCGGCCAGCAAGGCCGCGTGCGCCGCCACCAGCGCGAGATCAGCCACGTCGAAGGCGTCCGTCCCACGCGCCACCACGGCGAGCCGGACGATCAACAGCCGGTCGACGAGGTGGTTGGCGTGGGCGGTGATGCTGTCGCCGTCGACGAACAGCAGCAGTGCGGGACTGGCTTCGCGGGTGACCGGCAGGGCAGGCATGCGCAGCACCGGGATCGGTGCAATGGCAGATGACAGGCGCGCGACCACTTCCCGCAAGACGCGCTCGCGGACGGAGTTCATCGGGGAATCCTCAGAGTTGGGAAAGCGACGCGCGACGCTCGAAGCCGTCGCCGATGGCACGCACGTCGCGCACCTGATAGGCCGTGCCCGCAATCTCGACGGTGTCGCCAGCGGCCAGCGTCAGCCACGCTGCCGGATAGGCGAGCTGGTAGTCGCGTGACAGCGCGAAACCATCGAGCACGGTTTCATCCGGCGCACGAAAGCCGCAATGCACCACCGCGCCGCCCGCCACCGTGACAGCGGTGAGCAGTCCGGCGTTGCGGGCCGCTTCGTAGAACGTCGCGACGTCCATCAGGCCGAGGTCAGCTTGATCAGCACACCGGGGCGATGGCACATCGGCAGCGGATTGCTCTGCGTGTGCAGATCGGTGCCCCGGTCGAACTTGCGCGGCTCCTGCTTGGCATACAGCGGCTGGCCGATGGTGTTCACCGTTTCGTTGAAGTCCGCCGGAGCGAAGTACGTGGCGAAGGTGTCCACCGTGCCCAGCGGGAAGGCATGTGCCTCCCCGGCGGCAATGAAACGGCGTGTATCGAGCGTGCCATCGTCCGTCACATAGGACGCTTGCCCCCGGTATTCCTCGAAGGTGATGCCGCTGTAGTTGAAACCGGCGCGCATGTCGTTGATCAGCACCGCACCCTGCTGCCAGTTCTGGTAGGCGGTCTTGACCTCCTTGTGGGTCACGAGCGCACGGAAGAATTCCGGTGAGCAAAGGACGTGGATGCCGGTCGAGAACTCTCCCTTCAAGCCTTCGTCCATCAGCCCCACCAAGGTCAGGCAGGCGCTTTTGAGCTGGCCGTTGTCGGTGGTCGTGGAGAACTCGAAAGGGACAGACTGCGGCGTGATCTGAAACTCGGTGAACAGATCGACCAGCGGGCTGCCATCGGCATCGAGGATCATGCCCTTGAGCGCGCCCATGCGCAGATGCTCCAGGGTAATCGCGTGCTTGTTGCGCATCGTCTCCAGATGACGCGCCATCACGCCGCCGATGGCCTCCATCTCGGTTTCCGAGCCGAAGGCGCGCAGGCCTTGCACTTCTTCCGGCAGCACCACGTCATCGTGCGGGATGTGCGGAATCACGAAGGAACGCAGCTTGCGCTGGCCACGCTCGCCCACGGTGCCGGGTGAACCCGGCGCACGCGTCGGCAACAGATTCAGGCGACCGGCAAACTCCTCGACGATGATCTGCCGGGTGCGTACCGGTTTGGCCGGGAACAGGTTCAACTGCTCCAGCCGCCCGTAGCGGTTGGGCAGCAGGTTGATGGCGGCGGTGAGGCTGGCCATCGAGAAGCCGGGGTTTTCAAAGGGGTTTTGCATTTGGGTTCTCCAAAAATGACGAAACCCGCCAGCGGCGGGTTTTTGCGGGGATGAGGTGATGCGTTGGCTCAGGCGCTATCGCGCACCAGCACGCCGAGGAAAGTCAGATGCGCTTCGGCGGCGGCTTTCTGCGTGGGCGTGATGCCGGTCGGCCAGATGAGCGCGCCGCGCGCGACGATGGCGTGGCGGGCAATCAGGATCGCGTCGTCGCGGTCGATCAGCGTGGCGTCCACGTCGTTACCGAGCACACCGATGGCGATTTCGCTGCCGTCGGATGCACCGGGATCGAAGGCTTTGAGCTTGGCCGTGGCGGTGTCGCGGCCCACCACGGTGCCGAGGGCGAGGTTCTGCGCGGCGGCGACGGTGTTGGTTTCACGCGAGTAGAGATTCGGCGCTTCGTACTTGAGCACGTCACCGAGGTTCTTGGGCTGGGCAATGGCAGTCATGGCTTACTCCTTGTGGGCGAGTTTCTTGGCGGCGGCCACCACCGGGCTGTGCTCGGGACGCAGCGACGTCCCGGCTTCGGCGGTGATGCGCGAGGCGATTTCGGGCTGCTCGGCGCGGGCGTCGAGCAAGGCGCGGCGCACCTGCGCTTCGGACAGACCAGCAGTAAGGAATTCCGCCGTGCGCTGTGGCTGCCCGGCGATCAGGCAGAGTTCGGCGATGCCTTGCGCCTGGCCGAGGCCGCTGGCGCGCGCGTGGGCCAGCGCAGCGCTGGTGGCAGGCGTCGGCGTCGGATTGGCTTCGGGGTGTGGCTGATCGTCCTGCGGGGCGGGATCGACAGGATCGAGCGTGTCTTCGTGGTGTGGATCGTGTTGCGGGTCGTTGTCGGTGATCATGGGGTTCTCCAGGGTGATGAAACGGTTTCGGATCAGGGCGGTGGATGGGTTTGCTGGCGAGGCGCGCGCCAGTCCCGGCTGCACCAAGCGGCGTTGCGATGCCAGCGCTTCGGCAAATTCGGTGAGCACCTGATCGAGCGGCAACACCGCATCGGCAAGGCCCGCTGCCACCGCCTGATCGCCGTGGAACATAGCGGCTTCGGTGGCGCGCACAGCGTCTGCATCGAGGCCACGCATCGTGGCGACCTGATTCACGAACAGGTCGTAGAGCCGATCCACTTCGGTTTGCAGCACCGTGCCGGCCTGCGGACTCAAGGGTTCGTGCGGTGAGAAATCGTTCTTGTGGTCACCGGCGTAGACGGCGGTGTAGGAAATGCCGTCCTTGGCGTCCTTTACCGACTGGTCGACGTGCAGCGCGATTACGCCAATCGAGCCGACACCGCCGGTTTGCGACAACGTCAGGCGCTGGCAGGCAGCGGCGATGGCATAGGCCGCCGAGTACGCGGCATCGTTGGCGTGCGCCCAGATCGGCTTGATGGCGCTGGCGGCGCGGATGCGCTGCGCCAGTTCGAATACGCCACCGGCCTCGCCGCCGGGCGAGTCCAGATCGAGCAGGATGCCGCCGATCTGCGGGTCGGCCAGTGCGGCATCCAGCCGGTCGTCGATCTCGTCGTAGGACATGAGGCCGGACGCGGCCTCGATGCCCATCGCCCGTTTGACCAGCGTGCCCACCACCGGGATCACGGCGATGCCCGTCTGCGCTGATTGAACTGGATGACGTGGGGCAGGCAGCGCCATGTCCAGATCGGGCAGGCTCTGGTGGTGCAAGCCAATGCGCGAACCCAGCACCGACAGGATCACGTCGAGTTTGGGGCGCGCGATGAGCAGCGGCGTGCCGTAGAGGCGCGACGCCAGATGGATGAGGGTCATATCAATCGTCCTGTGGGTCTTGCGGTGGTGCGACGGGTTGCGTGCCCACCGCTGCAATCGGTTGTTTGTCGTGACGCGGGTCAGAGTCGAACACCAGCCCGAGTTCGTCCGCTCGTTGGTTGTCGGCAGCGATTTCGCGGTCGATGTCCTCGGCGTCGTAGCCGAAGGCCGAGATGGCTTCCGAGCGCGACAGCAGTCCTGCGCGAATGGCCGTGAGCATCGCGTCGAATTCCTTCTTCGGATCGACCCACTGCCAGCCCTGCGGAATCCAGCGTGCCGACAGGTAGTTGCGCTTGTTCTGGTTGAACTGCGGCAGTGCCAGCGCGCCTTCCAGCGCGGCCTGTTCCATCCACGCACGCCAGATCGGGCGGCACAGTTGGTGCACGATCACGTTGTGCTGGATGGCTTCGCAGCGGCGACGAAACTCCAGCAGCCCCGCACGGATCGACGAGTAGTTCACCTGCGTCAGATCGCCGGTGAGCATCTCGTAGGTGATGCCCATCGCAGCAGCCACGGCGCGAAACTGCATCCGCAGGAATTCGGCGTAGCTCGCACCGACGTCGGCGGGCTGGCTGAATTTCACATCCTCGCCCGGCTCCAGAATCTGCATCGTGCCGGGTTCCAGTCCCGCCATTGCCGCGCCATTGGCGTCCGGCACCCCTTCGCCCATCAGGTTGTCCTCGGGCGAAAGGCGCGTGATGAAGCCCGCAAACATCGCGGCGGTCTTTTTGCGCACCAGCTCGGCATCGTCGTACTGGTCGAGTTCGTTGAGTTTGACCAGTGCGCGCGCCAGCCACGGTTCACCCCGGATCTGGCCGGGACGCAGCGGGCGGAACAGATGGACGATCTCGCTGGCCGGAACCCGCACGGTGTCGAGGCCGCCGAACCAGCCGCCGGTGCCGGACATTGGGGCCAGAGGTGACGAAAGTGCGCCATCACCAGGATGCGAGCGGTACAGGTGGTAGGCCGCGCGCCGCCCAAGCCGGTCGAACTCGATGCCCGCGCGGATCACGTTGCCCGACGGCAGCTCCTGATTGAGCGTGGTCGGCAGGTGCTCCGGTTCGAGCAACTGCAATTGCAGCCCGACCGGCAGGCCGTCCTCGGGGCGGCGGTAGCGCAGGCGCACCAGACACTCGCCGCCTTCCAGCATCGCCCGGCAGGCCAGCGCCTACAGTCCATAGAAGTCGGTCAGGCCCGCCGCATCGGTTTCCTCGCACCAGTCCCACCACAGGCTGTGGATGGCCTCGCGCAGCGCGTTGTCGGCCACCATCGACTGCGGCTTGATGCCGGTGCCGATGGCATTCGACACGAAGGCCTCGACGCCTGCCGCCGCCCATGCATTGCGCCGTACCAGATCGCGGCTCTTGACCCGCAACTCGTGCTGGGTCGAAGCCAGCGCCGCCACTGCACCGGGGTTGCCGACCTGCCACGCCAGCGCGCGGCGACCACCGCCGATGCCGTCGTAAAACGGGGTACCTGCCAATAGACGCACGCCGACGCGGCGGCGCATCCGTTCAAACCACTGCACGTTCAGAACCCCTTGCCGGTGGTGACGCGGATCTGGCGCGGCGCACCCGGCCACAGACCCGTGGCGGCAGCCTGCTCGAACAGATCGCGCTTGACCGCCTCGATGGCGGCCATGAGTTCATCGACGCTGCGGTACTCGACCGTCTTGTCGCCGAAGGTGACGCGCTTTTCGCCTTTGGCGAGCGCAGCTTCCAGCGCATCGAGGTGTGCTTGGGTGTAGGCCATCAGTGGAATACCGTTACGTTGAGTTCATCGGCATCGGTCGCCGCCGTGGAGGATGCGCAGCTCACATCGAGGTGTTGGGCGGTTTGGGTGTCGCCGTTGGCGCGCACCAGTGCGATGCGCTGCAGGCCGAGGATGTTTGTGTTCTTGAGGGTGGACGCCACCCAGCAGTAGTTGGCATCTGACATCGCACTGGCGAAGGTCACGCGGTAGCGGCCCGTGGCCAGCCGGGTGACGCTGGCCACGTTGTAGGACGCCCGGATCACCACCTGATTGCTGACGTAACCGAAACACACCCACGCCTTGGCCACGCCGGGGTGGCTGGCGTCGATCTTGGTTTTGACCTCCAACCCAATGCGGCTGGCCAAGGCGGTGAGGCGGGTGGCGAGACTCATCAGACCAGCGCGCCTTCGAACACGGCGACAAAATCGGTATCGGTGTCACCGACGGCACTGGTGGCCACCGCGCCGATGTTGCTGCGCGCCTGCGCCTGCTCGGGCGCGGTCAGCGTCTGCGCGGCATCGAAGCGCACGCGGTTGTTGACCGCCGCCAGCAAGGCATCCAGACCGCTGGTGCCGTTTTGCAGCAGCTGCTGGATTTCCACCAGGGTGTCGTAGGCGGCGTCCGCTCCGCCCAAGATTTCCGCCTTGAGCGCATCGAGCAGCGTGACGATCTTGCTGGACGAATAGGTGCTGGTGGTGGCGACCTGCGCGTCGTCGATCACCGCCGAAGACACAACCGCCGCCTTCAGTTCGTTGATGGCGGCGACCAGACTGGATTTGTCGGTGGTGGTCAGGTTGGCGAGGTTGCCCGCCTTGGCGCGCACATCGTTGAACTCCTGCGCGACGCGGATGACCAGCGATTCGATACGGGTTGCCAGACTCATGCTTTTCTCCTTCAGGACAGCCAGCGGCTTTTGATGACGCGCCGACCGGTGTTGCGATTGCCAGAAACAGCGAGGCCACCGCTGGGGGTGGCCTCGTTGAGTTCGATGTCGCGCAATGGCGGTGGCTCGTCAGGTGGAGGAGCCACGCCCAGTTGCCGCTCCAGTTCGCGCCAGTGACGCTCCTCGAAGCGATCCAGTCCCGCCGCCGCCGCTGCAGCGCGGGCGTAGACGTAGCAGTCGAGCGCCTCGTTGCGCTCGCGCATCTTTTGCCATTCACGCACGGGAAAGCCATTGCGGTCGCGGCGGGTGATCAGTTGTTCGGCACACAGCTGCTGGATGAACTCGGCGTCGATCTTGGGCAGGTGGACGAAGCCAGCAGGGAACGTCGTGGTGACGCCGTCCTCGCTGACTACTGAACCCTTGCGCAGGTTGTTGTAAAGCTCCAGCTTGGCGATGCCGACCGCGACCGTGAACACCTTGATGCCACGGCGCAGCTTCTTGCCGCCCTGCGAGACATCGATGGCCGTGGGCGTGCCGATCAGGGCCGCGCCGCGCGGCACACCCTTGACCGCCATCACGCGCGGATCGTGGCAGGCACGCACGAAGGCGTAGGCTTCCTGTGTGGCAAAGCCGGTGTCCAGCGCGAAGCGCGCCAGCGGCATCGCCGCGCCCGATGCGTGTGTCCACTGCTCGGCGAGCATCGCGGCCAAGGCTTTCCACACCGCGTCGCGGGCGGTGTCGCCCATCAGCACGCGGTGCTCGACCAGCCACGCTTCCTTGCCCCGACCGAAGGCCCAGACCGAGGCTTCGATGCGATCCTTCTGCACGTCCGCGCCACCGACCAGCAGCAGGCCACCCAGCGGCACACCGCCGATGCGGTAGTCCTCACGGCGTTCGACCAGTCGCTGCCAGTCCGGCGTTTCGCCTTCCTCGACCCAGGTCTCGCCCAGCTCGGTGTTCTTGAAGGTCTTGATCGCTGCCGCCGAGCCGGATTCCTTGCTGACCGCCGCCTCCCACGCTGCGGCGATGTCGCGCCACGCGCGCCAGCCGACCGGCGAATACAGGCTCGACAGGTGAAAGCCCGTCGTCTTGCCTGCCTCGTCGACCGTCGCTCGCCACTCGCCGTGTTCGAGCATCCACGTCTTGTGGTGCTCGGCAATCGCGGTGTCGCAGGATTCGCAGATGTAGGCCGCCGTCTCAGGCAGCCCTTTGTCCCAGCGCAACTGCTCGAAGCGCAGCCACTGCCGGTGCGAACAATGCGGGCACGGCACGAAGTAGCGACGCTGGTCGCTGGCCTCGTACTCGCGCTCAATGCTCGACGCGCCGGAGATGGTCGGCGTCGAGACGATGAAAATCTTGCGCCGCGCAAAGGTGCGTGTGCGCGCTTCGGCCAGCGAGATCGCATCGCCTTCGCCCTCGACGTCCAGCGGATAGCCGTCGACCTCATCCAGAAACAGATAGCGCACCGGCATTGAGCGCAAGCCCACGGCGCTGTTCGCGCCCGTCATCACCAGCACGCCTCCGCGAAACTCCTTGGCCAGAATCGTGTTGCCCGAATCCCGGCTACGCGCTGGCGCAATCAACTCTGCCAGCGCAGACGACTCCTCGATCAACGGGTCGATGCGCTGCTTGCTGTTGCGCTTGGCCATTTCCACCGTCGGCCACACGGCCATCATCGGCCCCGGCGCGTGGTGGATGACGTAGCCAATCCAGTTCGATCCCATCTCGGTCGCGCCCAGCTGCGCGGCCTTCATGAATACCACGCGCTCGATGGGTGACATCGGCGACAGACAATCCATGATCGCTTTCAGGTACGGCGTGCGGCTGGTGCGCCAGCGCCCCGGTTCGGCAGACGCCTTGCTGGACAGCATCCGGTGCCGATCCGACCATTCGGACACGGTGAGCAACGGATCGGGCGTCAGCCCTTCGCGCCACGCGCGTTCGATCTCGGCAGCGCCTTCGTAATCCATCATCGTCAGTCCACACGCGGGCCAATGTTGGCAACTAAGTCGCCCAGTTCGATCAGGTGCTCACGCACGGCCGCCTCCAGCGTGATGTGCATCTGGTGCGCGTCGACGCCAAGCTGAGAAGCCATCTGCCCGGACACCCGCGCAGGCCAGTTCAGCCAGGCATCGCGCTCGATGCGCGCGAGCTTGAACACATGCGCCACGGCCTTGGCGCGGTCGACCAGTTCTTCCTTCTTCTCGGCCAGCTCCACCTGTTTGAGCTTGGCCTTGAGCACTTCGTTGACCGTGCGCGCCTGCAGCAGCGAGGTGCCGCCGGTCGACAACGGCGGCACACCGGCATCCGGCGTGTCGCGTGGCGGTGCTTTTGCTACTGGTTCGGCCCGCGCTTCCCGGACGCTGGCCGGTTCCGGCACGGCAGCCTTACGCTGTTGCAGGGTGTTCTGCGCCCACTGCGCGTCTGCCGCCTCTGGATCAATCGTGCCGTCGGTCAGCGGTGTGATCCGCCCGGTGTCGATGGCCTTTTTCACGGCCACGTGCGACACGCCACGGTGGCGCGCGTAGGCGCGAATCGAGAGTCCCATCGTCACCTTCTTCAATCATTTGTTCGTCGTTTCCCTGCAATTCGCTTGGCTTCCATCGGCAACAGCGCGTTCATCACGTCACGCCAACCACACCCCGTAAGGAAGCCGCCATGAGCCAGATCGACACCATCCTCACCCTGATTGCCCAGAAGCATCTGGGCATCGACACCCTGCAAACCCGCCACGCCGACAGCCTGGACTTCCACGACACGGCGGTGTGGTGCATCCGGGATGCGCTGGAGGCGGCCTTCAAGGCAGGCATCGAAGTGGGCGTTGCGCTGCCCGCGCCCACGGAAGCAGAAATCGCCCGCGACTGATCGCAAACCCGCAAAGCCAAGCAAAAAGCGCTTGGCTCCAGTCCCGGACAGCGCGTTCATCACATCGTCATCCACCCCGAAGGAACAGCAAATGACCACGGCCCAACTCACCCCGGCGCAGCACGCCATCCTCGCCAAAGCCATCAACGTCAGCGCAGGCAAGATCGACTGGTTCCCTGACAACATCAAAGGCGGCGCGCGCAAGAAGGTGCTCGACGGAATGTTCAACCGCGCCCTGATCACGCCCGACGGTGACGGTTGGCGCGTCGCCGCCGAGGGCTACGACGCCCTTGGGATGGCGCGCCCTGCGCCAACGTGCGCGCCACAGGGCGCAACCGCAGCCGAGGCCGACACCTTGATCAACGATCCCGAACTGGAGGCCGACGTGGCCGCCGCCGAGGCCTCGTGGGTCAAGGACACCAAACCGCGCACCCGCGAGAACAGCAAGCAGGCCGACGTGATCCGGATGCTGCAACGCCCCGAAGGCGCGACCATCAACCAGATCTGCACGGCCACCGGCTGGCAGGCGCACACGGTGCGCGGCACCTTTGCCGGAGCCTTCAAGAAAAAGCTCGGCCTGACCATCACCTCGGATAAGACCCAAGGCAGCGAGCGGGTCTACCGCATCGCCTGAAAAAAGATGGCGAGAGAGGCCATGAATAGCTTCCTGAATCCGTGTTGATTTGTCATAGATCAAGCGTAGTACGTTGATTATTTATAACAATACCGCATCCCAGTCCTTCACCCATTTGATCATGGCCCGTTTCGAAGTCAAGCAATCCGCGAAGCTCAACCTGACCTCTTACTC
>JAFLDQ010000040.1 GCA_017302355.1 Dechloromonas sp.
AACTGCTCGCCGGAATTGTCTTCAACGACGGCGTTCCCATACCCACCAATGAAACCGAACAGCAATGGCTCGCCGCCTGATCAACCAATGCCACACGCATCCCATACACCAGATTTGACTTTAGCTCGGAACACAACATCCCCGGCCGTTTCGCCTTGTGGGTGCGCATGCTGTTTTCCTGTCTGGTCGACGCCGATTTTCTCGATACCGAAGACTTCATGTCAGGAGACAGGGCCAAGGCGCGCAACGGCTTCATGCCTGTCGATGAACTGGAAAAACGCTTGGCCGAACGTCTGGCGCTGATGGCGCAGGAGGTTGCAGCCCGCGGCGAGGCAGAGAGTCAGGTCAATCGCAAACGCGCCGAAGTGTTGCGTGCCTGCCTCTCCAAGGCGGAATGCCCGCCTGGCGTGTTCAGCCTGACGGTGCCGACCGGTGGCGGCAAGACACTGTCCAGCCTGGCTTTCGCGTTGCGGCACGCGGTGCGCCACGGCAAGCGCCGGGTCATCTACGCCATTCCCTACACCAGCATCATCGAGCAGACGGCGGGCATCTTCCGTGGCATTTTCAGCGACGAGAACGTCATCGAGCACCACAGCAATGTCGAGGTGGACGAAAAGCAGGAAACCGCTCGTTCCCGCCTGGCTTGCGAAAACTGGGATGCCCCGCTGATCGTCACCACCAACGTGCAACTGCTGGAAAGCCTGTTCGCCAGCCGCACCTCGCGCTGCCGCAAGCTGCACAACCTGGTCGGCAGCATCATCGTGCTCGACGAGGCACAATTGCTGCCGGTGCCCTATCTGCAGCCGGTGGTCGACGTGTTGCGCCTGCTGGTCAAGGATTACGGCGTCACGCTGGTGTTGTGCACCGCCACCCAGCCGACGCTGGAAAGCCGCAACGGTTTCGATCAGGCCCGCCAACTGCGCGGCTTCGCGGCCGGCGAAATCCGTGAAATCGTCAATGATGTGGCCGGGCTGTACAGCGCGCTGGAGCGGGTCAAAGTCCATCTGCCGGCCGACCTGAAAACGCCCAGCAACTGGGAGCAACTGGCGCCGCAAGTCGCCGGGCACGATGCCGTGCTCGCCATCGTCGGCCGCCGCGCCGATGCACGCGAGCTCTACACGCGGGTCAAGGCGCAAGATCGCAGCGGTCTGTGGCATTTGTCCGGCCTGATGTGCGCCCAGCACCGCAGCGACACCATTGCCGACATCAAGCAGGCTTTGCTGGCAAGGCGGCAGGAACTGGCCGCCGGGCAAAGCCCGGCGCCGATCCGGGTGATCAGCACCCAACTGGTCGAAGCCGGCGTCGATATCGACTTCCCCGTCGTCTACCGCGCCCTGGCCGGGCTGGATTCCATTGCTCAGGCTGCCGGTCGTTGCAATCGCGAGGGGCGGTTGGCCAAGGGCGAAGTGCATGTCTTCGTGCCGCCCAAGCCAGCGCCGCCAGGGCTGCTGCGCATGGCCGAACAGGCAACGCGAATCCTGTGGGAAGCCTTGCCGCCCGAGGCCGACCCGATGGGCGTCGAGCGCTTCGCGGATTTTTTCCGGCGGCTCTATGGCGACGCCGACCTTGATGCGAAAGATGTCTGCAATTTGCTGCGCGTCGGCCAGACAGGCGATGTCAATTTCCGCACCGCCGCCGAGCGTTTCCGCCTCATCGACGAAGCCGAAGGCGCCACGGTCTTCGTCCGCTACAAGCGCAACGCGGACGACCACGCCATTGACGTGTTGCTGAACACCCTGAAAAAGGAAGGCCCGCAGCGCTGGCTGCTGCGCAAGTTGCAACGCTATGGCGTCAGCATCTACCAGCGCGACCTGCACCGTTTGGAAGGGCAGGGCGACATCGAACCGCTGGGCGGCGATTTTCCAGGGCTGTACGTGCAGTCCTTCGGCAACGATGTGCTTTACGACCGGGTGCTGGGCATCAACGTGGATGGCGCGCCGGGCGATCCGGCGAGTCTCGTGCAGTGAGACTGGCGATGGCGACAATGATTGAAATGCAAAAGGAGAAACGATGACGAGTTTTTGCCTTGAGGTATCGGGTGACTTCGCCTGCTTCACCCGACCGGAAATGAAGGTCGAGCGGGTTTCCTACGACGTGATCACGCCATCGGCGGCGCGTTCGGTATTCGAGGCCATTTTGTGGAAGCCGGCGATACGCTGGGAGGTGCGGCGCATTGAGGTCTTGAAGCCGATCAAATGGATCAGCGTGCGGCGTAACGAGCTGAAATCCAAGATCTCGGTTTCAAATGTCAAAGAAGCAATGAATGGAACAAGGGAGGATTTGGCGATGCTCATTGAAGATGAGCGAACTCAACGAGCCTCTTTGCTTCTACGTGACGTGGCTTATCGCCTGCATGCCGAACTGCTGCCGGTCGGTGACGATGCGCGGGCGAATCCGGCCAAGTACCGGGAAATGTTCCAACGCCGGGCCGAGAAAGGGCAGTGCGTCAATCAGCCCTATCTCGGTTGCCGCGAATTCGCCGCCCGTTTCCGGCTGGTCACCGATCCGGACAGCGAGGCGCCGGCCCTGGCCGAAAGCCGCGACCTGGGTTGGATGCTCTACGACATGGATTTTGCAGCGGTCAACGACCCGAAACCGCGCTTTTTCCGGGCCGATCTGCAAAACGGGGTCATCGACCTGACGCGAGCGCAGGTGACGGCATGATCCTGCAAGCCCTTTATGACTACTACCAGCGCAAGGCCGCCGATCCCGATCCGGCCCGCCGTCTGCCGGCCTTCGGGCTGGAAGACAAGGAAATTCCCTTCATCGTCGAGTTGACCGCGGAAGGCCGGCCGCTCGGCATCGTCGACACGCGCCAGGGTGAAGGCAAGAAGAAACAGGCGCGGCGTTACCAGGTGCCCAAAGGCGTCAAGCGTGCTGTAAATATTTCCGCCAACTTGTTGTGGGATACCGCCGAATACGCCCTGGGTGTCGATACCCGTGGTAAACCGGAGCGGGTGGTCGAGCAGCATGCAGCCTTTCGCCAGCGTATCGCTGACTTGCCCGAAACGGCCCGCCAGGATGCCGGTATTCTGGCTCTAGAAAGCTTCTACGCCAACTTCGGACAAGCTGCTCTGGTCGCCGATCCGGCCTGGCCGGAAATCGTCGAAGGCAATCCGGTCGTCACTTTCCGGCTGCACAACGATGGCGATTTGATCTGCCAGCGCCCAGCGGTGATTGCTGGACGGGGCGATATGACCGAAGAAGGCGGCAAGCAGGCTTTCTGCCTAGTAACCGGGCAAATGACATCAGTTGAGCGTCTGCATACGGCGATAAAGAGGGTTTGGGGAGCGCAAAGCGCTGGCGCAAACATTGTTTCCTTCAACCTGGATGCCTTTACGTCCTTCAACAAAGCTCAGGGCGACAACGCACCGGTCAGCCCGCTGGCGGCCTTTGCCTACACGACGGCGCTCAATCACCTGCTCGACCGCAATTCCCGCCAGCGTATCCAGGTCGGCGATGCCTCGACGGTGTTCTGGGCACAGAAGGACGATGCCGAGATCGAAGAAGGCTTTGCCGCCATCTTTGGCGAGCGGGATGATCCAGACGCCCGCGCCGAGCAGGTTCGCGCCTTGCTCGGCGCCGTGCAATCCGGGCAGTTCGACGGCGGCCGGGGCGACAAGCTGTTTTACGTGCTGGGTCTGGCGCCCAACGCGGCGCGGGTTGCCGTCCGCTTCTGGCACGCCGCACCACTACACGAAATCGCCCACCACATCCGGCAATGGTTCGATGACCTCAAGATGATTCGAGGCGGTAAGGACCAGGAATACCCGAGCCTCTTCCGCCTGCTCGCCGCCTGCGCCCAACAGGGCAAGGCCGACAACATTCCACCCAACCTGGGCGGCGACATCATGCGTGCCATTCTTTCCGGCAGCCCGTTTCCGGCCACCTGGCTCAACGCTGCGGTGTTGCGCTGTCGCGCCGAACAGAACGTCACCTACCTGCGCGCTGCCGCCATCAAGGCCAGCCTCAATCGTTTGCAACGCTTTCAACCGAATCAATCTCTCGACAAGGAGTTGTCCGACATGCTCGATTTAGAGAACACCAGCCCGGCCTACCGGCTGGGGCGCCTGTTCGCGGCGCTGGAAAAAATCCAGGAAGAAGCCAGCCCCGGCCTCAACGCGACCATCCGCGAGCGCTATTACGGCGCCGCTTCCAGTACGCCGGTGGCGGTTTTCACCACCTTGCTGCGCCTCAAGAACCACCATCTGGCGAAGCTCACCAATCGCGGCCGCGCCTTCAATTTCGAGCGTCTGCTCGGCGAAATCATGGGCGGCCTCAACGACTTCCCGAAACATCTGAGCCTGCCCGAGCAAGGCCATTTTGCGCTCGGCTACTACCACCAGCGCCAGGACTTTTTCAGCAAATCTGAATCCAGCCAATCCATGCAATCCACCCAGGGAGAATCCAAATGAGCCTGAACAACCGCTACGACTTCGTCCTCGTTTTTGATGTGCGCGACGGCAACCCCAACGGTGACCCTGATGCCGGCAACCTGCCGCGTCTCGATGCCGAGTCCGGCCATGGTTTGGTTACCGATGTTTCCCTGAAGCGCAAAGTGCGTAACTTCGTCGGTTTGGTCAAAGGCGAAACGCCGCCCTTCGACATTTACGTGAAGGAAAAGGCGGTTCTCAACCAGACCCACGAAAAAGCCTACGTCGCGGTCGGTGCGGAGGAAGAACTCAAGGGCGACAAGAAGCGCAAGGGCAGTGGCGATACGGTGGACAAGGCACGGCAATGGATGTGCGCCAATTTCTTCGACGTGCGCACCTTTGGCGCGGTGATGTCGACCGGCGTGAACTGCGGCCAAGTACGCGGCCCGGTGCAATTGACTTTCGCCCGCTCGGTCGATCCGATCATCGCCCAGGAACATTCGATCACACGAATGGCGGTGGCGACCGAAGCCGAGGCCGAGAAGCAGCAAGGCGACAACCGCACCATGGGCCGCAAGCACACCGTGCCTTACGGCATTTACGTTGCCCACGGCTTCGTCTCTTCGTTCCTCGCCAAGCAAACCGGCTTTGGCGAGGAAGACCTCGAATTGCTCTGGCAGGCGCTGGAGCAGATGTTCGAACATGACCGCTCTGCGGCGCGTGGCGAAATGGCGACGCGCGGGCTGTACGTCTTCAAGCACGATTCGGAACTGGGCAACGCCCACGCACATGCCTTGTTCGACCGCATCAAGGTCGAGCGCAAGGCGGGTGTCGAGGTTGCGCGCAGTTTTGCCGACTACACGGTGACTATCGACGAGACCGCTCTGCCGGCCGGGGTGACGCTGATCAAGCGGGTGTAAAGGCCCTCAGCGCCGCCCGGCCCAATACCCGAACCGGCGGCGCTGATGGGCAACGGCGTGAATGCTGATGGTGTCCGCGGAAAGCCGGTAGATCAGGGAGTAGGGAAAATGCCTGAAGGCCAATGCACGCAACCGCTGGGAGACGGCTTTGCCGATTTGTGGATGTTCGATCAGGCGTAGGCGCGTCTGCAGTGCATCATGCAGAAAAGCTTCCGCAACCCGGTCGCTGGCATGTTCAGCGTAGTAATCGACTGCTGCGTCGAGTTCGATTTGTGCTGCCTTGAGAAAAATGGCCTTCATGCAGCTCGTCGGTTGGCAAGGCGGGCGCGGGCCTGGGCGATGGCCCCGTCGAAATCGATGGCTTCCATTTCACCTCGATCGAAAGCATCGCCGCGCCGCTCGGCTTCTTCCACCCAGGATGCCAGAATTTCGTCGTCTTCTTCCAGGCTGACCAGTAGGCGTTCGGCCAACTTGGCGCGGTCGCTGGTCGCCAGTTGCAGCGCAGCGGCTTCGATGTCTTCAAGCGGGGAATTGATCATGGCACGACCTCCTTCGAGTCTTCGGCAATGCTACCGCAAGGAAGTTGCCAAAGCCATTGGCGGGGAGGCGCGATGACCGGCGAACCGCTTGATCCGATCGCACTTTCCGCCCTGCAGCATTGGTGCTATTGTCCGCGCCAGTGCGCCTTGATCCACGTCGAACAGGTGTTCGAGGAGAACCTGTTCACCCAACGTGGCCAGGCTTTGCACAAGCGGGTGGACGATCCCGGTTGCGAGGTGCGCGACGGCTTGCGGGTGGAGCGTGCCTTGCCGCTGTTTTGCGACCGCCTCGGGCTGGTCGGCAAGGCGGATGTGGTCGAGTTCCTGCCGGACGGCGCGCCTTACCCGGTGGAGTACAAGCACGGCTCCCGAAACAAGCGAGCCGATATCGCCGCCTGCGATGACATTCAACTGGCGGCGCAGGCGCTGTGCCTGGAGGAAATGTTCGGGCGTGCCGTGCCGGAAGGGGCGCTCTACTACGCGACTTCGCGCCGGCGGCGGATTGTTGCGGTCGACGCCGATTTAAGGGCAAAAACCGAGTCGACCGTAGCAGCCGTTCGCCAGCTTCTGACCAGTAGCGTTTTGCCGCCTCCGCTCAACGACGACCATTGCCGCGCCTGTTCGCTGCGCGATCTCTGCCAGCCGGAGGCGGTCGTCCGTTCGCCGGAACGGTCGGCGGTCTTGAACACCCTTTTCGAGCCGGACGATTGATATGCAACTGCTCAACACGCTTTATGTGACGACGCCGGAGAGCTACCTTCACCTCGACAACAGCACCTTGCGCATCGAAGTCGAGAAGGAAACCAGGCTGCGGGTGCCGCTGCATCATCTTGGCGCCGTGGTTTGCTTTGACCAGGTTTCCGTTTCGCTACCGCTGATGCATCGTCTGGCCGATGACGGCATCAGCCTGGTGCTGCTCGATCGCCATGGCCGCTTCAAGGCAAGGCTGGAAGGGCCGGTTTCCGGCAACGTGTTGTTGCGGCAGGCGCAATACCGCCTGGCCGGCGATCTCGTGTTTGCGCTCGAAGTGGCACGTAGCTGCATCGCCGGCAAGGTACGCAACTGTCGGCAGGTACTGTTGCGCGGCGCCCGCGAAAGCAAAGCGGAAAGCGATGCTTCGGTGCTTGCCCGCGGTGCCAACGATCTGGCGGCCGCACTGCGCGCGCTGCCGAGGGCGGGTGATCTCGACACCTTGCGCGGCGTCGAAGGTGAAGCGGCGCGCCAGTATTTCGCTGCGCTCAATTTTCTCGTTCGCCCGGCGGTACGCGAAGTTTTCCGGATGGATGGGCGCACCCGCCGCCCCCCGCGCGATCGCGTCAATGCGCTGCTTTCCTTTCTCTACTCCTTGTTGATGAACGATTGCCGCTCGGCCATCGAAGCCGCGGGTCTTGATCCACAGATTGGTTTCCTGCATGCCGTGCGACCGGGGCGCGCCGCCTTGGCGCTTGATCTGATGGAGGAGTTTCGCAGTTTTGCCGACCGCCTTGCGCTCTCGCTAATCAACCTGGGCCAAATCGGTGCCGAGGATTTTGTCGAACGCGAAGGCGGCGCGGTGCTGCTCGAAGGCGATGCGCGCAAGGCGGTTCTGATCGCCTATCAGGAGCGGAAGCAGGAATATCTTTCGCATCCGCTGCTCTCCGAGACGGTACCGTTCGGCTTGCTGCCCCATGTCCAGGCCCGCCTATTGGCGCGCACCTTGCGCGGCGATGTGGATCAATACCTGCCCTACCTGGTGCGCTGATGCTGGTCATCGTCTGCTACGACGTCAACACCGAAACCCGCGAAGGCCGTCGCCGCCTGCGCCGTGTTGCCAAGCTGTGCGAAAGTATCGGTCAGCGGGTGCAGAAATCCGTTTTTGAATGCCAGGTCGACCGCGCCCAATTTGAAGAACTTGAGCGCCGTCTGGTCGCGGAGATCGAGACCGAGGAAGACAATCTTCGCTTCTACCGCCTTGCCCACCTGAGAGGTCACGAAGTGCGCGAACACGGCCGCTTCCGGGCAACGGACTTCGATGGCCCACTCGTCCTGTGACAATGCGCGAACCTGTAGTGACGTTCGAAAGACCGGGAGGTTCGCGCACCTTGTTCAGGCCAGAATCAATTGATGTTTTTCGAGCGACGAGGTTTCGCGTAGGATTGCCTCGTGCTCGGATTACTAAGGTTCGCGTAATCCGGGCATTTAGTTCTTTCATTTCCGTAGATTACGGCAGATGAGCATCGCCCCCCGGCAACGGGGGGCGTGGATTGAAACGAGCCAAAACAGGCATGGGTGCAACGGTTGCGCAGCATCGCCCCCCGGCAACGGGGGGCGTGGATTGAAACCCAAGCGACCGGAGAAACGACCGGCCGATGTCCGAGGCATCGCCCCCCGGCAACGGGGGGCGTGGATTGAAACAACTGCGAAGTTGGACAGGTTCCCGTAGCTGGAGCTGCATCGCCCCCCGGCAACGGGGGGCGTGGATTGAAACTCGCGCAACAGCAGCAATTCGAGCAGAAACAGGCGGCATCGCCCCCCGGCAACGGGGGGCGTGGATTGAAACGAGACAAAAACCACCAGGCAACCCACCGCTGATGGCATCGCCCCCCGGCAACGGGGGGCGTGGATTGAAACGTTGTTTTCTTCATCCTCGGGAGGGTTTTCGGTGAGCATCGCCCCCCGGCAACGGGGGGCGTGGATTGAAACACCACGATGTCGGCAAAGTCCGGATCGGCAGCGAGCGGGCATCGCCCCCCGGCAACGGGGGGCGTGGATTGAAACCTGACGCATGGCAAATATCACTTCTGCACAAACCGGGCATCGCCCCCCGGCAACGGGGGGCGTGGATTGAAACGCTCGCTGATTGGCTGGATGCGAACCGATAACCCGGCATCGCCCCCCGGCAACGGGGGGCGTGGATTGAAACTGGTCGACGTCAAGACCACGCAAGACGCCAGCATGCGCATCGCCCCCCGGCAACGGGGGGCGTGGATTGAAACAAAATCGCGCTCAACCTTGAACACACCGCCTTGACGGCATCGCCCCCCGGCAACGGGGGGCGTGGATTGAAACCGTTGTAACCACGGGAATGCCAGACTGAATGGCGCATCGCCCCCCGGCAACGGGGGGCGTGGATTGAAACCGATCCAACCACGGCCAGTACCAACAGGTTCAACGCATCGCCCCCCGGCAACGGGGGGCGTGGATTGAAACATCAACTCGATCATCGCCGCCGGCGACATGTCATTGCATCGCCCCCCGGCAACGGGGGGCGTGGATTGAAACGAGCGCCTTGAGGCGCTCGGCGGTCTCGCGCTGGGGCATCGCCCCCCGGCAACGGGGGGCGTGGATTGAAACCCCCGTCTTCGAGTACGACCGCCGGACCGGCGAGGGCATCGCCCCCCGGCAACGGGGGGCGTGGATTGAAACGCCAAGCAGTCGGTCACCATCTCCGGCCGCGGCCGCATCGCCCCCCGGCAACGGGGGGCGTGGATTGAAACAAAACAGTTGCTCTCCGAGATCACGCGCCGATCCCGCATCGCCCCCCGGCAACGGGGGGCGTGGATTGAAACGCCTGACGGGGTGCGCTTCTGTTGGGTCGAGGCCGGCATCGCCCCCCGGCAACGGGGGGTGTGGATTGAAACTCAAGATGGTGATGATGTCCTCACGCGCCGGAGCAGGCATCGCCCCTCGGCAAGGGGGGCGTGGGCTGAAACATCCAGGGTGTCCACCCATCGTTCGGGAAACGCATGGTTTCACCTGTCACAGGGGGTGAGCGCTGCCCGGCCTTGCTTGCTGTCGCCCGGATGGGATGGAGAACGTGCAGGCCGGTCGGCCCCTGGCCGTCAGCCCCGGTGATTCATCAGCGCCTTGAGTCCGGCGACATCGAGAATGCGGACGTGCTTCTGCTGGACCGCGATGTGGCCATCTTCCTGGAAGCGCGAGAAGGTGCGCGAGACGGTTTCCAGCTTGAGGCCGAGGTAGCTGCCGATTTCCTCGCGCGTCATGCGCAGGTAGAACTCGGCATGCGAGAAGCCGCGCGCCGTGAAGCGCTGCGACAGGTTGAGCAGGAAGGCCGCCAGGCGTTCCTCGGCGCGCATCGTGCCGAGCAGCATCATGACGCCATGATCGCGGACGATCTCGCGGCTCATCACCTTGTGGAAGTGATGTTGCAGCGTATGGATTTCCCGCGACAGGCCTTCCAGCCGCGAGAAGGGAATGGCGCAGATCTCGCTGTCCTCGAGGGCGACCGCGTTGCAGGTGTGGTGTTCGCTGCTGATGCCGTCGAGGCCCAGCAGTTCGCCGGCCATCTGGAAGCCGGTGACCTGTTCGCGGCCGTCCTCAAGCAGCACATCGGTCTTGAAGAAGCCGCTGCGGATCGCATAGATGGCGTCGAAGGGGGCGCCGAAGCTGTAGAGGCGATCGCCGCGTTTCAGGCGGCGGCGATTCGACACGAGGTCGTCGAGACGCTGCAGTTCTTCGCCGGTCAGGCCGAGGGGCAGGCACAGTTCGCGCAGGTTGCAGTTCGAACAGGCGGTCTTGATGACTGCGAGGGAGACGGGATTGCCGGCGGATTTGGGGGGCATCAGGAACGCATCCAAGCTTGATCCACGTCAACCGGGGTGGCGCGGCATCCGGACATAATCGACACCGTTCTTGCCGGCTCGTTCAATGAATTTCGCAACTGAAAACCTCGTTTTCGATCCTCGGATCATTCGCCGTTTCGATGTCAGCGGGCCGCGCTACACGTCGTATCCGACCGCGGACCGCTTCGTCGAGGCCTTCGATTCCGATGCGGCCACGCTCTGGCTGGGCAAGCGCACCATCGGCGGCATCGGCCGTCCGCTGTCATTATACTTCCACATCCCGTTCTGTAACACCATCTGCTACTACTGCGCCTGCAACAAGATCATCACCAAGGATCACGGGCGCAGCGCCAAGTATCTGAAATACCTCGGCAAGGAGCTCGCCCTGCAGAGCGCGAGCCTGGAAGGGCGCGATGGCGAGCACGAGGTCATCCAGTTGCACTGGGGCGGCGGCACGCCGACCTTCCTGTCGCACGGCGAGATGCGCCAGCTGATGGGCGAGACGCGCAGGCACTTCAGGCTGCTCGACGGCGGCGAGTATTCGATCGAGGTCGACCCGCGCAAGGTCGACACGGCGACGGTGGCGCTGCTCGGGGAGCTCGGCTTCAACCGCATGAGCGTCGGCGTCCAGGATTTCGACGAGCGCGTGCAGGTTGCGGTCAACCGTGTCCAGAGCGAGGAAGAGACGGCCACCGTGATCGACGCGGCCCGCGCCAACGGGTTCAAGTCGGTGTCGGTCGATCTGATCTACGGGCTGCCGCACCAGACGGTGATGGGCTTCAACCGCACGCTCGAGCGGGTGCTGGCGATGGATCCGGATCGGCTCTCGATCTACAACTATGCCCACCTGCCGGGTCTGTTCAAGCCGCAGCGCCGCATTGCCGAGCCCGATCTGCCTTCGCCCGACAGCAAGCTGCAGATCCTCGCGCTGGCGATCAGGAAACTGACCGAGGCCGGCTACGTCTTCATCGGCATGGACCATTTCGCCAAGCCCGACGACGAGCTCGCCGTCGCCCAGCGCCAGGGACGCCTGCACCGCAATTTCCAGGGCTACTCGACCTATGCCGACTGCGACATGCTGTCGTTCGGCATCTCGTCGATCAGCAAGGTCGGGCCGACCTACAGCCAGAACGTCAAGACCCTCGACGAGTACTACGATCGCCTCGACGCCCGGATGCTCCCAGTGTTCCGCGGCATCGAACTCAATGCCGATGACATTCTCAGGCGCTCGATCATCCAGGCGCTGATGTGTCACTTCGAGCTGTCGCTGGAGTCGATCGAAAGCGCGCACCTGATCGATTTCCACCAGTATTTTGCCGCCGAACTCGACGATCTCAAGGAAATGGAGCGCGCCGGCCTGCTCAAGGTCGAGCGCGAATGGATCACCGTCCTCCCGCCGGGGCGCCTGCTGGTCAGGATCATCGCCATGGTCTTCGACCGCTACCTGCGGGCCGATCGCCAGCGGACCCGCTACTCGAAGGTGATCTGATTCGATTTCCCAACCAACCGTGACCTTTTCGACTTCGCCTTGCCGTGCCACCTGCACTGTCGGCGGCTCGTCCTTGCGTCTCGATTGATCCGGAAATGGAATGAGGCGCGGCGATTCGGCAAGGACGCCGGAGTGAAGTATCCTTGCGCCGTGACCTGTCGCGCCGGATGCGCCCCTGCAGATGCCTGATTCCGCCTACCTGGCGCTGTTCCTCGTCGGACTGCTCGGCGGCACCCACTGCGTCGGCATGTGCGGCGGCATCGTCGGGGCGCTGTCGCTCGGCGCGCCCGCCCGCTGGTCGATGCACCTTGCCTACAATGCCGGGCGCATCGCGTCCTATGCCGTTGCCGGCGTCCTTGCCGGCGCGCTCGGCGCCGCCAGCCTGGCGCTCGACGGGCCGGCGCCGGTGCGCCTGGCGCTCTCCCTGCTGGCCAACCTGATGCTTGTGGCGCTCGGTCTCTACCTGCTCGGCCTGACCCGGGCGCTGGCCTTCACCGAGCGCGCCGGCCAGCACCTCTGGCGCCACATCCAGCCGCTGACGCGCCGTTTCGTGCCGGCGAGGACGGTGGCCCAGGCTTTTCCGCTCGGTGTCCTGTGGGGCTGGCTGCCCTGCGGGCTGGTCTACAGCGCGCTGACCACGGCCCTCGGCGCCGGGTCGCCCGGGCGCGGGGCGCTGCTGATGCTGGCTTTCGGGCTGGGAACGTTGCCAAATTTGCTGCTGGCGGGCATCCTGCTGGCAAGGGCCGGTGAATTCGTCCGTCGCCCGCTGGTCCGCATGGCCTCGGGCCTGCTGGTACTGGGTTTCGGCATCCACGGACTGTTCGGCCTGATGCGCCTGTTGCACTGGATCTAGGAGAATGCGATGACCATGAAAATCCTGCTGCCGGTTGACGGCTCCGACTGCTCGCTGCGCGCCGTCGGCCATCTTGTCGCGCATAGCGCCTGGTTTCGGGAAGTTCCCGAGGTTCACCTGCTGCACGTCCAGCCGCCGATCCCGATCGGTTACGCGCTGGCCCACGTCAGCAAGGAAACCCTGCACAGCCACTACATGGAGGAGAGCCGCGAGCACCTGCTGGGCGCGCAGCAGCGGCTCAATGCCGCCGGCCGCATCCACACGACCCATATCCACGTGGGCCAGCCGGCCGAAGTGATCGCCCGGCTGGCGAGCGAACTGGAGTGCGACCTGATCATCATGGGCACCCACGGACGCACCGGCATCGCCGGGCTGGTGATGGGCTCGGTGGCCAGCCGTGTCCTGCATCTCGCCGAATGCCCGGTGATGCTGGTGAAATGAACGCCGCCGCCGCGGGCGCCCGCGCTGTGAAGGCTGGCGCCAGTGCCATGGAAACGACGGCGGGCGCCCCTCGCGTCGTCGAATTCGCGATTGCCGGGATGACCTGCGCCGCCTGCTCGGCGCGACTCGAAAAGGTGCTCAACCGCCAGGCGGGGGTCGAGGCCACTGTCAACCTTGCCGCCGAGCGCGCGCGCGTCCGGCTGGACGGGGCGGCCGACGAGGCGGCGGTGATCGCCGCGGTGGCGCGTGCCGGCTTTGCCGCCAGCGTCGTCGACAAGGACACGCGGGCGCGCGAGAAGGCGCGGCGGGCGGCCGATTACCGGCGCGAGCTCCACCGTTTCTGGATCGCCGTAGCGCTGACCCTGCCGCTGGTCGGGCAGATGCTGTTCATGTTCGGCAGCGCGCAGCACCATGCCGAACTGCCGCGCTGGCTGCAGATGGCGCTGGCGACGCCGGTCCAGTTCTGGATCGGCTGGCGCTTCTACGATGGCGCGTACAAGGCGCTGCGCGGCGGCGGCGCCAACATGGATGTGCTGGTCGCGCTGGGAACCAGCATGGCCTGGGGTTTTTCGGCGCTGGTGACGCTGTTCGGGTTCGAGCAGCACGTCTATTTCGAGGCCGGGGCGGCGGTCATCACCTTGGTCCTGCTCGGCAAGCTGCTCGAGGCGCGGGCCAAGGCACGCACTTCGGAAGCGATCGAATCGCTGATCCGCCTGCAGCCGAAGACGGCGCGCGTCGAGCGCGGCGGCCAGTGGGTCGAGATCGCCGTCGACGCGCTGATGCCCGGCGATGTCTTCATGGTCCGTCCCGGCGAGAGCGTGCCGGTCGATGGCGAGGTGGTCGAAGGCGCCTCCAGCATCAACGAGGCGATGCTGACCGGCGAGAGCATGCCGGTGGGCAAGGCGGCCGGCGACAAGGTCTTCGCGGCGACCGCCAACGGCCAGGGGGCGCTGCGCTGCCGGGCGACCGGCGTCGGCGAGCAGACGCTGCTGGCCGGCATCATCCGCCTGGTCGGCGAGGCGCAGGGTTCGAAGGCGCCGGTGCAGCGGCTGGCCGACCGGATCTCGGCGGTCTTCGTGCCGGTGGTGTGCGTCATCGCGCTGGCGACTTTCGCCGGTTGGTGGCTGTATGCCGGCGATCTTGCCGAGGCGCTGGTCAATGCCGTCGCCGTGCTGGTCATCGCCTGTCCGTGCGCGCTCGGGCTGGCGACGCCGACGGCGATCATGGTCGGCACCGGGCAGGGGGCGCGGGCCGGGATTCTGGTCAAGAACGTCGAGGCGCTGGAGCGGGCGGAAAAGATCGCCATCCTCGCCCTCGACAAGACCGGCACGCTGACCCGGGGCGAACCGCAGGTTACCGACATCGTGCCGCTGGCTCTCGATGCAGATCAGGCACTGCGCCTGGCGGCAGCGCTCGAACAGGGATCGGAGCATCCCCTGGCGCGTGCGGTCCTGGCGCGGGCTGCTGCGGTCGACCTGCCCAAAGCAGCCAATTTCAGCGCGACACCGGGGCAGGGCGTGGCCGGCGAGGTCGATGGCCGTCTACTGCGCCTCGGTGCGCCTTCCTGGCTGGGGATGGCCGGCGATCCGGCGGTGCACGCCTTGCAGCAGGCCGGCAAGACCGTCGTGGTGCTCGAAGAAAACGGTGTCGCCCTGGCGTTGTTCGCCATCGCCGATGCCCTGCGGCCGACCTCGAAGGCGGCGGTCGCCCGGCTGCGCGCGCGCGGCATCCGGGTCGTCATGCTGACCGGCGACAACGCGGCGACGGCGGCGGCCATCGCCCGCGAGGCGGGGATCGACGAATTCCGCGCCGGCATCCTGCCCGGCGACAAGGCGGCGGCGGTCGCCGAGCTGAAGGCCGGCGGCGGGCTGGTGGCGATGGTCGGCGACGGCATCAACGACGCTCCGGCGCTGGCGGCGGCCGATGTCAGCTTCGCCATCGGCGCCGGTTCCGACGCGGCGATCGAGGCCGCCGACCTGACCCTGATCCGCAGCGACCCGTGCGGCGTCGACGACGCCATCGAACTGTCGCGGGCGACGCTCGGCAAGATTCGCCAGAACCTTTTCTTCGCCTTTATCTATAATGTCCTGGGAATTCCGCTGGCGGCGTTCGGAGCGCTCAATCCGGTCGTCGCCGGGGCGGCGATGGCCATGAGTTCGGTCTCCGTCGTGTCGAATTCCCTGTTGCTCAAGCGCTGGCGTCCGCACGGCCGCCAGGCGCATTAGGGGGTTGTCTGGAAGATAACGAAAAGCTGTCGTTCTACGAGGAGCTGCTCGACAGCATCGCGCGGGTCGTCTATCGCCTCGATTTCGTCACGGGCCGTTTCGAGTACATCTCGGGCGCCGCCACCGGCCTGTTCGGGATGGATCTCGAAAAGGTGCGCGAATCCGGAGTCGAACTGATCGCGCGCCACTTCCTGCCGGGCGACTACGAGGCGGCCATGGCGCGCATCGGCGAAGCGGCGGCGAGCCATCCGGGGCAGCGTGTATCGCTGGCCGTGGATTACCGGCTGCTCGATGCCGAGGGCAGGATTCGCCATTGTCACGATTCGATGGTGGTCGAGGTCGATGCCGCCGGCAGGCCGCGCGCCGCCCTGGGTGTTTCCATCGATGTCAGCAGGCGCGTCGCGGCCGAGGCCGCCATGCACGAGAAGGAGGCGCAGTTCCGGGCGACGATGGAAGCCGCGCAGGTCGGCATCTTCGTCCTCCAGGAAGGGGTGTTCCGTTACGTCAATCCCTTCCTGGTTGGCCTGAGCGGCTACGCGGAGGTGGATCTGGTGAACCGGCTCGGAGCCCACGATCTGGTCATTCCCGAGCAGCGCGCGATGGTTCTCGAGCAGATGCGGCGGCGCGCCGCCGGCGAGGACGGCAGGCCCTGCGAGCTGACGGGGTTGCGCAAGGACGGGACGACGGTGCCGGTGATGATCCTCGGCTCGCCGGCGACCTACGAGGGAAAACCGGCCTCGGTCGGCACCCTGCTCGACATCTCGGCGCAGAAGGAAGCCGAACACCGGGCCCGCGAGCTGGCCGATTTCGATCCGCTGACCGGGCTGCCGAACCGGCGGCTGCTGCGCGACCGCTGCCGGCAGCTTCTGGCGGCGGCCGAGCGCGACGGTTCGGAGATGGCGCTGATCTTCCTCGATCTCGATCATTTCAAGCGGGTCAACGACTCGCTCGGCCACAGCGTCGGCGACGAACTGCTCTGTGCCGTGGCGCAGCGCCTGTCGAGCGCGCTGCGCAAGGTCGATACGCTGGCCCGCCTGGGCGGCGACGAATTCATCATCGCCCTGCCCGGCGTGCGCGCCGCCGGCGCCGCCGAAGTCGCCTGTCGCCTGATCGATGTCTGTGCGGCCCCGTTCGAACTGGGCGGGCACGAGCTGACCATCAGCCCGTCGCTCGGCATCAGTCTCCATCCGGTCGATGGCGCCGACTTCGAGGCCCTGCTGCGCAATGCCGATGCCGCGATGTACAAGGCCAAGGAGGCCGGGCGCAACGCCTTCCGCTTCTATTCGAGCGAGATGAACGTCGCCACCCTCAAGCATCTGCTGATGGAGAGCGGCCTGCGCCGCGGCCTGGGCGCCTGCGAATTCGTCCTGCATTACCAGCCGCTGGTGCACGAGACCGGCGGCATCGTCGGCGTCGAGGCGCTGATCCGCTGGCAGAACCCCGAGCTCGGGCTGGTGCCGCCGGACCAGTTCATTCATGTCGCCGAGGACATCGGCCTGATCAACCCGATCGGCGACTGGGTGTTGCGCGAGGCGTGCCGGCAGGTGCGCGCCTGGCAGGATGACGGTTTGCCGCCGCTGTTCGTGGCGGTCAACGTGTCGCCGATCCAGTTCCGCCAGGCCGGCTTCGTCGACACGGTGGCTAGGGCGCTCTCCGCGTCGGGCCTGGAGGCGCGCTACCTCGAACTGGAGTTGACCGAGCGTACCGTGATGAACGACGCCGAACAGAATCTCGGCACGCTGTCGGCGCTCAGCGGGATGGGGATCGAACTGGCGCTCGACGATTTCGGCACCGGCTATTCGTCGCTCGCCTACCTCAAGCGCTTTCCCGTCGGCAAACTGAAGATCGACCGCTCGTTCATCAGGGATCTCGAGGTCGATCCGGACGACCGCGCCATCGCCTCGACCATCGTCAGCATGGGCCGCAGCCTGCGCCTCAAGGTGCTCGCCGAGGGCGTCGAGACCACCGAACAATACGAGATCCTGCGCGGCATGGGCTGCGAGCTGGTGCAGGGCTATCTGTTCAGCCGGCCGCTGCCGGCGGAGCAGTTTGTCGCATTTCTCGAGCAGCAGGGATTGATCGCCAGGAGGGGGTAAGGGCATGGAAACCAGCGTCATCAAGGTCGGCGGCATGAGTTGCCAGGGATGTGTCCGGAATGTCACGGGTGTCCTCACCGCCCTGCCGGGAGTGGCGACGGCGGATGTCTCGCTCGAAGCCGGCGAGGCGCGGGTGTCCTTCGATCCGCGGATCGTTGCGCGCGGCACGCTGGTCGCGGCGATCGAGGAAGCGGGGTTCGATGCCGAGTGAGTTAAACTCGCTCCCCGACATCCATACCAGGGAAGCGCCGTGCCCGAAGAACCGATCAGACTGACCCGGCTGACCCAAGCCGGCGGAGGCGGCAGCAAGGTCGCCCCGGACGTCCTGCGCCGTATCCTCGGCGGCATCCAGCCGGGCGTCATCCCGCCGCAGCTGCTGATCGGCCGGGAGAATGGCGACGATGCGGCGGTGTACCAGATCGCCGAGCGCCAGGCGATCGTCGCCACCACCGACTTCTTCACGCCGATCGTGGACGATCCGTTCGATTTCGGCCGGGTGGCGGCGACCGCCGCGCTGTCCAATCTCTACGCGATGGGGGCCACGCCGCTGTTCGCGCTGGCGCTGGTCGGGATGCCGGTCAGCGTGCTGCCGCTCGAGGCGATCTCCGGAATTCTCGAGGGCGGCGAGTCGGTCTGCCGCAAGGCCGGCATTCCGGTCGCCGGCGGGCATACGATCGATTCGCTCGAGCCGATCTACGGGCTGGTCGTGATCGGGCTGGTGGAGCCCGCCCGGCTCAAGCGCAATTCGGCCGCCAGGCCCGGCGATCGCCTGATTCTTGGCAAGCCGCTCGGCACGGGAATCTACGGCACGGCGCTGAAACGCGGTGAGCTGGGCGTCGGCGATTACGAGGCGATGATCGCCAGCGTCACCCGGATCAACATGCCCGGGCCGGTCCTGGCGTGCCTCGATGGCGTCCATGCGATGACCGATGTCGCCGGGTTCGGGCTGCTCGGCCACCTGCTCGGGATGTGCCGGCGCAGCGGGGTGGGCGCGTGTGTCCGTTTTGCCGCGCTGCCGTTGCTGGCGCGGGCGCTGGCGTTGGCCGATGGCGGGTGCGCCGGGGACGCTTCGCGGCGCAACTGGGAAAGCGCCGGCGAGCACGTGACGCTTGCCGAAGGCATCGCCGGCAAGGAGAGGGCGATCCTGACCGACCCGCAGACCTCGGGCGGCCTGCTGGTGTCCTGCGCGCCGGATACCGTGACGGAAGTCCTGTCGATCTTCCTGCAGCAGGGCTTTTCGCATGTTTCGGTGATCGGCGAAATCGTCGCGGGCGAGCCCGCCATCGCGGTTTCCTGAAGTGAAGGGGGGAGAGCCATGAGTGCGATTCACCGGGTGCTGCGCTGCCTCGTGCCGCTGGCCCTCGCGCTGGCGTCGTGGGCCTTGCCGGCAAAGGAGGCTGCGGCGCCGGAAGCCGCCCTGACCATCGCCAACCGCCACATCGCGACCCTGCGCATGACGGCGCTGGGCGGGACGCCGGAACTGCGCATCAGGCGCATCCACGAACGGCTCCGCGAACTCGGCGAGAACGATCTCTCCCAGCCGATCACGCGTTCGCACGTGACCATCGAAGGCCAGAAGGGCGTCGTCTTTTCGATCGGCGACCGGAACATCTTCGTCCTCTACCAGGCGGACCTCGACCCCGAAGAGAAGAAGGGGCTCGAAGAGACTTCGCAGCAGGTCGAGAAACGGTTCGAGCAGGCCATCACGGCGCTGATCGAGCAAGGGCACGGCCCGGTCGTCGTCCGCGGGCTGCTCTTCTCGGTCCTTGCCACCGCACTGATGCTGGCCCTGCTCTGGGGCATCCGCAAGGCCACCGCGATCGTCCTCGACCGCCTGCAGCAAAAGATCCTGTCGGCCAATGAAAACGCCCGGCTGCGCTGGGCGGCGCAGGGCTGGCTGCTGGTCAGGCGCGTCGCGCAGCTGTTCCTGTTGCTGCTCTGGGTATCGGTGGCCTATCTGTGGTTCACCTATGTCCTGGCGAATTTCCCGTTGACCCAGCCGCTCGCCGAGCGCCTGTCCGGTTTCCTTCTGAACATGCTGGAGGAGTTTGGCGAAGGCCTGGTCACCGCCGTGCCGGGGCTGATGACCGTCGGCGTCGTCCTGTTCATCACCAAGGCGGCCAACGATGTCGCCGGCAACGTCTTCGAGAACGTCTATCACGGGCGCTCGCTGATACCGGGCATTCATCGCGATACGGCGCACGCCTCGCGGCGCTTGCTCGGGGTGCTGATCTGGGGGGTCGGCATCGCCATCGCCTATCCCTACCTGCCGATCGCCGACAGCGATGCCTTCAAGGGGTTGTCGGTGATGTTCGGCTTCATGCTGACGCTCGGTTCGGCCGGCATCGTCACCCAACTGATGAGCGGGCTGGTGCTGATCTACTCGCGGGCGTTGAAGGTCGGCGATTTCGTCAGCATCGGCGAGGTGATGGGCGTGGTCAAGGAGACGGGCGCCCTGTCGACCAAGATCATCAACATGCGCAACGAGGAAGTGACCATCCCGAATGCCGTGCTGGTCAACAGTCCGATCAAGAATTTCACCGGGGCAGCCGGTGAGCGCGGGGCGCTGGTCTCGACGACGGTGACCATCGGCTACGACACGCCTTGGCGCCAGGTGCACGCGATGCTGATCAACGCCGCCGAGCGGACGTCGGGCCTGCGCAGCCAGCCCAGGCCCTTCGTCATGCAGAAGGCGCTGCAGGATTTTTACGTCGAATACGAGCTCTACGCCTACGTCGACCGTCCGCTGGAGCGCATCCAGATCCTCTCCGAACTGCATTCGCAGATCCAGGACCAGTTCAACACCTACGGTGTCCAGATCCTGTCGCCGCATTTCGTCCTGCAGCCGAAGAACACGGTCGTGGTGAACAAGGAGGACTGGTTCGCCGCACCGGCGGAACCGCCCGCTTCAAAAGAGTCCTAGCAGCCGTTCTCGCGGAACCGTACGGCCGGCGTGCCGGTGAGCGCTAGAATTCGCCCTTGTCCGATCAACCCGCCCTGCCGATTCGAGGAGAACAAGCCGATGTCAGGTCATGGATTTCACGTGCATGGTCCGCACGATCACGAAGTCGAACACGTCACCCAGCATGGCGGCGACTCCTTCACCGCGCGGCTGGCGGTGCTGACCGCCGTCCTGTCGACCATCGGCGCCATCTTCGGCTACATGGGCGGCCATTCGCAGAATGCGGCGCTGCTCTACAAGAACGAGGCGGCGATCCAGAAGACGGCGGCGTCGAACCAGTGGAACTACTATCAGGCCAAGAGCAACAAGCAGAACCTGGCCGAGCTGTCGATCACGCTGACCAGCGGCGACGTTCAGGAGAAGTACCGGCAGGAAGTCGAACGCTACAAGCAGGAGAAGGCGGAAATCAAGGACGATGCGGACAAGCTGGAGGCCGTCGCCAGGGAAGCCGACAAGAAGAGCGAAGTCGAAATGCATGTCCATGAGCGCTGGGCGCTGGCCACCACGCTGCTGCAGATCGCCATCGCCCTTTCCGCCATCACCCTGCTGACGCGCAAGCGCTGGCTGCTGGCCGGCGTCTTCGGCGCAACCGGCCTCGGCTTGCTGGCGGGCGTCATGGGGTTCTTCCACCTCTGAGCCGGCGTGCGCGCCGCCCGCTTCTTCCGGTTCGCCGCCGGACTGGTTTTTGCCCTGCTGGGGGCGTCGACCGCAACCGGCGAATCGTGCCGCATCGCTTATGACATGGGTTCGTCGGGCATCCGGGCGGGCGCCACCGGCAGCGCCGTCACGGCGCAGGCGGGCATCGACTATCTCGACCCGCTGTGGGCGGGTCGCGGCCTCGAGGAGACGGTCGAACCGACGATTGCCGCATTGAACGATCTTCCGCGCGAGGCGGGGTTTCCCGCCGGCTGTGCGCGTGTCGGCGGCGGCTTTTCGGCGTGGCGGCTGGCGCTCGAACAGGACGCCGGGCAACTGGCGGCGACCCTCGCCCGCATTCGCGCCGCCAGCGGAGTCGCGGTGCTGGTCATTCCGCAGTTGCAGGAGGGCGCCTACGGCCATGCCGGCGCCCGGCAGCTGCTCGGCGACCGGCTGACCACCAGCCATGTGCTCGACATCGGCGGCGGCAGCCTGCAGATCGCCGGCGAGCGCGGCGCCTGGGGCGACGTGCTCGGCCAGAAGGCCTGGCAGCGCCGGCTATGCCAGGAAATCCGCAATTCCGAATCGGTCCCCTGCAACCTGCAGCCGATGACCGGCGCCGAACTCGCCACGGCGCGCTCGCTGCTGGCGGAACTGCTCGGCGGCGTCGCGGCGGCGCTGCCGGGACCGGTGACCCTGACGGCGATCAGCCGTCCGGTCAGCCGCGGCGTCGCCCCGGCGGTGGCGCGCCTGGCGCCGGCGGGCGCCGCAGCCGATGTGCTGCAGCGCCCGGCGCTCAGCGCGGCGATCGACCGCATCGCCGGGTTGACCGGCAGCGAAACCCTGGTCGCGACGGGCAGCCCGCGCGACCATGTCGCCTATCTGCTGAGCACCATGCTGCTGGTCGAGGGGGTGTTGCTGGCGACCGGCGGCGAGTCGCTCAAGGTGGCCGAGATCGATCTGACCAACCTGCCCGGACTGCTCGCCGACGACCACGCGTTCGCCTGGGAGCGGCGTCATGACTGCTACCTGGAGCGCCTGCCTGCCCTGGGTCTCGGCGCCTACGCCAGCGATCCGGCGACCTGCCCGTGATCGGGTCGCAGACCGGCGGGTTGCGTCGCAGGCGGCGAGGCTTTGCCGGATCGGGTGTCGGGCCGATAATGCGCGAATGGACGACCGCCGCAAGGACCTTCGCTTTCGCGCCCGCATTCCGTGCGACCTGATGATCGCCGCGACCGGCAAGCGCTATTCGGGAAACACCCGGAACATTTCCCGCGGCGGGGTCGAGTTCGAGGCCAGCGAACCGCTGACGCGGGGCGCGCAGCCGGTGACGGCCGGGACGCCGGCCATCCTGACCTACCTGTTGCGCCGGGGCGGCAGCTTCCAGGAACTCAAGGTCCAGTGCCGGGTGCGCTTCGTCTCGGCCAACTTCGCCGGCCTCGAATACACGTCGTCGCTGCCGACGCCGCGGGAGCGCGAAGCCATGGAGTTGATGCTGGAAACCCGCTCCAACCGCATCGATTGACCCTGCCCGGATGTGCGGCGGCGCCCGGCGAACGGGTCAGGCCGCTACCTGACGTCGACCGCCCGGCCAGCCTGCGAGAAATGCAGCGCTTCATCGGCGATCCGCGCGAACCGGAACAGCCGGAGGTCCCGGAAATAGTTCTGGTGGAGCTTCCACGGCTCCTTCGACCCCTGCTTGGGAAAGCTGCCGAGCGCCCGCTCGAAGTAGCCGGAAGAGAAATCGATCCAGCGTTCGGGCGTGATCCCCGGATCGGCGACCGGCGTGACGATCCGCTGGCCGCTGGCCTGCATGTGGTTCAGCAGGCGGCACAGATAGTCATTTTCGAGATCGGCCTTCAGGGTCCACGACGAATTGGTGTAACCGAAGACGCAGGACAGGTTCGGCACGCCCGAGAACATCATTCCCTTGTAGCCCAGAGTGCGGGAAAAATCGACTTTTCGACCGTCGACCGTGACCGCCATCGCGGCCAGGAAGAGGAGATTGAGCCCGGTGGCGGTGACGATGATGTCGGCGGCGAGTTCCTTGCCCGATTCGAGGCGGATGCCGGTTTCGGTAAAGGTCTCGATCCGGTCGGTGACGACGTTCGCCCGCCCCGACCGGATCGCCGCGAACAGGTCGCCGTCGGGCGCCAGGCACAGCCGCTGTCGCCACGGGTCGTAGCGCGGCGTGAAATGGCTGGCCGTGTCATAGCCGGGGCCGAGTTGCTCGCGCACCCTGGCCAGCAGGTATTTCCGCACCGGCCCCGGCCAGGCGCGGGCGAGCAGGAAGATCATCTGGTGCAGGAAGGTGTTGCGCCAGCGGACGATGCCGTAGGCGGCCATCGGCGGCAGCAGCCGCTTCAGCGCGTTGGCGAAGCGGTCCTCGGCCGGGCGCGAAATGACATAGGTCGGCGAGCGCTGCAGCATGGTGACCTGGCCGGCGTCGCGGGCCATCGTCGGCACTAGGGTCATCGCCGTGGCGCCGCTGCCGATGACGACGACGCGCTTGCCGCGGTAGTCGAGGCCGGCCGGCCAGTGCTGGGGATGCACGATGCGCCCGGTGAAGCGTTCGCGGCCGGCGAACTCGGGCGTGAATCCCGCAGCGTAGTCGTAATAGCCCGAGCACATGTGGAGGAAATTGCAGCGCAGCTGGACCGCGTTTTCCGCATGCTGGATCGTCACCAGCCAGCTCGCGGTGTCTGAATCCCACGCCGCGGCGATGACACGGTGGCCGAAACGGATCCTGTCGTGGATACCCGCCTCGCGCGCCGCTTCGTCGAGATACTTGAGGATCGACGGGCCGTCGGCGATCGCCTTCGCCTGCGTCCACGGCTTGAAGTTGAAACCCAGCGTATACATGTCGCTGTCCGAGCGGATGCCCGGGTAGCGGAACAGATCCCAGGTGCCGCCGATGCTGGCCCGCGCCTCGAGGATCACGACGCTGCGCATCGGGCGCCGCCGCTGCAGATGCACGGCGGCGCCGATCCCGGAGATTCCGGCGCCGACGACGACTACATCGAAATGCTCGATTTCACTCATCGGGAATGTCCTTTGATCCGGACATTCTAGCGTCCACCTCGTCGCAAACATGTGCAGGGCGATCGCATGAATGACGCCGTCGTAGACGCTTGAAAATAGTCGTTTACGATCAGGGGGTTACAAAGGGTCTGTTCACAGGGGATTGATTTGTGTAGTTTTCTGTCTTTTTGGAGCGATTCATGGAGACGGAAGGCAAGCTGAGAATAGCGGACGTATTTGTTGGGATGCGCGACCCGAG
>JAFLDQ010000041.1 GCA_017302355.1 Dechloromonas sp.
CGCTCCGCTACGCTGCGCGGGGGATTCTCCCCTCGCAACAACAGGGCAGCGCTGCTCCGCTGCAATTGTAGTGATCGACGCAGCTTAAACTCGGACAATATCTGTCTTGACAACGGGGTCCAGTTCAGGGGGTCATGCCGGAATCTTTCGACTTCAAGAAACACTATCAGCAACTGTGAGGGGGCGCGTTAAATGGCACGGGGGCGGATTTGATGCGGGAAGGGGCGAAAGGGCGCGAAGGCCCGCGGATAAAGGGTTTGCGGGGCGCGGCCGGTAAAAAACGGCCGGAAGGGTCGTTGTCACAAAAATGGGCCTGACGGCCCTTTTTTTTGCAACTCCTGGTTACTTTCCGGGCGGATTCAGGGCACGCTTGGTGTTGAAGACGAAGCGCGTCAGCAACTCCAGGTCGGCGTCGGCGATGGCCTGGATATTCTCGGCCTCGCGGCCGTAGAACATGCGGCGAAGGGCGCCCCAGACGTCGATCGCCAGGGTCACCGTCTGCTGGCGGGTATAGGCGTCGCCGAGCAGCTTCTCGGCGGCGACGATGCAGCGGGCGACCAGCGCCGTCGTTCCCGGATCGGGCTCCAAACCGCCCCATTCCGGCCCCCCTCTATATGTATACAGCGGCGCGGACGATTGCTGTGCCTGGTCAGGGAAATTGTTGGTCGTGACTACAGGGATTTCGAACGACCCGTCATCAGGCCACTCGCTAACTGACTGAACGGGCTTACCAAGAGAAAAACCTCCGGATTCTCTCTGGTTAATCAAAGCCCGAATATCTTCTGTTGGAATGTATTTTTTTGTTACACCAGCCCTTCCTCGGCTCCGCTCTTCAATATATGGAAGATCGAGGTTCTTAGCGAGCTTATCCCACCCCTGTCGACTGGTCGGAAAACCAGGCAATTTAAGAGCGGCAAGATCGCTGCACGAATAAGCAAGTGCGTTGCTTATTGTTGGCTTTGGTTGCACTTTATTTTTACCATATAAAACAGCTAGTTAGAAGACGCACAAAAAATTTACGCCTTCCACAATAAGCAACCGTTGACTATGGTTGCTCATGTGGCTTATTCTTCGTCTTGTCAATTACTAACGACCCAACTGACATGGCGAAAAAACCCACCGCTCCGCAAGACTGGACCCGGGAGTACATCAAGTACCGAATCCGCGAGGTGTTCGGCTCGATGGCGGCCATGGCCCGCTGCTACGGGCTGCACCCCTCGGTGATCAAGCGCGCGCTCGGCGTGCCGTATCCCAAGGTCGACCGGGTGATCGCGATGGCGCTCCGGGAAGACCCGGCGACGATCTGGCCGTCGCGTTACCACCGCGACGTTCCGGCAGGCAACCCGCGCCTGTGGAGACGCTGGATCAACGTCAAGAGTACCACGGACGAGGACGGCGAGACCGTCAATCCGGGGGCGGCCGACTGACATGCGGCCCCTGCCCGATACGGCCTCCGGCGACCTGTTTTGCGGCGCCGGCCCTCACCCCAGGCCCCTCTCCCAGGGGGCGAGGGGAGTGGAAGAGCGGCCCGGCGCGCTGGGCTGCCAGGTGGAAATCGCCGCGCGCATGGCGGTGGCCATGGAGCAGGCGCGCGAGCGCGGCCTGACGCGCGAACGCATCGCCGAACGAATGAGCGCGCTGCTCGGCGAAAAGATCAGCAAGGAAACCCTGGACGGCTACGTGGCGCCGTCGCACCGCGACCGGGAAATCCCGTTCAAGCGGGCGATGGCGTTCGACGCGGCGCTCGGGGAAGACGTGCTATTGGGGCTGTTCGCCGAGAAGCGCGGCGGGCGGCAAGTGGTGAGCGCGGACGATGCCGACCTGCTGGCCTGGGCGCGGCTGCACCACGAAGAACGCCGGCTGGCGGCGCGCAAGAAGGCGCTGGAGGCGGTGCTGGACCAACGAAGGAGATGAGCATGGGACGCAGATCAAGCATCAACAGCCTGCCGGCCGAGGTGCGCGCCGAAATCGACGCGCGACTGGTCGACAACGGATTCGCCGGCTACACGCCCTTTGCCGACGAGCTGCGGCACCGCGGATTCGATGTCAGCAAGAGCGCGCTGCAGCGCTACGGCGCGGTGCTGGAGAAGCGCCGGCAGATGATCCGGGCGGCGGCGGAAATCAGCGCCGCCGGGGTCGACGCCGACATCACCGCCGAATTGTGCGGCGACGCCACGCTGGTGGTGGTGGACCGGGCCTACGGGCGGGCGCGGCTGGTCAGCGTGCCGCTGCCGGCCGCCGAGGTGATCCAGGCGCTGAAGAGGATGGGGAAATGAGTGAAATCAATCCCGCGGCGGGCGAACCCCGAGCGGAGCGCCCAGAACCTCCTCAAGCATATCCAGCGCATCGTCGATACCGTCAGCGTATCGAGACCAGGATTCGGCAGCTTGATGAGGCGACCCGAGCAGCAGCCATGATCGCCGGAATTCCTCCGCGAACCGTTTGTGATCGGGATGAGTGCGCACCATGAAAACCCATTATTCCTGCGCCGATCTGGCCGCGCTGCGGCTGCCGGATTTCCCGACAACCAGACAAGGCTTCGAACTTGTTGTCGCCCGTGAAACCTGGTCCTTCGTCGAGGAAAAATCCCGCGGCCGGGGCGGCATCAAGCGCCTCTACGCCCCGCCACCCGCCGTCCTCAAGAAAATCCGCGCCCAGGAAGCGCTGTTCGACCGCGTCGACAACCCTCGCGGCATGACCCTGGTCATGAACCTGGCGACCGAGGCGCTGCGGCGCCTCGAAGAGGAGGATGCGCAGGCGCTGGCCGACCGCCAGCAGCGCGCCGAGGCCTTCCTGCAGACGGCGGCCGTGCTTTCCGGCCATGAGGCCCTGTCGCTCAAGGCGCACTGCGAAATCGCGAAATTGTGGGCGCTGTGGTGCAAGAAAAACCAGCCGATCAAGCGCTCGCACGCCTTTCCCGCCTTCGCGGCGGCCTGGGCGCGCGGCGAAGTGCCGGCCGACAAGGCGATCCGCACCGCCTACCCGGAATTTTCGGCGCGTTCGCTGATCCGCTGGGTCACGCGTTACGAGCGCGGCGATTACGGGGCGCTGATCGACCGGCGTAACGGTTCCGGCCTGAAGGGCAAGACGGTTTTTTCGGTGACGCCGCTGCTGGCGGCCTACGCCAAGAAAATCCTGATCGAGCGGCCCGGCATCACGACGGAAAACCTGCACGCCCTGCTGGCCACGTCCGCAATCGACGCCACCAGCGGCGAAGTGCTGTTCGAGGCGCCCAGCTACCACCAGTGCTACCGCTTCCAGAAGGCGTGGATCGCCGAAAACAGCGAGCTCTACCTGCAGCAAACCAACCCGGACGCCTGGAAGAACCGCGCCATGGTGGCCTACGGCAACGCCAGCGAGGACGTGCTGCGCCTCAACCAGCGCTGGGAAATGGACGCGACCCCGGCCGACTGGCTGCTGCTGGACCCGGACGGCAAGAAGCGGCGCTACACCGTAAGCTGCGTCATCGACAACTACTGCCGGCGCTCGCTGGTCGTCGTGGCGCCGACGCCGAAGACGCAAACGCACTGCTACGCGCTGCGCCTGGCGCTGCTGGCGTGGGGCGTGCCGGAACAGATCGTCACCGACAACGGCGCCGACTACCAGGCCGACCATTTCCAGCGGGTGCTGGGAGCGCTGGGCATCGAGCAGCGCACCACGGCGCCGTTCTCGGGCGAGGAAAAGCCGCACATCGAGCGCTTCATCGGCACGCTCAACCATTCGATCCTCGAGCTGCTGCCCAACTTCGCCGGCCACAACGTCGCCGAGCGCAAGGCCATCGAGGCGCGCCGCTCCTTTGCCGAGCGCCTGGCGAGGAAGGGCGAGATCGTCGATTTCGCCGACGTGGTCGACGGCTCGTGCACCGGCGAATTCCTGCAGGCGCGCATCAACGAATGGCTGGCGGGCATCTACGAGCAGCGCGAGCACGGCGGCCTGAACGGCGCCAGCCCCTTCCGGCGCGCCGCCGCCTGGACCGGCGAGGTCCGCCGCATCCGCGACGAGCGCGCCCTCGACCTCCTGCTGGCGCGGCCCGCCGGCAACGACGGACGGCGCACGGCGCAGAAGAAGGGCCTCCTGATCGACGGCGCCTGGTTCGTCCATCCCGAACTGGCGCGGATCGACGCCGGCAACGAAGTCGACGTGTTCGAGACCGAGGATCTCGGGCGCATCGTCGTCCATCACGAAAACACATTCCTCTGCATCGCCGAATGCCCGGAGCGCACCGGCGCCAGCCGCGCCGAGATCGCCGCGCTGGCCGCCGCCGTGCAGAAGGAAAAACTCAAGGAAGCCCGGAAGAAGCTCAAGGAAGAAACGCGCGGCAGCCCGGACATCGACGACCTGCTCGGCCGCCACCTGCGCGAGAAGGCCGCCGCCGCCGGCAAGCTGGTGCTGCCCGGCTTCGACCATGTCACGCACACGAGCCACGGCCTGGAACAGGCCCGCCGCGCCGCGCGCGCCCTGGATGGCGCCGCGCAGGGGACCGGCCACATGGTGATCGGCGGTGTCGTCATGCCGGTTTCCGGCCTGCCGAAAGCCACGGTCACGACCTTGCCGGCTCCGGCCGCGAAGCCGCGCTCGGAGCGCAGCGCCGCGGAAAACCATGCCGAATGGAGCGAACTCAAGCGCCGGCAGGAGGCCGGCGAAACCCTCTCGACCCTCGACGCCAACTTCGTGCAGCGCTGGCCGGGGAGCAACCAGGGGCGCGCGTATCTGAAGCGCGCCGGGTGAAGATCGTGGATCGTTGGTCGTGGATCGAAGCACCAACCACGAACAACCAACCACGAACAAAAAGGCCGCGGCCTGGTGACACAGGCGGCGGCCGGATGCAGCAAACCACTACTACATGGAGATTGAATGATGTCGCAAATCGCCGCGATTTACAACCTGGAACTGGTCCGCACCGCCGCCGAGCGGCTCAAAAACCGCACCGCCGGCCTGCCCGGAATCGCCGCGCTGTACGGCCCGGCCGGGTACGGCAAGACCACCGCCGCGCTGGCCATCGCCAACGAAAACCGCGCCTATTTCGTGCAGATGCGCAGCGCCTGGGGCCGCAAGGCCCTGCTCGAAAAGGTGTTGATCGAGATGGGCGCCCAGCCGCACGGCACCATCCCGCAGCTGCTCGACCAGGTGTGCGAGCAGCTGGCCACCAGCAACCGCATGCTGATGATCGACGAGTTCGACTACTGCGTGCGCGGCGACAGCCTGGTCGAGCTGGTGCGCGACATCTACGAAGGCAGCCAGAGCACCCTGCTGCTGCTCGGCGAGGAAATGCTGCCGCAGAAGCTCAAGCGCTGGGAGCGCTTCCACGGCCGCGTGCTGTCGTGGATCCCCGCGCAGCCCGTCAGCCTGGCCGACGTCCGCGTCCTGGCGCCGATCTACTGCCCCGGCGTGCGCATCGCCGACGACCTGCTCGACCACCTGGTCAAGCTCGCCAGCGGCAGCGTGCGCCGCGTCTCGGTCAATCTCGCGTCCATCTTCGAGACCGCCAGCCTCGAAGGCTGGGACAGCGTAGACCTCGCTACCTGGGGCGAGCGGCCGCTCTATACCGGCGATGCGCCGCGGAGGAGCGTGTGATGGCACATGTGCGCATCGCTTCAACCTTCATCATCAGCCTGAAAAACGACGACGGAGGCAACGATGCCGCGTAAGCCCGTCACCGAATACGCCGGCGGCAAAGGCCCGCGCCAGCTGGTCTGGGAGGCGATCCGCGCCCGCGGCGACGGCGAGTGGACGCGTTACCAGATCGCCCGCGCCGCCAACGTCGCGGACAACACCGTAACGACCTATTGCCAGGCGCTGGAGAAGGCCGGCATCGTCGCCATCGTCCTCCGCACGAAGATCAGCAACGTCGCCACCGAAACCGGCTACCGGCTGCAGCGCGACGAAGGCCTCGAAGCCCCGCGCCTCAAGCGCGACGGCAGCCGCGTCACCCAGGGGCTCGGCCAGGAGCAGATGTGGCGCGCGCTGCGCATGCTGCCGGGCGACCTCAACGCCCGCGAACTGGCGGCGCACGCCAGCACCGCGGCCGTGCCGGTGGCCCTCGCGGCGGCCGAGCACTACCTCGGCTGGCTGTATGCCGCCGGCTACCTGATCCGCACCCGCGCCGGCAAGGGGCTGGGCAAGCGGGGACAAGGCGCGACCGCCCGCTACCGGCTCGACCCCGTGCGCAACACCGGCCCCCGGCCGCCGATGATCTGCCGCGCCAAGGTCGTCTATGACCCGAACGAAGACGCCGTCGTCTGGGCGCCGCTGGTCACCGACGAGGATGCGATCCATGCTTGATCCAGCCACCAGGGAACTGGCGCTGCGCCTGCTCGTCGCCGCCGTCGCCGCCGACAAGAAGGGCAAGGCCGGCGTCGCCGCCCGTCTCGGCGCCGGCTGCAGCCGCTCGCTGCTCGCCCGCGTGCTCAGCCCGAACGACGAGGCCGGCATGTCCGACAAGCTCGCCCGGCGCGTGATCGACGCCTACCACGTCATCCGCGCCTGCCCGGCCACGGACGGCGAGATGCCGATCAGCGAATGCCGGCGCATCGCCCTCGGGCACGCGCCCACCCACAACCCGCTCGCCATGCGGATCTGGAAAACCTGCCAGACCTGCCCCCACAAACCTGCCAAAGGAGCCAAGCCATGAACCCGTCCGTCATCCGCAGCAACCGCCGCAACCCCACCCACGCCGAATGGCGCGAGGCCGAAGCGCGGCGCGCCGTCGCCCGCGCCGAAATCGACGCGCGGCTGGATGCCGTGCGCTACGTCTGCCACGACCTCTCCGACCGCTCGGTCATCGTCGCCAGCGTCGATCTGCGGATCGGCGAGCCCGGCAAGCCGCTGATCCGCGTCGAAGCCCGCCCGCGTCTGCACGTGATCTTCGCCGGCGAATGCAGCAGCGGCCGGCACTGGGACGCGGACGCCGGGTGCGCCGTGCACGACTTCCGCGCGCCGTGGCACGGGTGCGAGATCGCGTGGAGCGAGGTGGAGCCCCGGAGCGTCGGACGAGGGTCCCCCGCAGGGGGATCGGCCAGCGCAGTGGGCGCCCCGACCCCGGCCGGGGCGCCGTATCCCCCTCCGCGGTCGCATCCCACTGCGTGGGGCCCTGCTCCGCGCTCCGGGGGCGCGCAATGATCCGCCGCGCCCGCGTCATCGGCGCCCGCGTCGCCGACACCTGGGATCTCGTCAGCCGCCTCGGCTTTCCCGTCCGCCAGGCGTGGCGGATCGCCGGGAGGTGGCAGTCATGACCGCGGCCGTCACCGCCGACAGCCACACCGGCCGCGTCCTGCTCGCGCTGCGCGCCTCCGGCGCGCTGGCGGCCGACGAGGCCGTGGAGCGCTGGGGCAAATCCGGCGCCGCAACGCTAGAGATGCACCGCCTGGCGCACGCCGGCGAGTGGGTCGTCAAGGCCGGCGCCGAATACCGCATCACCCCGGCAGGCCGCGCCGCCTGCCCGTTCCGCAACCCATTGGCCGCAAAACCGGCCGTTAAGGAGGTTTTTGAAATGCAGGGGAGAACCCGCGTTACCCGCCAGCAAGTGCTGGCCGCCATCGTCGCCGCCGGCCCGTCCGGCATGACCCGCCGCGAACTGATCGAGAAATTTGACGGCCTGGCCGCCGGGGGCGCGATCGAGATGCACATGAGCTCCCTCAACCGCGCCCAGCCGCCGCTCGTCTACAAGCCGCGCCCCGGCCTGCTGATCGACATCCGGCTCAAGCCGGCGGGCGGAGGCGCCGACGAACCGCTGGTCGCGGCGGTTCCTGAGTCCGAAGTGGCGAAGACCGCCCGCGATTACGCCGAGATGATCGGCTTCGACATCGAACCGTGCGCCGGCGCCGAGGAAATGGCCGCGGAAACCGCGTCGACCGCAGCCGCCGAGGAGGTGATGCCCGACACCGTCGACCGCGACGCCGAGTTGATCCGCCAGGCGAAGGAGATCGCCGATCTGCGGGAACGCATCGCCGGCATGGAGCGCGAGATCGCCGCCCGCGACGCCGTTACCCGCGCCAGCACCCGCTACGCCGTCGCCTTCCCGTACGATTTCCACGACACGATCGAGAGCGCGATCGCCCATGCGGCCGAGAGCTACGACAGCAGCAGCCTGCCCTACGCCGCCGTCATCGCCTGCACCCTGCTCGGCTCCATCGCCGTGCGCCCGACCTTCGTGCCGCTGGAGGGCGACCGCGAAGCGCGGAGCAGGGGCCCCTTTGGGGATGCGACCGCGGAGCGGGATGCAGCGCCCCGTGCGGTCGCTGGCGCCCACTGCGCTGGCCGATCCCCCTGCGGGGTCCCCTCGTCCGACGCTCCGGGGCGCACCTGATGCGCGGCCGCCACACCGTTGTATTCCGCACCCGTCCCGAGCGCGTCGGCGGCATCGCCGTCGGCGGCCAGGATCACCAGATCCTGCTCGCGCTGCGCGGCTGCGGGGGCATGACCAGCGACCAGATCTTCGTCCGCTTCGCCCACCCGTCGACCGCGCTGTGCCGTCTGGCGCGCGCCGGGCTGATCGTGCGGCCGGAGCGCGGCCATAAAGGAGAGACGGTCCGGCTGACCGAAGCCGGCCGCGAGCTGGTCCGCCCCGGCGGGCCGCTTTCCCGCAGCAAATCCCTCATCACCTATTGTCAGCTTTGAAAGGAGCGCACATGGCGCCGAAAACCCGCATCAAGTCCGCCGCTGCCGCGGTCGACGTCCCCCAGAACCGCGAATCCGCCGCCGCGGCCATCGCCGCGATCGGCATCGCCAGCCGCGAGCTCGAGCGCGTCCAGGCCGACATGAACGACGTGCTCGCCGCCGTCAAGGAGGAGCACGAGAAGGTCGCCGAGCCTTTGCGGCGAAAAATCGAGGCGCTCACCCACGGCCTGCAGATCTACGCCGACGCCAACCGGGCGATCCTGACCAACAACTACAAGGTCAAGACCGTGGCGCTCACCACCGGCGAGCTGATCTGGCGCATGAACCCGCCCTCGGTGCGCCTGTGCGACACCGAGGAGAACGTCATCGCCGCCTGCGAAGCCGCTGGCCACCGCGAATTCGTTCGCTACACCCCGGCGCTCAACCGCGACGCGATCAAGGCCGACCCCGATTCCGCCGCCGGCATCGCCGGCCTGCGCATCGGCCAGAGCGAGGCCTTTGTTGTCGTTCCGTTCGCGGCCGAACTGGCGGAGGTGGCGGCATGATGGCCCTGCGCAAAGCCCCAAAACGCGCGTGCGGCTTGGCCCATGAAGGCATCGCCGCCGCCTGGAGTGTGGGCGCGGCGGGTCACCAGGTCATCGTCGTCGCCGAGAGCACGGCCGCGCTGGCGGAAGTGTCCGCCCTGGTCGACCCCGAGCATCCGTTCGATCCGGCGTGGTGCGCCGCAGTCGCGGTGTTCCTGGCCGGGAACACGGAGGACGCGTGATGCATTGCACAACGACAGTAACCTCGCTCGCACAACCTGGAACAGTGTTTGTCGAAGTGGAAGGGCCGTATTACGACCGTGAGGGAAACATGGGGAGCGTCCATATCCGTGTCTCGGTCAGGGACCGCCGGAACGACAAAATCGAAGAAGAAGTGGAATTTTTTTTCGAGGCCGCCTCCGCAATGGTGATCGGCGAAGTTCTCTTGTCGATTGGGCGCGCCGCGCAGAAACTCATGGAGGACGCATCATGAGCCCGCTGCCCCGATGGGAAGTCAGGATGCGCGGCAACGCGCCGAAGTTTGCCGACATCATGCACCCCGGCTCCGCCGATTCGGCCGGCGCCATCGCCCGCGTGCCGCTGCGCGACGGATTCACGGCCACCAACCTGCGCGAGGCGCAGATGATCGCCGGCGCCCCGGCCATGCTCGCCGCCCTCAAACGCATCCGCGACCACAAGCCCGGCGTCCTGATCGCCGACCTGGTCAACGAGGCAATCCGCATCGCCGACCCGGAGGGCGACCGCGAAGCGCGGAGCAGGGGCCCCGCAGGGGATGCGACCGCGGAGCGGGATGCAGGCGCCCCCAGCGCGGTCGCCGGCATCCCCTGCGCTGGCCGATCCCCCTTCGGGGGCCCCTCGTCCGACGCTCCGGGGCGCCACTACTGACACGTCCAGCCCAGCGGCCCGTGGCGCACATAACGGCCGCAGCGGGCGGGGAAAAAGCAAAAGCCATCCGCGCCGGCTCCTTTCCCGGCAAATCGGCGCCCTGAGCCCGCACCCTTTCTCACCCACCAGGAGCACAACCATGAACCAATCCGAACTCATCCTCAAGACCGCGCAGATCTCCGGCGTCGCCCGGAAGGAGGTCGAGCACGTCCTCAAGACCGCCGGCGACGTCGTCGCCGCCGCGCTGACCGAGCAAGGCGAAGCCGTCCTCCCCGGCCTCGGCAAGCTCGTCGTCAACCTGCGCCAGGCCCACACCGGGCGCAACCCGCGCACCGGCGAGGCGATCGCCGTGCCGGCCCACAAGGTCGTCAAGTTCCGCCCGGCCGCGGCGCTCAAGGACGGCGTCGCGTTCTAGACGGTCGCCTCAAGCCCGCGTTACCGCGCGGGCTTCGGGAGACAGTCTTAACGGAGGAAATCATGGAAAAACTGAGTGAAACGATCCACTGGCACGTCGCCGACGACGTGCTGCCGAACGCCGAGGACACGGTGCTGCTGTGCCTGCCGGACGCCCCCATCGGCGAACGGGTGTGGCCGGGATACTACGACTACTACGGAGACCGGATATGGCTGCTCGCCGACGGCATGCCGGCGGGGCGGGTGACGCACTGGGCGCACTTTCCGGCCGGCCCGGAGGGCGTGCTCGGGAAGGGAGAGGTTAGTGGTTCGTTGCCCGTGGTTCGTGGTTCGAATCACGATCCACGATCAACGATTCACGGATTTTCGAGCCACGAGCCACGAGCCACGGCGCCCTTGCCCCCGAAGGACTGAGGGATGGACGCCATCAGGAAATCCAACCTGCGCGCCATCATCTTCGCGCTGGCCGGCAAGAAGGCCCTCGGATTGACCGAAGACGAGCGCCGCGCTATCCAGATGCAGGTCACCGGCAAGGCCAGCCTGTCCGACATGAGCGCGCTCGATATGGAAGACGTGGTCCACCACCTGCGCCGGCTGCAGAACGCGCAGCAGAGCGGGACGCGGCCGGCCAACCCGTGGGCCTTCGTCTTCCGCCTGCCGCCAGAGAAGCAGATCCCTTGCCGTAAAATCTACCGCCTCGCCCAGCGCATCGGCGCCGCGCAGAAGCCGCCGGTCGGAGCGATGTCGAAAAGGTACATGGAGGGCATCGCCGAACGCATGCTCGGCGCCGACACCGTCCTCGAATTCTGCGCCCCGGAGATCCTGCGCAAGGTGGTCCAGGCGCTCGAAATCCACTGCAAGCGGCTCGGCATCTGAGATGACCCCGTTGCTGCTCGCCGAACTCTCGCGCCTGCCGCTCTTCCCGCGCAGCGCGAGCGACCTGATCCGCGTCGCCGGCCCGGAAGCCGCGGCGGCGCTGATCGGCGCCTGGCCGGGGCAGCAGTTTCCCGTCCCGGCGGTCGTCGGCGGCGGCAACCCGGCCGGCGCCCGGCGCTGGGCGCAGCTCGCCGAAATCGTCGGCGAGGCCGCCGCCGCGCGCATCGTCCAGTGGTGCCCAGGCGCCGATCTGTACATCCCGTCGCTCAAGGAGGTGATCTGGTCGCGCGCCCAGGACGCCATCCGCGCCGACTTCGACCGCCTGACGACGGCCGGCGGCTACAGCGTGCGCGAGGCGGTGTTCGAGTTGGGTATCCAGTACGGCTGCAGCGGCAAAGCCATCGAGAACGCCATCGCCCGGCCGGACAACGTCCGGGGCGAGCCGGTGCAGGGGGTCTTGTTTTGACACGGCGGAGGGCTGGACGATGATCTGGACCGACGAAGCCATTGCCGAGCGCATCGCCCACGCCGCGAGCCTCGACGATGCGCGGCGGGTGCTCTACAGATTCCAGGACAGGCTGACTTTCGACCTGTTGGAAAGCCGGGGACAGACCACGGAAAGCCGGGGACAGACCACGGTTTTATCAGGCGAAAACCGTGGTCTGTCCCCGGTTTTCAAAACCGTGGTCTGTCCCCGGTTTTCTCCCCGGTTTTCCCGGTTTTCCCCCGGTTTTCCGGCAACCCTCCACTCTTTCCCCCCGCCGTCAGTAGCCCCACATTTTTTTACAACCAGAAGGAGAGAACATGAAATCCGCATTTTTTATTGCAATACTCGCAATTTCCTGCACGGCATTTGCCGGCGACCGCGGCGAATCCAGCCACGACAAGCGCAGCAAGAGCAAGCCCGATCGGCAACCTGCCAGCATGACGCAATCGGCCAGCGCTGCGGCTTCGGCCAGATCGACCTCGGTCGCCGGCGCATTCGCGACCGGCGGTGCGGGCGGGAACGCTCACGCTGCCGGCGGGAACGCCACGGCAACCGGCGGCCAGGTGGGCAACATCAGCGTCACAACCGGGGCCGGCGGCCTGTCCGGGCGCATGGTTCCTGACGTGTCAGCCACCTCGCCGATTACCTCCACGACCTGCCGGAACGGCATCACCGCAGGTGGCTCGGGCAACGGCTGGGGCGGACTGCTCGGGTTTTTCCAGGAAGACGACGCCTGCGAATGGCGCTTGCTGGAAGCCAACTACCGGGCTACAGGCGACACCGAGAAGGCCAACGCGATTCGCAACGGTATGACGGTGCAGCGCTGCCGGAAGCTGTCTGATGACGAGCGCGCGGCGTTCGGCGATCTGTGCCCGACCTCGCCGGCTAAACCGGAAGTGAATCCGGCGTTTGCTTCGGCGGGGTAAAACCGGGGACCAGCCACGGTTTTCTCAGGCGGAAAACCGTGGTCTGTCCCATGTTTTCACTAACGTTTACCGTGGTATTGTTACAAAGCCGGTGTGGACGGATCGCGGGCGCTGCCTTACTATCGGCGCATGGATCACTTGCGAAACCTGATAGAGGGCGCGCGCCGCGTGCTTGTGCTTGGGGACGACCGCGACTATGTCCGCCCGAAAGGCGGGTTCGAGCGCGACGCGAAAGCGTTACGTGGGGATTATCGGAAGGTCGCCGAGGACCTGAGGCGAGGCATGGCGGAACATGGCCAACAGGTCGACCACTGCAAGGGTTAATCGCCGCGACGGTGAATTGACCGTCTCTCAACACGAAACCGACAGCCCCATCATTCCGGTTGCGCAGATGGAGCGCCTCCATCAATTCAAACCGGAAGCTGTCGACTGGGTCATTTCCCAGACCCAAATCGAGGCCGAGCATCGTCGCGCCGAAGACAAGCGTGTCAACACCTATATTTTCGTCGAACGCACGCTGGGGCAGGTGTTCGCCTTTCTGATCGGCATGTCCGGCGTCGTTGGCGGCGCCTATGTTGCCATTCACGAACAGCCGTGGGCAGGCGCCACCATAGCCAGCCTGGCGCTGACCGGGCTGGCCGTCGTCTTCCTAACGGGGCGCCGTCGCGAGTAAGCCGAACCCCAGCCGGCCAATCTGCTGCCCACCAGCCCCGCCCAGAGCGGGGCTTTTGTTTGCCTGTCCAACCCCGTCGCCCTGACCGGCTCGCGCGCGCGCGGATAGCCTTGCCGCATGCCATGCCGTGATTGCCTCCACTACCTGCCGTCCGAAGTCGCGCTCAAGCCGCGCTCCGGGCTGGTCGGGCGACCGTGGAGCGCGGAGCAGGGGCCCCCGGAGGGGGATGCGACCGCGGAGCGGGATGCAAGCGCTCCGGCCACGGTCGCAGGCGCTCACTGCGCTGGCCGATCCCCCTACGGGGGCCCCTCGTCCCACGCTCCGGAGCGCTACGGCTATTGCAACGCCGCGCCGACCCTCCAGACGCGCGCGCGGATGTTCAGCGCGGCGCAGGCGCCGTGCTGGCTGCCCGAAACCCGTTGCCAGGAGAAGCCCCAATGAGCCTTTGCCCCAACCTCGCCGGCCTGTTCTGGGCGGCGTATGTCTTCGCCTTCGCCATCATCATCGCCTGGGCGGTGTTGTGGTGAGCGCGCGCGCCCTGATCGCCGGCGTCCTCGCCGCGCTGGCCCTCGCCGGTTGCGCCACGCCCGGCGGCGATGTCCGCCAACCAACCCTGCAGGAGGTCCGCGACACGGCCTGTCCGGTCGCGCTCGGCCTGGTCATCGGCCTGCAGGTCGAGCCGGCCATCGACGCCGCGACCCGCGAGGGCCTGGCCAGGGCGCAGCCCCTCATCGAAAGCGCGTGCGCCGCGACGGCCACCCCCGCCGGCCTGCGCGCGATGTCCGAGACCGTCATCCCCGCCGTCATGGGCCTGATCCTCGAATCGACGATGACCGCCGAGCAGAAGCAGGCCGCCGTCGTCGCCATCACCACGGCGCGCCTGCTGATCCTGTCGCTGCCCGTGACGCCTGAGGCCACGCCATGACCGACTACCTCATCCTGCTCGGCAACGACCACTGTCGCGCCTTCCTGTCGCTGATCCGGCGCTGCGAGGGCGCCAATTACAACACCCTGTTTGGCGGCGGCGCCTTCTCCGGCTGGGCCGACCACCCGCGCCAGAAGGTCACGCGGCAATCCGGCGGGCGTCCGCTCACCAGCACGGCCGCCGGCGCCTACCAGTTCCTCAGCCGCACCTGGGACGACTGCCGGGCGGCGACGCAGCTGCCAGACTTCTCCCCGGTCTCGCAGGACATCGCCGCGCTGTGGCTGATCGACCGCCGCGAGGCGCTCGGCGACGTCATCGCCGGCGAGTGGCTGGCGGCCATCGGCAAATGCAACAAGGAGTGGGCCAGCCTGCCCGGCAGCCCCTACGGCCAGCCGACGCGCAGCATGGCGTATTGCCTCGAGCACCTGCGGCGCAGCCTGGCGCCGCTGCCGGCGCCCGGTGGTTCGTTGCCCGTGGTTCGTGGTTCGAATCACGATCCACGATCAACGATTCACGGATTTTCGAACCACGAACCACCAACCACGAACCCCGGCCTCGTCTCCCGCCTGTTCACCCTGCCTGACTTCCTCCAGGCGCTCCGGGCCGGCCAGGAACTGGCGCACCCCGAAACCTGGAAGCGCGCCTCGGTGTGGACCGGCAGCCTGACGGCGCTGCTCGGCGCCGCCACCGCCATCGCGAGGGCCTATGGCTACTCCATTCCGCTCGGCGACGCGGAGATCGCTACGCTGGTTTCTGCCGCTGCTGTTGTCGTCGGCCTGTTCCAGTCCTGGTCCACCATGGCCACCACCCGCCGCATCGGCCTGCCGCCCGGCCCTGACGCTGTGGGAGCCGGAACTGCTGACCCCGCCGGACCTCGAGTCGTGGCGCGACCAGCAGCCCTTCCGCGCCGGCCTGCCGATGCCGATGGTGACCTGCCGGTTCTAGGCGGGAAGGGGGAAGAGGGAAGGGAGAAGGGTGAAACCGCGCCTCCCCGCGACCCGGCGCGGTTCTTCCCGGGAGGCTGAGCGTGAGCGAAGAGCAGATCCCGCAGGAACAGATGCGCCGCGTCGTCGCGGCGGCCGATCTGGCCTACGACGCCGCCCGCTGGGCTGTCGGCGACAGCTTCGACCTGGCGCACATCCTGCACCAGCTCGCCTACGACAGCTTCGTCGCCGGGATGGAATACGGGCGCGGGGAGGCCGGCCAGTGAGCCACGAAAAACGCATCCTCGCCGACGGAAGGGCGGTGCTGTATCGCGGGGACAACCTCGATCTGCTCGCCGCCGGCCCAACCCTTCCCCCTTCCCCCTTCTCCCTTCCCGGCGAGCCCGGCGAGCCCAGCCATGCCGGATGACATCGACCGCGCCCAGGAGCGCGAGGAGGAAATGCGCAGCGACGCGCTGGCCGAATACCGGCGCCGCGCGCACGGCGACCCGGCCGTTCCGTCGGCCTGGCAGTGCGCGGTGTGCGGCGAGTACCTCCCCGAGCTGCGCCGGCGCCTCATCCCCGGCGTGCAGACCTGCGTCGAGTGCCAAGGCGACCGCGAAGCGCGGAGCAGGGGCCCCTTTGGGGATGCGACCGCGGAGCGGGATGCAGCGCCCCGTGCGGTCGCTGGCGCCCACTGCGCTGGCCGATCCCCCTGCGGGGGCCCCTCGTCCGACGCTCCGGGGCGCGATCTTGAGCGCGCCCTCAATCGCCACGAACCCTTACCCTTCCCGTCCCCATGACCCTGACCATCGAACTCTGGCAACTGATCAGCCTGCTGCTGACCTTCCTCGGCTGCGTCGCCGGTTTCGCGAAGATCATCCTCAGGGAAATCGAGAGGCGCGATGACGCGATCAACGAGCGGGTGGCCCAGCAATACGCGCGCATGGACGAGATCGAGCGCGGGCTCGGCGACATCGCCGCGCTGGCCAAGGCGTCGCCGACGCACGGCGATCTGACCAACGTCTACCGCGCCCAGAACCGCACCGAGGAAAAGCTCAACCAGCTGATCGGCGAGACCCGCAGCCAGAGCGACCTGCTCAGGCTGATCATGAACCAGATCACGCAGAAGGGCATGCAGTGACGAATAAGGAATACAAGCGGCGCAACGCGATTCTCTCGACGCTCAGCTTCGAGCCGCTGGCCACGGTTTCCCGGCTGCGCCACGATCTGGAGACGGTGCACGGCATCGCCGCCAGCGCCGACCGCATCCGCGCCGACCTCGACTTTCTCGCAGATGTCGGCCTGGTGCGGGTCGATGGCGACGCCGCGCGCTGCACCGAGCGCGGCATGGACGTGGCGCGCCTGCGCGCCAATTTTCCGGGGAGGGTCGACTGATGGCGCACCCGCCCGAAAAACGCCTCGAGCTGCGCACCGCCTACATCGGCGGCCTGCCGCTGGAAACCGCGGCCAGGAAGGTGCGCGTGCCCTCGGCGACGGCGCGCAACTGGTATCGCGCGGCGCGCGATGCCGGAGAGGACTGGGACAAGTTCCGCGCCGCCAGCCTGATCGTCGCCGGCGGCGGCATCGAACAGGCGATGGCGCGCATCGTCGCCGCCGGCCTGATGCGCTGCGAGGCGCTGCTGGAGACGATCGCCGACAGCACCGACGTCGCCAACGCCATGCAGGCGATGGGGCTGCTCGGCGACACCGTCGCCAAGCTCAAGGCCGCCTCGCGCGGCATGATGCCCGAGGCCGACCGCCTGGCGATCGAGAACGGCGCGATCAAGGCCTTCGTCGACCTCGCCGTCCGCCGCCATCCGGAAACGGCGCAATCCCTGCTGGCGACCGTGGAGGCCTGGGCGAGTGGGCAGCGTTAAGGCCGGGAAGAGGGAAGAGAGAAGGGGGAAGGGTAAACCCCCCGGCTCCGCACCCTTCTCCCTTCTCCCTTCTCCCTTCTCTTGGCGGGCGGCCAATGGCCAGCGTTAAGAAGCTCACTGCGCGCGAGGCGAGTAACGACCTCGCCGCCTATGCCGCGCAGCTGCGGCAGCGGATCGAGGCCGAGGTATCCGGCTTTTCGCCGGACCCGGTCGAGCGCGCCCGGCGCATCGGCGAGGCCGTGGCGTCGTTCGAGTTCTTCTGCGGCGCCTACTTCCCGCACTACGTGCGCAGCCCGCACCGGAGCGCGCTGCACCGCTACCTGTTCGCCCGCCTGCCGGAGATCGTCGCCAGCGAGAAGGGCGAGGCCGACGCCATTGCCGCGCCGCGCGGCGAGGCCAAGTCGACGCTGGTGTCGCAGCTCTTCGTGCTGTGGTGCATCGTCAGCGGCAGGAAGCGCTACCCGGTCATCGTCATGGACTCGATCGATCAGGCCTACCCGATGCTGGAGGCGATCAAGGCCGAGCTCGAGTTCAACCCGCGCCTGGCCGCCGATTTTCCCGCGGCCAGCGGCCAGGGGCGCGTCTGGCAGGCCGGGACGATCCTGACGAGGAACGACGTCAAGGTGCAGGTCGCCGGCTCCGGCAAGAAACTCAGGGGTTTGCGCCACGGTCCATGGCGGCCCGACCTGTGCGTCCTCGACGACATCGAGAACGACGAGCAGGTGCGGAACCCGGAGCAGCGCGACAAGCTGCACGCCTGGCTGTCGAAAACCGTGCTGCCGCTCGGCGGCGCCGGCGCCAAGTACGACGTCGTCTATATCGGCACCCTGCTGCATTACGACTCGGTCCTCGCCCGCACGCTCGACAACCCGCTGTGGCGCGCCGCCCGCTTCAAGGCGCTGGTCGAATGGCCGGCGCGCATGGATCTGTGGGAGCGCTGGGAAGAGCTGCTGAGGAACGACGGCGAGGCCGTGGCCGACGCCTATTACGCGGCGAAAGCCGCCGAGATGACCGCCGGCAGCGTCGTTTCCTGGGCCGCCCGGCCGCTGCTGGCGCTGATGAAGATCCGCGCCCGCGACGGCCACGACACCTTCGACAGCGAATATCAGAACGACCCGGTCGCCGGCGACAACGCGCCGTTCGCCAAGGTCATCGACTTCTGGGTCAGCCGCCTGCCCGAATGGGTGTTCTACGGCGCCTGCGACCCATCGCTCGGCCGTTCGGGCGCCAGCCGCGACCCGTCGGCGCTCCTCGTCGGCGGCTTCAACCGGGCGACCGGGATCCTCGACGTCGTCGAGGCGCAGATCAGAAAACGTCTGCCCGACCGCATCATCGAGGACATCATCGCCCTGCAGCGCCAGTACCGCTGCCTGGTGTGGGCGGTGGAAACCGTCCAGTTCCAGGAGTTCCTGCGCTCCGAGCTGGTCAAGCGCAGCGCCGCCGCCGGCGTCCCGGTTCCGGCCCGCGCCGTGCAGCCGCACGCCGACAAGCTGCTGCGCATCGAGACCCTGCAGCCGCACATGGCCAACGGCCTGATCCGCCTGCACCCGAGCCAGACGACGCTGATCGACCAGCTGCGCCACTTCCCGCGCGCCGACCACGACGACGGCCCGGACGCGCTGCACATGCTGTGGATGCTGGCGACCAGCGGCCTGGGCTCGCCCGGCATCGCCTCCCGCCCGCGCCGCGAGCGCGTCAACCTCCGGGGCTACTGACCATGAAACTCTCCGACCACATCGCCCGGCGCGGCCGTTCCATCGACTTCACCGCGCTCGGCTTCTACCTGCCGAACCCGGACCCGGTGCTGCGCGCCCGCGGCGGGCGCATCGAGCTCTACCGCGAGCTGCGCACCGACGCCCACGTCGGCGGCTGCGTGCGTCGCCGCAAGTCGGCCGTCAAGGCGCTGGAATGGGGGCTTGACCGCGGCCGCGCCCGCTCGCGCGTCGCCCGCGAGGTCGAGGCGATCTTCGCCGATCTCGACCTCGAACGCCTGATCGGCGAGGCGATGGACGCCGTCCTCTACGGCTACCAGCCGCTGGAAATTCTGTGGCGGAAGGCCGGCAGCCTGATCGTGCCGGCCGAGGTGATCGGCAAGCCGCCAGAGTGGTTCCACTTCGACGCCGAGAACGCCCTGCGCTTCAAGACCCGCGACAACCCCGTCCACGGCGAGGAGCTTCCGCCGATGAAGTTCCTTCTCCCGCGCCAGGACGCCACCTACCAGAACCCCTACGGCTTCGCCGACCTCTCGATGGTCTTCTGGCCCATCGTCTTCAAGAAAGGCGGGGTCAAGTTCTGGCTCGCCTTCACCGAGAAATTCGGCAGCGCGTTTTCCGTCGGCAAGCTGCCGCGCTCGGCGACGCCGGAAGAGCGCGCCACGCTGCTCGACAGCCTGGAAGCGCTGATCCAGGACGGCGTCGCCACCATCCCCGACGACGGCAGCGTCGAGCTGGTCGAGATGGCCGGCAAGAGCGCCAGCGCCGACCTCTACGAAAAGCTGGTCATGTACTGCCGCAGCGAGGTCAGCATCGCGCTGACCGGCACCAACCAGACCACCGAGGCCAACAGCAACCGCGCCAGCGCGACGGCCGGGCTGGAAGTCGCCAACGACCTGCGCGACGGCGACGCCGAAATCGTCGCCGCGGCGCTCAATCAGCTGATTCGCTGGATCGTCGACATCAACTGGGCCGGCGCCGTCGCGCCGCGCTTCGATCTCTGGGATCAGGAGTCCCGCGACCGGACGCAGGCCGCACGCGACAAGAGCAACTACGATGCCGGGGCGCGGTTCTCCAATGCCTACTGGATGCGCGAATACGGGTATCAGGACGGTGATCTGGCGGCGGAAGCTTCGGTCGCGCCGGCTGCTCCGGATGCGGCCGGCCCCGAAAAAACCCCGGAGTCCGTCAAGCAGGATCCCGCGGAACCGCCCCCCGAGTTCGCCGAGCCTGCCCCCAGGAAGCCCGCCGACCCGCTCGCCGCCGATGCCGGTCGCCTCGCCGCGGCCGCCCGGCCCGAAGTCGACCGCATGATCGACACCGTGCGCGGCCTGGTCGATGACGCCGCCGACCTGCCAACCCTGCAGGCCGCGCTGCTCGAAGCCTACGGCGATCTCGACAGCGACGAATTGACGCGCGTCATGGCCGCAGCCTTCGCGCTGGCCGAACTCAAGGGCGTGGCCGCCGTCCGCCTCGAAACAGGCGCCGCCGCGGCGTTTGCCGAGCCGGCCGCGCCGCAGCCGGCGCCGGCCATCTACCTGAACGTCACCGCGCCGATCACCATCCCGGAAGGCATGGTCAGGGTCGAGACCACGGTGCAGCCCGCCGCAGCGCCGGAGGTCAGGGTCGAGAACCACTTGACGCTCCCCGATGCCCCCACCCCGGCGATCAACGTCGCCGTGCAGGCGCCCGCCGCCCCGGCGCCGGTGATCCACAACGCCATCACCGTGCCGGAAACCCCCGTTACTCTCAACCTGCCCCCGCGCAAGACCGAAACCGTCGTCGTCCGCGACGGCTCCGGAAACATCGTGCGCGCCACGCAGGTCGAGTCCGATCTTCCCCCTCCGCAGGAGTAACGCCATGTCACTGGCCAACGTTTCCGAATCCGACGCCCTCGACGTTTTTCTGAAGGGCGTCGACCCCTCCTGGCGCGCCGGCGCCACCGGCTATCTCGCCCTCGTCACCGGCGTCTCGGTCGACGAAGCCGACCCGCTCGCCAACGAGTGCACCTACACCGGCTACGCCCGCGTCGCGCAGACCAAGGCCACCGCCTGGAGCGGCTCGGGCGCCACGCGGACCAACGCCAACCTGATTCAGTGGGGCAAGCGCACCGACGGCGGCGCCACGCAGACGGCGACCCACGTGATCTGGTGCGACACCGCCTCCGGCGCCGTCGGCATGGCCCTCGTCATCCCGCTCGACGACGACCTGCCGATCTCGCTCAACATCCGCCCGCAGATCGAGGCATCCGGCCTCACGGTCAACGCCGAGTAAGCCATGGGCTTCAACGGCACGCGCGACCTGATCCTGGCGAACCAGGACGGCCGCACCCACTTCTGCAGCTTCCGCAAGGCGCCCTCGCAGGCATCGAGCGCGCTCGGCTGGGTCGATCTGTCGATGGCCGCCGGCAACCCGCTGCCGCAGTACTACGCCGCGGCGCCGCTCGAAGCCGCTCGCCTGGACGGCCTGCGCGGCATCTTCCACGGCGCCGACAAGGCGCCGGCGACGATGCACCTGACCGACTGGCACGTCATGACGCCGACGGCGAACTGCGTCGGCCGCCTCAAGGCGCTGCGCTACGGGCTGTATTACCCGTTCATCGACGGCGATTCGCTCGACCAGCAGGATCTGGTCAACGGCGTGGCGGCGCAGAATCCGCCGCCCGGCGGCTGGAAAGTGATGATCGTCGCCGTCGCCCCGACCGCCGGCGGCGGCTCGCTCACCTTCAACTACCTGCGCGGGGGCGTCGAAAAAACCTCGCCGGCCATCGCCCTCAGCAGCGCCGTCGTCAACATCGCCAGCATCGCCACCGGCAATGCCGCCGTGGCCAATTCCGGCATGCCCTTCGCGCGGCTGTCCGGCGGCGACACCGGCGTGGACGCGATCGTTAGCGTGACCTTCGTCGCCCCGGCCGGCGGCCTGCTCGCCTTCGTTCTGGTCGATCCGCTCGCCGACATCGCCACCCGCGAAATCAACACCCCGGCCGAAAAGAACTTCGTGCAGGCGCACCCCGGAGCGCCGCGCATCTTCGACGGCGACTACATCAACTTCATCGGCCAGTGCGCCGGCACGGTCGCCGCCGGCATCTTCGCCGGCTTCTGCAATTTCGCCTGGAGCAAATGACATGGGCTACACCTCGCACGACGACCTGCTGACCCAGATCAGCGCCGGCAAATACCTGCGCGCCGAAGGGTCGAAGATCACCAGCCCGGCGCACACGGCCGGCGGCTGGCACCTGCTGGTCGGCAATGCCGGCTCGCCGAATGCCGGAACCTTTCCGGGCGCGTCTCTCGCCTGGCAGGGATGCAACGAATCCACCGGAGACGGAACCGGCATCATCGGCGTTCAGCACGGCGGCAACCCCGGCGGCTCCGCCACCAAGCACCTGCTTTCGGTCGGCGCCGCGCTGGTCGCCGCCGCCGGCGCGCCGTGGCAGGCCAAGCTGGTCGACCTGATCGGCTATTACAAGCTCAGCGGCGCGGACGTGACCGGGACCGGCGCCCGGACGCTCTCCGGCACGCCGACGCACCGCTACGCCAACGGCGCCGGCGTCCAGGCCTGCGTCGTCAGCGTCACCGCGCCGACGGCAGGCGGCCCGAATCTCTCGGCGTCGAGCTACACCAACGCCGCCAGCACCGCCTCGCGCGCCTTCCAGGGCAGCCCGAGCTGCGGCGCGGCGGCGGACGCCTACGCCACCCGCGTGATTCACTCGGGCAACGCCGCCGGGCGCTATGGCCCCTTCCTGCCGTTGCAGGGCGGCGATACCGGCGTCCAGAGCATCCAGTCGCTCACCCTTTCCGGCGGCACGGCCTACACCGGCTCCGGCGTCCTCGCCGTCTGCCTGGTCAAGCCGCTCGCCGACATCAGTATCCCGGTGTCGGGCATGTGGTCGGAGCGCGACCTGGTCAATCAGATCAATAGCCTGCCCAGGATCGCCGACGGCGCCTGCCTGGCGTGGATGCTGTTCTCGGCGGGGGCGACGACCAACAACTCGCCGTTCACCTTCGCCGTCGATCTGGGCTGGGGCGGCTGATGCTGGTCGTCAACGGCGTCCGCGCGGGCGGCGGCCCCTGCCGCTATTCCGGCGGCGCCGGGGCGCTGGCCATCGACCGCGCCAAAGATGCGGCGTTTGCCCTGGCGCTCGGCTTCAACGCCGGCGAGGCGACCGTCGTCGCCGGCGAGGGCATCGCCAACGTCTACGGCATCCCCGCGGGAACGCCGCGCGGCTGGGTGCTGCCGGTCAAGGGCGGTGCGATCAAGTCCTGGCGCCGCTCCGATATCGCGGTCGACGGCGCCGCCGCGGGAGAAATGGGCTACCCGGTCGCCGGTGCGGCGACCGTCACAATCGATTGCAGCGCCATCGGCGGCCTTATCGTCGGCGCCACAGGCACGGCGGAGATCCTCGTCGACGGCGTCGCCGCCATCGTCGCCTCGCTCAACAGCGGCGGCGCTGCCACCGTCGCCGTCGACGGCGACGCCGTGCTCGGCGCCATCGCCACGATGGGCGGCGAAGGCGCCATCGCCGTCGACGGCGTCGCCGAAATCATGGGGCTGGGCTACATGACGGGCAGTACCCTGGAGACCGAAGCCCTGACTCCGTCCGCCATCGCCGCCGCTGTCTGGAATGCGCTGCTGGCCAGCCACCAGGGCGCCGGCAGCGCCGGCAAGGCGTTGTCTACCGCCTCGGCCGGAGGCGTCGATCTCGGCGCGCTGGCAAGCGCCGTCGTCGCCGCTCTCGAAGCCACGGCAATCCCGGTCAACGTCAAACAGGTGAATGACACGCAGCTGATCGGCACCGGCGTCACCGGCGACGAGTGGGGGCCGGCGTGAGCTTCGTTGCCTGGCGCGCCGGGACATGGAAGCCCGCCATCTGGAAAACCGGCGCCTGGGCGACGCCGACCGCGCCGCAGCCCGAGCCGCCGCTGTTCGCCGGCGGCGGCGGG